>NZ_FMCH01000138.1 GCF_900091855.1 Streptomyces sp. DvalAA-14
CAGGTAGTCGCAGGCCTTGAGGGCGAAGGCGTCCACCGCGAAGTCCTCGTAGGCGGTGACGAAGACGACCGCCGGCGGGTGCGCGAAGCGGGCCAGCACCCGGACCAGGTCGAGGCCGTCGAGACCGGGCATCCGGATGTCGAGGAAGACCGCGTCCACCGTCTCGTCCTCCAGCAGCCGCAGCGCCGCGTCGCTGCTGTCGGCGGCGAACACCCGGCCGATGCGGCCGTCCCCGCGCAGCAGATACGTCAGGTCCTCGAGGGCGGGCGGCTCGTCGTCGACCGCCAGCACCCGCAGCGGCTTCACGAGGCGCGCACTCCGTTCCGGTACTTGGGCACCCGGATGTTCACCCGGGTCCCGGCGCCCGGCGCGGTCTCCACGACCAGTCCGTACTCGTCGCCGAACACCGTGCGCAGCCGTTCGTCCACATTGCCCAGGCCCAGCGAGTCCCCTTCGGCCTCGCCGGCCAGCCGCGCCCGCACCTTCTCCGGGTCCATGCCCACGCCGTCGTCCTCCACACTGATCCGGCACTCCGCGCCCGCGTCCTCGGCCCGGATGGTGATCCGCCCGGGCGCCGACTTGGGACCCAGGCCGTGCCGGACCGCGTTCTCCACGATCGGCTGGAGGCACAGGAACGGCACCGCGACCGGCAGCACTTCGGGGGCGATCAGCAGGTCGACCCGCAGCCGGGCGCCGAAGCGGGCCCGTTCCAGCACCAGGTAGCGGTCGACGGAGCGCAGTTCCTCGGCGAGGGTACTGAACTCGCCGTGCTTGCGCAGGCTGTAGCGGGTCAATTCGGCGAATTCCAGCAGCAGTTCCCGGGCTTGGTCCGGGTCGGTGCGGACGAAGGAGGCGATCGCGGTCAGCGAGTTGTAGACGAAGTGCGGCGAGATCTGGGCGCGCAGGGCCCGCAGTTCGGCCTCCATCATCCGGGTGCGGGAGCGGTCCAGTTCGGCGAGTTCGAGTTGCGCGATGACCCAGTGGGCGACCTCGCCGGCCGCCCGCACCAGCCCGGCCGACACCTGCCGCCCGTACACCGACAAGGCGCCGACCACCAGCCCGTCCACCACCAGCGGCACCACCACGGCGCTGCGCACCGGGCAGTTCATGTCGCCGCAGTCGATCACCTCGGTCGGCACCACCCAGGGCCGCCCGGCGGCCATCGCGTCCTTGGCGTGCGCCACCGCCTGCGCGGCGTGCCGCCGGCCCGGCCCCTCCCAGGCGAGCAGCACGCCGTCGCCGACCACGGCCAGCGCCGGTGTGCCCAGCAGGGCGCGCAGATGGCGCGCCGCCCGGTGCGCCGACTCGGCGGTGAGACCGTCGCGCAGCGGCGGCGCGGCCAGCGACGCCTCGTGCAGGGTGGCGAAGGCGGCCCGGTCGGCGGGTGTCCCGAAACCCCGGCGTCCGCGCACCAGCCAGAACAGCGCCGCCGCGACGCCCGCGATCACCAGCGCCACAGACACCACGGTGATCGTTGACCCCATGCCCGCATTATGGCCACGCCGGGGGGCGCGAGGCAGGCCCCGGACGTGGGAATCTCGCCGGACGCGCCCCCGGCCGGCGACCGCCGAGGCAGGCGCTAAATTGCAGGCCGAAGGTCACAATTTGCGGGCCGTGATCGCAATCGGGGCCCTTCCCTCCGGCAGGATGGCCGCCCGTACGGCGCCGACCTGCCGGGGAGAGCCGAGCCGGCCAGGTGCCAGCCGAGGCCCTGCGGACTCGTTCACGCCTTCTCTGCCTTGGAGATGGCTGGTGAGGTGCCGTCATGACGGGAGCGGGCGGCCTGGTCCGCGCCCGGGCGCACGGCGGCGATCATCATGTCGCGATATTGCGAAACCTGGTCGATATCTTGTGGTCATCTGGCGCCGGTGGTTTAGTGATGCCCGCCACATTGTGGTGCTCGTGATCGGCAACGCCCTCCCGAGCCGATCGGCCGTCACCCCCCGAGGAGCGCCCGTGTTCCCACGTCAGATCCGCGCCGCCCGACGTGCCCTGTCCAGAGCCGTCCCACCGGCGCGACGACTGGTGACGGGCCTGACCGCCACGGCCCTGGTGGCCGCGGCCCCGCTGCTGGTGCTGCCCGCCTCGCCCGCCGCGGCCGCCACCCCGGCGGGCGCCGCCGTGCCCTTCACCGAATACCTCGCGGCGAACGCCACCACCAACGGCCGTGTGCTGGCCCCCGACTACACCTACGGCGCACTCGCCTCCGAGGCGACGGGCCGGCAGGCCGTGCAACTCGTCGGCCAGGGCTCATTCGTGTCCTTCACCCTCACCCAGCCCGCCAACGCGGTGGACTTCCACTACGCGCTGCCCGACTCGCTGGACGGCGCCGGCCTCACCGCGCCGCTGAGCGTGTACGTCAACGGCGCCAAATCCCAGGACCTGCAGCTGACGTCCACCGACAGCTGGCTCTACGGCGCCTACACCTTCACCAACAACCCCGCCGACGTGGGCAATCCGCAAAGCGCCGTGCCGCACGACTTCTACAACGACGTGCGGACGATGTTCCCCTCGGTGCTCCCGGCCGGGACCGTGGTCAAGCTCCAGATCGACGCGAACGACACCGCTCCCTGGTACGCCGTCAACACCGCCGACTTCGAGAACGTCCCCGCCCCGCTGCCCAAGCCGGCCGGCTACCTCGACGTCACCCAGGCGCCGTACGACATCGACAGCAGCGGCGTGGCCGACGCCACCGGCGAGCTGACGCAGGCGATCAACGACGCCGAGACGGCCGGCACCGGGGTCTACCTCCCCAAGGGCCTGTACAAGATCACCGCGCCGATCGGCCTGAACAAGGTCGGCGTGGCCGGGGCCGGCGAGTGGTACACCGAACTGACCGGCCACAACGTCGAGTTCCAGGGCAACGTCGGCCAGACCACCGGTGTCACCGTGCACGACCTGTCGATCTTCGGCAACGTCAACTCCCGTGACGACAGCGACGGCACCGTCAACGGCTTCAACGGCGGCTTCAACAACTCCACCATCTCCAACGTCTGGATCCAGAACCAGAAGGTGGGGGCCTGGATCGTCGGCGCCACCACGAACCTGAAGTTCCAGAACATGCGGATCCAGGACACCCTCGCCGACGGCATCAACTTCGACGGCGGCGTCACCAACTCCTCGGTGACCAACAGCTTCTTCCGCAACACCCAGGACGACGGCCTGGCCATGTGGTCCTCCACCACCGACAGCGGCGACACCTTCGACCACAACACGGTCGACTCCCCGGGGCTGGCCAACAACATCGCCGTCTACGGCGGTTCCAACAACAGCGTCACCAACAACCTGGTGCAGGACACCGTCACCCGCGGCGGCGGCATCCACGTCGGCAACCGCTTCGGCGCCTCCGCGCTGGCCGGCACCACCACCATCAGCGGCAACAAGCTCGTGCGCACCGGGCAGTTCGACCCTGGGTGGGACTACGGCGTCGGCGCCATGTGGTTCTTCGCCCTGGACTCCGCGATGACCGGCACCATCAACATCAGCAACAACGAGATCGACTCCAGCCCCTACGAGGCGTACCAGTTCGAAGGCACCCTGGAGGGCGGCAAGCCCATCAGCGGTGTCACCATCAGCAACGACACCGTCAACGGGGTCGGCACGTACGTCTTCCAGGACCAGACCTCCGGCTCCGCCACCGTCTCCGGCGTCACCGCCACCGGGGTCGGCGTGGGCGGTGTGGAGGACTGCGCCTCCGGCTTCACCCTCAACCAGGGCAGCGGCAACACCGGCTGGTCCGGCGCCGCCACCTGCGGATTCCCCGGCGCGGCACCGGTCACCGCCTTCCCGTCCACGGTGACCTTCGAAAACGCCCGGGTCGGCTCGGCCACCCCGGTGCAGAAGGTGACGATCTACAACACCGGCCGCTCGGCCGCCTCGCTGGGCGGTATCTCGGCCAGCGGCGGATTCACCGTCACCCGCGACCCGAGCAACCCCTGCGGCACCAGCCTGAACGGCGCCAACGACACCGATCCGGGTATGTGGTGCCAGATCGACGTCTCCTACACCGCGCCCACCTCCGGCATCACCACCGGCACCCTGACCGTCCCGAACAGCCAGCCCGGCGGCCCGACCACCGTCCAACTGGTCGGCACCGACGGCGGAACGGCCGTGCACACCCCGGTCTCGGCCAGCCCCGGCTCGCTCGCCTTCGGCAACGCGGCCGTCGGCGCCACCACCGCCCCGCAGACCGTCACGGTCAGCAACCCGGGCCCCGCCGCCGCCACCTTGACCTCGATCACCGTCAGCGGCCCCTACGCCCAGACCAACACCTGCGGCGGCTCGCTCGCGGCCGGTGCCTCCTGCACGGTGGCCGTCACCTTCAAGCCGACCGCCGGCGGCGCCCAGAACGGCATCCTGGCCATCGCCAACTCCACCACCGCCACACCGGTCGGCACCACGCTGACCGGCACCGGTGTCACCGCGACCACCAACCTGGCGCAGGGCGCGACGATCAGCGCCAGCGGCAGTGCCGGCGGCTTCCCCGCCTCCAACACCAACGACGGCGACACCAGCAGCTATTGGGAAGGCGCCGGCTCCTTCCCCCAGTGGGTGCAGGCCGATCTCGGCTCGGTCCAGCAGGTCGGCTCGCTCGTCCTGGACCTGCCGCCGTCCAGTGCCTGGGGCGCCCGGACGCAGACGCTGTCGGTGCAGGGTTCGACCGACGCCAGCAGTTGGACGACGCTGAAGGCGTCGGCCGGCTACACCTTCGACCCGGCCACGGGCAACACCGTGACCGTCACGCTGCCCGCCAGCTCGGTCCGCTACCTGCGGCTGAACATCACCGCCAACACCGGCTGGAGCGCCGGCCAGCTCTCCGAACTGCAGATCTTCTCCGGCGGCGGATCGGGCGGCGGCACCGCCCCGACGGCCTCGCTCGCGGCCTCCCCGGCCGCCCTGAGCTTCGCCGGGACCACCGTGGGCAGCCACAGCGCGGCGCAGACCACCACCATCACCAACAACGGCGGCGCGGCGGCCACCCTGAGCGCCATCACCACCAGCGGTGACTACGCCGAGACCAGCACCTGCGGCGCCTCGCTCGCCGTCCACGCCTCCTGCACGGTCGGCGTCACCTTCACCCCGACCGCGACCGGCACCCGTACCGGAAGTGTCTCGGTGGCCGGCAACGACCCGGCCGGCCCGCTGACCGTCGCCCTCACCGGCACCGGCAATCCCGCATCGGGCGGCGGCTCCACCAACCTGGCGGCGGGCGCCACCATGACGGCCAGCGGCTCCACCCAGAACTACACCCCGGCCAACACCAACGACGGGAACACCGGCAGCTACTGGGAAAGCGCCGACAACGCCTTCCCGCAGTGGCTGCAGGCCGATCTGGGCAGCAGCAAGTCCGTGACCAGGCTGGTCCTGGACCTGCCGCCGTCCAGTGCCTGGGGCGCCCGGACGCAGACGCTGTCGGTGCAGGGTTCGGCCGACGGCAGCAGCTGGACGACGTTGAAGGCGTCGGCCGGCTACACCTTCGACCCGGCCACGGGCAACACCGTGACTGTCACGCTGCCCACCAGCTCGGTCCGCTACCTGCGGCTGAACGTCACCGCCAACACCGCCTGGCCGGCGGCCCAGTTGTCGGAGCTGCAGATCTTCTCCTGATCGGCCGGCGCGGTACGTCCCGCGCACAGGCCGGCCCGGCACGAATCCGCGCACGCGTCCGCTCGCGCCTCGATCCGCGCCCGCCGATCCGCCCGCCGAGCCGCCCGCCGACCGACCGCCCGCCGATCCGCTCGCCCTGATCGCCGGCGAAGCCGCTTCGCCACCGGCCACGCCCCCACCGCACCCGCGGCGGGGGCGTGGCCGGTTCACCGGCGCCCGCGGCCGGCGGACCCTGTCCAACGCATTGACGTGTACGCGTCGTTCATCGAGACTCCATTCCGATTACCTGGGTGAGAGCGCTTTCACCACCCAGGTTCGAAGGAGAGAGACCCGGCTTCGTCCCTGGAAAGGTCGCGATCGCCCATGAGAACACACGCATCGACCGGCGTCCCGTCGATCGGCGGCCGCCGCGGCCGCCGGGTCCCGCTGTCCGTCTTCAGCGCTCTGCTCCTGCTGATCGCCGGCGCCCTGGGCCTGTCGCTCTCCGGCGGCTCGGCCGTAGCGGCGGTCCCGGGCGCCCCGGCCGGCTGGACCACCGTCTTCAGCGACGACTTCAACGGCGCCTCGGGCACCGGACTCAACCGTGCCAACTGGCTCTACGACACCGGGATCGGCTACAACTACCCCGGCGCGGCCACCAATTGGGGCACCGGCGAGCTGGAGACGGCCACCGACTCGACCGCCAACGTCTACCAGGACGGCGCGGGGCACCTGGTGATCAAGCCGATCAAGGACGCCGCCGGGCACTGGACCTCGGGGCGGATCGAGACTCAGCGCACCGACTTCGCCGCCCCGGCCGGCGGCCAGTTGCAGATCAGCGCCTCGATCCAGCAGCCCAACCCGGCGCACGGGCTCGGCTACTGGCCCGCGTTCTGGGCGATGGGCGCCGCCGCCCGACCGGTCGGCGCGACGAACTGGCCGAGCATCGGCGAACTGGACATCTTCGAGGACGTCAACGCGCTGAGCGAGCACTCCACCACCTTCCACTGCGGCGTGTGGGCCGGGGAATGCCACGACCCGGACGGCATCAGCAGCGGCCTGCAGCCCTGCGGCGGCTGCCAGACCGGATTCCACACCTACTCGGTGATCGTGGACCGCACCAACACGTCCGCCGAACAGCTGCGCTTCTCCCTCGACGGCGTGCCGACCTACACCGTCAGCGAGAACCAGGTGTCGACCGCGACCTGGCAGGCCGCCGTCGACCACGGCTTCTTCGCCATCTTCGATGTCGCGATCGGCGGTTCCTACCCCAACAAGGTCTGCGGCTGCACCTCGCCCTCGGCCGACATCAGCTCCGGGGCCGGCATGAGCGTGGACTGGATCGGCGTCTACCAGACCACCGGCGGAGCCACGACGACCAGCGGCGGTACGACGACCGGCGGCACCACCACGACCGGCGGCACCACCACGACAGGCGGGACCACCACCGGCGGCGCGACGACTGGCAGCACCACGACCGGCGGGGCCACCACCGGCGGCACCACCTCGCCCGACTACGCGCAGAGCGTCACCGCCACCGGCGCCGCCCAGGCGCGGATCTCCTTCACCCCGACCACCCCCGCGCAGTACGTGGACGTGCACTACCTGGTCAACGGCGCCGGCCAGCAGAACTTCCGGATGACCAATACGGCGGGCACCTGGACACAGACCGTCGGCCAGCTCGCCGCGGGCTCGGTCCTCACCTACTGGTTCACCTACGAGAAGAACGGCCCCCAGTACGACACGCCGCACTTCACCTACACGCAGGCCGGGTAGCCCCGCCGCTTCCGCCCGGTGGGCGGGAGGACCACCCGATGGTCCCGCCCACCAGGCGTCATCGGTCCACCGGCGGACCGGTGTTCGACCCTTGACACTTCTCCGACCCCAGGAGGAACATCACTTGCTGATTCGCTGACAACGTTGTCGGGCCGGGTTGCCCCGCCGGCAACTCCTCGGAGGAATCGGGCCTTTCGCCTGATCGGTCCGGCCTCCGTACACCCGAAAGGGCAAGAATGGTGCCAGAAAGATCTTCGTTCCGGACGGGCCGAGGGCGGGGGAGGCGCCGAGCCGTGCTCGCGGCTCTGCTCGCCACGGCCACCGCGGCCATCGGCCTCGGCCTCGGTCCGGCCACCGCGTCCGCCGCCCAGAGCGGCACGGGCGCCCCCACCGCCGACCCGGTCTCCCACGTCAATCCACTGATCGGCACGTCCAACGCCGGCAACACCTACCCCGGCGCGGTCGTCCCGTTCGGCATGCTGGCCTGGAGCCCGCAGAACTCGACCGGCAACCAGTTCTCCAACCCGGCGCCCGGCGGCTACCGCTACGACGCGACGAAGATCCGCGGCTTCAGCCTGACCCATCTGAACGGGGTCGGCTGCTCCGGCGCCAACGGCGACATCCCGATCATGCCGTACGTCGGCACGGTGGACTCCTCGCCCAGCGCGGACACCAAGGACGCCACCTACGCCAGCACCTTCTCGCACGCCAACGAGACGGCGGCGCCCGGCTACTACAAGGTGGGCCTGGACAGCGGCGCTACCGCCGAGCTCACCACCACGGCACGTACCGGGACCGGCGAGTTCGGCTTCCCGGCCGACAAGCCGGCCAGCATGCTGCTGCGGACGTCGAACTCCGAGAGCGGCAGCGCCGCCGCCACGGTGAGCGTGAACCAGGCCGCGCGCACCGTGACCGGTTCGGTCAGCGCGGGCAACTTCTGCGGCCCGCAGAGCGCCAACAACCGGCACGACGTCTACACCCTCTACTTCACCGCCCACTTCGACCAGCCCTTCGCGGCGGTCGGCACCTGGACGGACGGGACGCTGAACCCGGGCACCACCTCGGCCTCCGGCGGCACCGGCTACAGCACCAGCGGCAACCCGGTGGCCGGCAAGGGCTCCGGCGCCTACGTCACCTTCGCCCCCGGCACCCAGCAGGTGCAGGCCAAGGTGGCCATCTCCTACGTGAGTCCGGCCAACGCCGAGGCCAACCTCCGGGCCGAGAACCCGCCCGGCAAGAGCTTCGCCGCCGTCCGGGCGCAGGCCGCCGCGGCGTGGAACACCGATCTGCGCAAGATCCAGGTGTCGGGCGGCAGCGACGACCAGCTGAGCACCTTCTACACCGCGCTCTACCACTCCATGCTGGAGCCCACCCTCACCAGTGACGTCAACGGCCAGTACCTGGGCGGCGACCGCACCACGCACACCCTGGCGAAGGGCCAGCACGCCCAGTACGGGACGTTCTCCGGCTGGGACCAGTACCGCGCCCAGGTCCAGTTGCTGACGCTGCTGCAACCGCGCATCGGCAGCGACTACGCGCAATCGCTGTTCAACTACGCCCAGCAGCGCGGCGGTGAATGGGACCGCTGGCTGCTGGAGAACGGCAAGACCAGCATCATGTCCGGCGACCCGTCGGACGCGGCGCTGGCCGGCATCTACGCCTTCGGCGGCCGGGACTTCGACGTCAAGGGCGCGCTGGCCTCGCTGGTGAAGGCCGCCACCGTCCCCACCGCCAATGACTCCGACAGCGCCGGCTGCAACGTCGAATGCGTCGGCCAGCGACCGGCGTTGGACCAGTACCTGAAGCTCGGCTACGTACCGTCCGACAACTGCCACTGCTGGGGCGGCGCGGCCGAGACGCTGGAGGACAGCGCCGCCGACTTCGGCCTGTCCGAGCTGGCCGGCCAGGTCGGCGACCACAAGGACGAGCAGAAGTTCGCTGACCGCAGCGGCAATTGGACGAACGTCTTCGACCCCGACGCCACCGCGCAGGGCGGCTGGATGCGCGACCGCGACTCCGACGGGTCCTGGGCCGGGGCGACCTTCTCGCCCGACACCGGCAACGGCTTCGTGGAGGGCAGCAGCGCCCGCTACACCTGGATGGTCTACTCCGACGTGGCCGGCCTGGCCCAGGCCATGGGCGGCGACGCGGCCGCCACGGCCCGGCTGGACGCCTTCTTCCGGGCGCCCGACGGCAGCTTCGACTTCTCGGCGAGCGACCAGACCCGCTACGACCCGACCAACGAGCCCGACATCAACGCGCCCTACCTCTACGACTACCTGGGCGCCCCCTACAAGACGCAGCAGACGGTCCGCGCCGAGGTGGACGGGGTGTGGAGCAACACGCCCGGCGGCATCCCCGGCAACGACGACGCCGGGACGATGTCGTCCTGGTACGTGTTCTCCGCACTGGGCATGTATCCGCAAGTGCCCAGCCGCGCCGACCTGGTGCTGTCCGCCCCGGTCTTCCCGCACGCGGTGATCCACACCGGCCTCGGCAAGACCATCACGGTCAACGCCCCCGGCGCCTCCACGAAGAACATCTACATCCAGGGTCTGCGCACCAACGGCGCGAAGTCCGACAAGCCGTGGGTGCCCGCGTCCTTCGTCACGCACGGCGGCACCCTGGACTACACCCTGGGCAGCACCCCGAACACCGCCTGGGGCAGCGCGCCCAAGGACGCGCCGCCGTCCTTCCGCGACGGGGAGGCCCCGTTCTTCGCGGCCACCGACCCCGGACAGGTCAAGATCGAGCCCGGCGGTTCCGCGGACACCACGCTGAAGCTCTCGACGCTCCAGGACCAGAAGGTCGCCGTGCACTGGACGGCCGCCCCGCCGGCCGGCATCACCCTGCACCCGGCCGCCGGTGAGGTCACCGTGCCGAAGAAGGGCGCCGCGACCGCGAAACTCTCCGTCTCGGTCGCGGCCGACACCAAGGCCGGGGTCTACCGGGTTCCGCTGACCACGACCTCGGCGCACTACGGCACCGCCCCGACCACCTGGCTCTCGGTGACGGTCGGGGTACGCGGCAGCGTGACCTGGTATGTGAACAACGCCGGCATCTCGGCGGACGACCAGAACCCGGCGGCCAACTTCGACGGCGGCGGCTGGAGTTACTCGGCCAAGGCGCTGGCGGCCGCGGGCGCCGTCCCCGGCGGCACCGTCTCAGCGGCCGGCTTCGACTTCACCTGGCCGCAGGTGCAGCCCGGCGCCCCGGACAACATCGTGGTCGGCGGCGGTGACCAGGTCCTGGACGTCTCGGCGACCTCGGCGGGCCACACCCGGCTGAGCCTGCTGGGCAGCGCCGACGACGGCGACACCAGCGGCACGGTCACCCTCACCTACACCGACGGCACCACGCAGCAGGCCCAGATCGGCTTCAGCGACTGGACCCTCGGCGGCGGCGCCGGCCAGCCCTCCTTCGGCAACATCACCGCGGTGCACACCACGTACCGCGACGTGATGGACGGGACGACCGACCCGGTGGGGACCGACGTGTTCGCCACCGCGCCGATCGACCTGCAGGCCGGCAAGCAGCTGGCCAGCGTGACCCTGCCCGCCACCACCAGTGGCGGCGACATGCACGTCTTCGCGGTGGCGACCGCCTGACGGTCCGCCAGCGCGCCGACCGGCGTCCCGTCCGCCCACCCGGCGGGCGGGACGCCGGCGGTGTTGCC
>NZ_FMCH01000144.1 GCF_900091855.1 Streptomyces sp. DvalAA-14
TCCTGGACGCCGGCCAGGGGAAACGCGGCGGTGAGGGTGGTGCGGGCTCGGCCGCCGCGGGATTCGTAGAGGCGGACGACGACGTCCCCGCTGCGGTCGTCGGCGAGTTTGACGGTCTCGATCAGGACGTCGGGGTGGTCGACGGCGACCAGTGGCGGCTGCGGCGGGGCGTCGGGGCCGGGCCGCAGCGGCAGGCCGAGGGCGTATCCCTCGGCGATCGCGTCGTCCAGGGCGGCCCCGGGCCGCAGGGTGTGCCGGAAGCGCTGGGGGCCGCGGTCGGCGTGCGGGTCAGGTCCGTGCGGGGCGCGCAGCAGCGTACTGCGCAGGACGGTGGTGGTGCCGCCGTCGTCGCGGGGGTGCCGGGTGACGTCGTAGCCGTAGGCGGCGTCGCCGGCCAGCGCGATCCCCCAGCCGTGCTCGCCGAGATGGATCCAGCGGTGGGCGACGTGCTCGGCGCCGTCGTCGGTGGGCCGGGCGACGTGCCCGAACTGGATCCCGGCGGTGCTGTGTTCGGCGTGGACGTCCAGCGGCCAGGCGGCCTTGAGCAGGCTGTCCGGCTCGCGCCAGTCGATCTCGGTGTCCAGGGTCAGTGCCGGGCTGCCGGCCCGGAGGG
Organism: Streptomyces sp. DvalAA-14; assembly: GCF_900091855.1. Classification (GTDB taxonomy): domain Bacteria; phylum Actinomycetota; class Actinomycetes; order Streptomycetales; family Streptomycetaceae; genus Actinacidiphila. The sequence goes on from NZ_FMCH01000144.1 coordinate 614, forward strand.
TCACCTCCTGCACCACCCGGGAGCGTCCGGTGCCGCGGACCACCCGCACGGTCGCCAGCAGCGGCCCGTCGGCGCGGATCTCGACGCTCTGCGCGCTGTCCAGGTCGCGGCCGTGGCGCGGCCCGAGGTGGTCGGCACGCCGGGCGGCGGGGTCGTCGCGGTCGAGCCGGAGCAGATTCCCGGCGCCGCCGGGGGCGATGGCCTCGCGCCCGCTCGCCGTCTCGACGAGTGACCTGATCAGGCCGGCCGCGTCGAGCCGTACCCGCAACAGGCCGTTGTCCAGGATGTGTTCGCCGCTCCCGGTGGCCCGGACCGTCACCGGCGCCGTGTCCCCCAGCGGCAGGCCGGCCGGTCCGGCGCCGAGTGCCGGCGCGCCCGCCAGCACGGCCACCCGCCCGTCCTGGAGGCGCTGTCCGGTGCCGGGCCGGGTCTCGGGGCCGAGGACGACCACTTCACGGCGGGGGTGCGGGGCTGCGTTGAACACGGTCGCGCCGTCCGGATCACCGGCCGCCCGCCGCACCAGCCGCTCCAGCCGGCGCCGCACTTCGCGGTGGGTCTGCTCGGCCTCCTCGTGCGTCCAGGCGACCGACGTACCGGACAGGATGCCCTGGCACTGCTGGAGCAGCACCGTTTTCCACAGCTTGTCCAACTCGTCGTAGGGGTACGGGACGCCGTGCCGTACGGCGGCGGTCGCGGACCACAACTCCGCCTCGTGCAGGAGGCTTTCGCAGCGGCGGTTGCCGCGCTTGGTGCGGGCCTGCCCGGTGTACGTGCCCTGCCGCGCGGCCAGGTCCAACTCGCCGCGCCGGACGGGCGCGTCGGCGTACTCCCGTTCGGCGGCGCGGAAGAAGCGGGCCGGGGTCTGCGGGACGACGCGGGGGGAGCCTTCGAGGTCGGCCAGGCGCCGGGCGCGCTCCAGCATGCCGCGGTCGGGGCCGGACGCGCCGTGGCCGAAGGGCAGCAGGGAGCGGCCGGCGGCGCCCTTGTCGGCGAAGCCGCCGACCGCGTCGGCGAGTTCGGCCCCGGTCAGGGCGCCGCCGCCCGCTCCCCCGGCGCCGGGCGCCAGGTGGGTGAAGAGCCGGGTGCCGTCGATGCCCTCCCAGCGGAAGGTGTGGTGCGGCGGCGCGGTGCCGAAGCCGGGATCGGGGCGGCGTCCGAGGAACCAGCGGGCGCCGGCGAGTACGGCCAGTTGCGGCAAGGCCGCGCAGGCGCCGTGGGCATCGGGCAGCCACACCCCGTCGCCGTCGGCGCCCAGTTCGTCGCGGAAGAAGCGCCGGCCGTAGCCGAACTGCCGTACCAGCGCCTCGCCGCAGGCCAGTTCGGTGTCGGCCTCGACCCACATGCCGCCCACCGGGGACCAGTTGCCGTCGGCGACGGCCTTGCGGATGCGCTCGAAGATGTGCGGCTGGTGCTCCTTCATCCAGGCGTAGTGCTGCGCGGAGCCGGCCGCGACGACCAGTTCGGGGTATTCCTCGGCCAGGGCGGCCATGGTGCTGAAGGTGCGGGCGCACGACCGGACCGACTCGCGGACCGGGCCCGGCCAGGGCGGGGCGAGGCGGGCCTGGCCGACGGCGGCGAGGGTGTGCGCGGAGTCGTGGGCGCGGCGTTCCAGCACGGGGGCGAGGACCGTACGCGCGAGGGCGGCGGTACGGGCGACGGACCGGGGGTCCACGGCGTCGGCGGCGTGTTCCAGGGCGATCCGGATCTCGTGCCTGCGGGGCAGTTCGGGCGGCAGTGCGCGCATCAACTGGTCGAGGACCTCGATGTCGTGGAGGAGTTGCCAGACGTCCTCGTCGCGCGGCGCGAGGTCGGCGCGGCGCAG
>NZ_FMCH01000129.1 GCF_900091855.1 Streptomyces sp. DvalAA-14
CGGGCCGGGGGAGCCGGGCCACGTCGGCGGGGTCCGTGCCGGTGCCGGGGCTGCCGGCCCGTGCCGCGGCGGTTTCCGCCTCGTTCCGGGCCTGGTTTCCCGAGACCATGCGCAGCGGCACCTCCTTCAGGCGGGTCGAGAGCACGATGGCCGCCAGCAGCAGGACGGCGACGATGGCGAAGACCACGTCGCCGGCGGCGGAGAAACCGGTGAAGAACGGGTGGCTGAGCGGCTTGGCCAGGCCGTTCAGGAACGAGGTGTCGTCCAGACCGCCGCCCAAGTGCTGGTGCAGCGCGGCGAGCTGGTCGGGGTGGGCCTTGCCGGCCGCGATGAAGGCCGGGTCGTTGGCCGCCTTCGTGTAGGCGTGGCTGATCTTGGAGCCGGCCAGGGTGAACAGCACCGACAGGAAGATCGCGGTGCCCAGGGTGCCGCCGATGGAGCGGAAGAAGGTCGACGAGGCCGAGGCGACACCCATGTCCTTCGCCGGCACCGCGTTCTGCATCGCCAGCACCAGGCTCTGCATGTTCAGGCCGAGCCCGATGCCGAAGACCGCCATGTAGATGTCGGTCTGCCACAGGGGCGTGTCGGCGCCGATCGTGATCATCAGGCCCATGCCGACGACCATCAGGACCGACCCGATCACCGGGAAGATCTTGTAGCGGCCGGTGCGGGCGATGAGCTGGCCCGCGCCGAGCGAGGAGAGCATGAGGCCGGCGACGAGCGGAAGCAGCAGCAGACCGGACTTCGTCGGGGAGGCGCCCTTGACGATCTGCAGGTAAAGCGGGATCACCGACAGGCCGCCGAACATCGCCATGCCGATGATGGTGATCTGGGCGGAGGCGACCGAGAAGGTACTGCTGCGGAAGAGCCGCAGCGGAAGCAGCGCGTCGTCGCCCATCCGGTGCTGGACCCAGACGAACAGTGCGAGACCGGCCGCGCCGGTCAGGTAGCAGGCGAACGAGCCGGCCGAGGCCCAGCCCCAGCTCTGGCCCTGCTCGGCGACGACCAGCAGCGGCACCAGCCCGACGGCGAGCAGGACGGAGCCCCACCAGTCGATGCGGCGCTCGCGGCGGACGTGGTCGAGGTGGAGCACCTTGGCGATGACGACCAGCGCGAAGGCCGCGATGGGGACGTTGATGTAGAAGATCCACCGCCAGCCGGCGGCGCCCAGGAAGCTGTCGGTACCGGAGAACAGACCGCCCAGTACCGGTCCGAGGACGGAGGCGCTGGCGAAGACGGCCATCATGTAGCCCTGGTAGCGGGCGCGCTGGCGGGGCGGGATGATGTCGCCGATGACCGCCAGGGCGAGCGGCATGATGCCGCCGGCGCCTATGCCCTGGAAGGCGCGGAAGGCGGCCAGTTCGTACATCGACTGGGCCAGGCCGCACAGAGCCGATCCGACCACGAAGATCACGATGGCGAGCATGAACAGCCGCTTGCGGCCGTAGATGTCCGACAGCTTGCCGAACAGCGGTGCGGCGATGGTGGAGGTGATCAGGAACGCGGTGGTGACCCACGCCTGCGCGGACAGGTCGTTGAGGTCGTTGCCGATCGTCTTGATCGCCGTCGAGACGATCGTCTGGTCCAGCGCGGCCAGGAACATGCCCAGGACCAGTCCGGACAGGATCGTCAGGATCTGGCGGTGGGTCAGCGTGCCGTCCGGCGGGGCGCCCGCCGGACGGCTTGCGGTGGTGCTCATGTGGTGCTTCCTTCTTCCGAATCGGTACGAGCGGGGCGTCGGGCCGCGCCGGCCGTCCAGTGGGCGTGCGTCGTGTCGTAGGCGGCGGTGAACCGCTCGAGCAGGTGGGCGAACCGGCCCCGTTCCTCGGGTGACCAGCCGCTCAGCACCTCCTCGAAGAAGGCGAGGCGGGCCCGCTCGTGCTCGGCGATCACGGCCCGGCCGGCGTCGGTGACCACCAGCAGGCAGGCGCGGCCGTCGACCGGGTCGGCCCGGCGCACCAGCAGCCCGCGCGTCACCAGCGTGGCCACCTGGCGGCTGACCGTGGACAGGTCCGACTGCACGCTGGCGGACAGCGCGCTCGCCCGCATCGGGCCCTCCGTCGCCGCCGTACGCAGCAGCATCTGCGTGGCCGAGTCCACGTCGTCGCTCGCCGCGGCGAGCAACCGGGCCTTGGACCGCCGCACCGTTCGGAGCAGGTCGATCACCGAGTCCGCGACCGCGGCCACCGTGGCCCCGGGGCCCTCGTCCTCGGCGCGCACGGCGCCTTCGCCGTGTTCCGCAACGGGCATCGCGTCCACCTGCTCGGCCATCGCTTCACCTCCGTCCCTACTTGTATAACGCAACCACTTGGCCTATGCAAGTATGACGCCGCGAGCGGGCGTTCCCCCCGAACTGCCCGCCCGGGGGAACGCCCGCTCGTCCGACAGCGGCGCCGGCCGCCCACGCCACCGCGAAGACGTGGACGGTGAAACCGGCCGGCGGTCCTCAGCCCGCCAGTTGGGGATACATCGCCTCCGGCCCGAAGGCCAGGCCGCCCTTCACCCGCTTGCTGATCTCGTCGGCGACCACCTCGTGCAGACCGGCCTCGACTCCTTCGAGGGTGATCCGGGCGATGTCGGCCGGATCGGACTTCGGGACGTCGTGCCGGGCCGCCATGTCGGTGTCCATGTATCCGACGTGCAGCGCGGTGACCTGGGTGCCCTGCCCGGCCAGCGCCAGCCGCAGGGAGTTGGTCAGCGACCACTCGCCGGACTTGGCCACCGCGTACGCGCCGTCGCCGGGGGTGACCAGCCAGGACAGTACGGACAGCACGTTGACGACCGCGCCGCCGCCGCCCCGCGCCAGCGCGGGGGCGAAGGCCCGGCTCACCGCCAGGGTGCCGATGACGTGCGTGTCGAACTCCAGCCGGAAATCGGCCAGATCGCCGTCCAGCACATGGGCTCCGGTGTCCGTCCCGGCGTTGTTGATCAACAGCGTGACGTCCTGGGCCCGCGCGGCCGCCGCCCGCACCGAGTCCGGGTCGGTGATGTCCAGCGCCAGCGGCACGGCGCCGGGCACGGTGACCTTCCTGGGGTCGCGGGCCGCGGCGTAGACCTTGCTCGCCCCGGCGTCCAGGAGCGCGCGGACGAACCGCTCGCCGAGTCCCCGGTTGCCGCCGGTGACGAGTGCCACCGAGCCGTTGATTTTCATGGGAAGTCCTTCGCTGAGGAGGCGGCCCCCGGAAGGGCCGGCGAGGTGGAAACCGATCGGTTTCCAAAAATGTAGACCGATCGGTTTCCGCTGTCGAGCCGTCGCGCTAGAATTCCGTTATGAGCAAGACCACACCGCCGCCCGCACCGGCCGGACGAACGCGGCGGACGGACCGTCCGTCGCCCCGCGACCGCCTGCTCGACGCGGCGGCCGAGCTCTTCTACCGGCAGGGTGTGGGGATCGGCATCGACGCCCTGTGCAAGGCGGCCGGGGTGTCCAAGCGCTCGATGTACCAGCTCTTCGACAGCAAGGACGAGGTGCTGGCCGCCGCGCTGGAACGGCGCGGTCCCCAGCTGATGGAGCTGCTGGTCCCACCCGCCGACGGGCCGCAGGACCCCCGCGCGCGGCTGCTGTACGTCTTCGAGCGGCTGGAGGAGGAGGCCGTCGCGCCCGGCTTCCACGGTTGCCCGTATCTGAGCACCCAGGTCGAACTCAAGGACCCCGGACATCCCGCCAGCGTCGTGGCCGCCCGCGGCAAACAGGGCCTCACCGACTTCTTCCGCGCGGAGGCCGAGCGCGGCGGAGCGGCCGACCCCGAGCGGCTGGCCCGGCAGCTGACGCTGGTCTACGACGGCGCGAGCGCCCGGGCGGGCATCGGGGCGGATTCCCTGGAAGGGCTGGCGGCGGCCACGGCCGCGTCGCTCATCGACACAGCCGGCATCGGCCGATAGCGGGCCGGCCGGCGGCGGCCGGCGGCGGCGCGGTGTCCAGGATGCGGTCAACGGTTTGACCGACTTCCCGGCGGCCCGTTACGTTGCGCGGCATGCAGCGGACCACACACCTGACGACGCGAGGTCACGTCGACCTCAAGCGTGTGTGCTCCGCGGCGTGTTACCAGGTCTGAGCGCACCGCTCCGCTGCCGGAGCGCCAACGGGGCTGCCCGCCCGCCGGTCTCACGACCGGCGCGGTCCGGACGGCAGCCGCGCCGCCACTCATGACCTGGAGGGCATCCGTGGTACGACCCCCGGACAACCGCCGCCCCGCCCCGCTGGCTCCGCCGACTCCCCTGCGCCGCGCCGACGCAGCGCCGCCGGTCCGCCGCGCCTCCGCGGCCGGCGCCGTGCTCGGCACCATCCTCGACCACGGGCCGGTGGCCCGCAGCACCGTGGCCCGGCTCACCGGGCTCTCGCCGGCGGCGGTCAGCGGGCACTGCGCCCAGCTCCTGGCCCGCGGCCTGATCCGGGAGCGCGCGCAGACCACCGGGCCGCGCGGGCTCGGCCGGCCCCACATCCCGCTGGAGATCGACACCCGCCGCTACCTGGTGGCCGGTTCGCACATCGCCGTCACCAACTCCACCGTGGCGCTGATGGATCTGCGCGGGCGGATCGTCGCCCAGGACCGGCGACCGCACCGGGACCCCGAGCCGGAGCAGGTCCTCGGCGGCATGGCCGGACGGCTGAGCGGCCTCACGGCAGCGGCCGGCGCCGGCCGGACGGTGCTCGGCCTCGGCCTGGCCACCGGCTACCGGGTGGACACCGCGGCGGGCACGATCATCGACCACCCCCGGCTCGGCTGGCGCGATGTGCCCGCCCGGGACCTGCTGACCGCGGCCACCGGCCTGCCGGTGCACGTGGACAGCCACTCCCGCGCGCTGGCCCGCGCCGAGCAGCTGTTCGGCGATGTCTCGGCCCGCGACAGCTGCGTACTGCTGTTCGTCGGCGCGGTGGTGGACGCCGCCTTCGCCACCGCGGGCACCGTCCACCGAGGACCCCGGTCGAGTGCCGGCAGCGTCGCCCACCTGCCGGTCGGCTCCCTCGGCGCGGACCGGCACGCCCGCCCTCCGCAGGGCGCCGAGCCCTGCGTCTGCGGTACGCCGGGCTGTCTGCAGTCCGAGGTCTCCGAACCGTCCGTGCTGCGCCGGGCCCGCGCCCGGGGCCTGCCGGTGGCGGACTTCCCGGATCTGCTGGAGCTGGCGGTGGCCGGCGACGAGGTCGCGAAGGGGCTGTTCCGGCGCCGGGCCCGACTGGTCGGCCGGGTCGCCGCCTGGCTGCTCGACATGTTCGACCCCGAGGTGCTGGTGGTCGTCGAACAGGGCGCCGGGCGGATGCCGGAGTGTCTGGCGGAACTGCGCGCCGAGGTCGGGCGGCGGTCCTGGGTGTGCGACGACCCCGAGCGCTCGGTGGTGCCGAGCAGCTTCACCGGTTCGGTCCTGCCCGTGGCCGGCGGCGCGGTCGCCCTCGGCACGCTCTACGCCGACCCCCTCGGCCCGTGGCCGGCGTTCTCCGCGGCCGGCTGACCGCGGGATGACCGCGCCGGCCGCGCCGTCCGACTTAATTCAGGCAGTCGCATTGTTGACCGCGGCAGAACTCCCCGGGGAGAATGGATTCATGACCAGCAGCCGACGGAATGAGCGGAAGGTGTCCATCGCGGCACGCCCTTTCCGTACGGCCGCCGTCCCGGCGGGTGTAAACGCCCGGCGCGAGTGTTGTCGCCCCCGCGCCTGATCTCCGTACGCCCTTTCTGATTTCCGTCCGTTTTCCGTCCGTATTCCATCCGTGTCGCGCCCGCATGCGCGCGGGCCGGTGCGGCCTGCCCGGCCCCGCCTCCTTCGGCGCCGCCCGCACCTTCATCCCTGGGGGAGACTTGACCAGCACCGCGTCCTCGCGTCCCGCAACGGGCATCGCCCCGGAGCGGTTCAAGCAGGTGTTCCGCAGGCATCCCGCCGGGGTGGTCGTGGTCACCGTCGACTGCGGCCGCGGACCGGCCGGCTTCACCGCGACCTCGCTCACCTCCCTGTCCCTGACCCCGCCGCTGGTGTCCTTCGGCATCTCCGCCACCGCCTCCTGCTGGCCGCACGTGGCGCGGGCGGCCGGCGCGGTGGTGAACTTCCTGGCCGCCGAACAGGAGGACGTGGCACGGCGGTTCGCCACCAGCGGCATCGACCGGTTCGGCGCGCCCACCCGCTGGCACCGGCTGCCGCAGGGCGAACCGGTGCTCGACGAGGTGACCGGCTGGCTGCGGGTCCGGCCCGTGCAGATCGTCCCGGCCGGCGACCACCGGATCGTCGTCGCCCGGGTCGAGGAGTCCTGGCTCGACGACGGCGGCCGGCCGCTGCTCTTCCACGACGGCACCTACCACCCGGTGCCGTCGGCCTGATCCCACCGGCCGGCCGGCCCACCAGGCACCCGTCCGTCCGTCCGTCCGACCGTCCGACCGCCCGACCGAGCTGTGCTGCGATCGATCCGACCGGCGGCCGGATTTCGTGTCCGCCCCTCACCAGGAATGCGAGCCATGCCCCTCAGTTCTGACTCCCCCCTCGTCCGCCGCAGATCATTTCTCGCGCTCACCGGAGGCGCTGCGCTCGCTCTGGCCGGATGCGCCCGTAAAAGCGAAGCCGGATCGAATTCCGTGGCCAGCCGCATACTTCCGTCCAGCGCCCCGCCACCGGGAACGAAACTCGCCATATCCATCCACACCGCACAACTCCAGCTGGCCGATTCCGGGCTCGGCAAAAAGCTGCCGTTCACCGTCTCCAGCTGGCCGAATCTCACCGCCGGCCCCGATGTCATCCAGGGATTCCGCGCGCATTCCATCGATCTCGCGTCCAACGCCGGAATTCCGCCGATCCAGGCCCAGGCCATCGGACTCGGCGCCCGGATCGTCGCCGTCCAGACCCGGAACCACCCCATCTACACCTTCGCCACCCGGCCCGGCAGCGGCATCCGCGACGTGCGGGACTTCCGCGGGAAGAAGATCGGCTTCTCCCAGGGCCAGGCCCAGGGCGTGGTGGTGCTGCGCGCGCTGAAGGAGGCCGGGCTGAAGAACTCCGACGTCAGGCTGGTGCCGCTGCCCAGCACCCAGTTCCTGACCGCCCTGCAGGCCAAGCAGGTGGATGTGGCGCCGCTCGCCGAGCCCACCCTCACCAAGTACCTGGGGCAGTACGGCCGGGACGGCGCCCGCGGGGTGCACACGGACGTGGTGGACCTGCTCACCATCCTGTGGGCGCCGGTCGACGTGCTCAACGACGAGGCCAAGGCCGCCGCGATCCGCAGCTTCGTCCCGCTGTGGGCGCGGGGCGTGGTGTGGGCGTGGGAGAACAGCGAGGCGTGGATCGCGTCGTACTACGTCAAGGACCAGGGCGTCACCGCGGCGGACGGCCGGCGGATCGTCTCCGCCCTGGCCCGCCCGCAGTTCCCGGTCAGCTGGGACAAGGCGATCGCCTGGGAGCAGGAGAGCGCCGACCTGATGGCCGAGGGCGGCTTCGTGCCGAAGGTCGACGCGGCCGGGCTGTTCGACCGCCGCTTCGAGGGGCTCGCGGCGCGGGCCGTCGCGCCGCAGTACCAGGTGGCGTCATGACCGAGGCGCTGTCCCGTATCCGTACAGCGGATCCGCCGGTCGCGGTCGCCGAGCCCGCGGCCCGCGCTTCGGCCACCGGCACCGCTACCGGCGCTGGCACTGCCACCGAAACCGCCCCCGCCGCCGGCACCCGGCACGTCCCCGCGGGCACCGAGCGCGCGGGCGACGAGCGGCGCGGCACCCGGCGCCGGCTCGGGCCCGGC
>NZ_FMCH01000467.1 GCF_900091855.1 Streptomyces sp. DvalAA-14
GGGCTCGCTGGTTCGTGGGCGGCCCGCGGGTGGGGCTGTCTCGGGATGCCGCTGGGCGTTGAGGCCGGGGCCGGTCCGCGCCGGTGCGGCCGGCGGGGAAGCGGCGGGAAGGTCGCGGTGGGTTGACGACCTGCCATGTACACGAGTTCAATCCGTACCGATCAGAAGTCAACACCCCACCACCCGCCCGCCCGTGCGGCCGCCCCTCCGGCCGCGCGGCCCTGATGCGCGCCGGGCGCCGCCCGCGTACGCGGTGACCGGCCACCGTGCTGCCCCCCACACTTGCGTGACGGACCGTCAGGAGCCGTACATGAACGATCAGCCAGCCCCCCACCGAGCCGCTTCGCGGCTCACCCCGCTCAGCCGGCGGTGGCGCCGCCTCGTGCTGCCGGTGGCGCTCGGCGCGCTCGCCGTCTTCGCGGTGTTCGCGGCCGAGGCGCCGGCCGCCCAGGCCGTCACCGTGCCCGCGCCGCCCTCGGGATGGAGCACGGTGTTCAGCGACGACTTCTCGGGGGCGTCCGGCAGCGCGCCGAACGCGTCCAAGTGGACGTACGACACCGGTCCCGGGTCGAACTTCGGGACCGGTGAGATCGAGACGATGACCAACTCGACCAGCAACGTCCACCTGGACGGCAGCGGTCACCTGAACATCACCGCGCTCGGCAGCGGCAGCAACTGGACCTCGGGCCGGATCCACACACCCAGCGCGGTCGTCGGTGCGCCGGCCGGCGGCAAGCTGGAGGTCGTCGCGTCGATCCAGCAGCCCAACCCGGGCAACGGGCTCGGCTACTGGCCGGCCTTCTGGATGCTCGGGCCCGGCCAGTGGCCCGAGAACGGCGAGATCGACATCATGGAGGACGTCAACGCGCTGTCCGAGGTGGCCGGCACCATCCACTGCGGCACCTACCCGGGCGGCGTCTGCAACGAGGGCAACGGGATCGGCAGCGGCCTGCGCGGCTGCGGCGGCTGTCAGACCGGCTTCCACACGTACGCGATGGTGCTGGACCGGACCAACACCGCAAACGAGTCGATCACCTTCTCCCTCGACGGCGCCTCCTACTTCACCGTCACCGAGGGCCAGGTCGGCGCGTCGACCTGGCAGCAGGCGTTCGACCACAACTTGTCGATCATCTTCGACCTCGCCATGGGCGGCGGCTTCCCGAACGGCGTGTGCGGCTGCAACTCGCCCAGTTCGGCGACCACTTCCGGCGGCACGATGAGCGTCGGCTACGTCGCCGCGTACAGCACGAGCGGTGGGGGCGGCACCCCGCCGCCGCCGCCGAGCGGCGGCAGCGCCATCACCGGCTACGCGGGCCTGTGCCTGGACGACCGCGCGGGCAGTACGGCCGACTACAACCCCGTCCAGGTCTACACCTGCAACGGAACCTCCGCGCAGCAGTGGTCCGTTGTCCAGGCCGGCAGCACCCTGCACGTGCTGGGCAAGTGCCTGGACGTGTACGCGGCCGGGACCGCGAACGGCACCCCGGTGGACCTCTACGACTGCAACAACACCGGCTCGCAGGTGTGGATACCGCAGTCCAACGGCTCGTTGTACAACCCGCAGTCCAACAAGTGCCTGGACGACACCGGTTGGTCGACCACCCCCGGCACCCAGGTGGAGATCTGGGACTGCACCGGCGGCGCCAACCAGGTCTGGCACCTGCCCTCCTGACCCGGCCGTACCCGGCCGCGCGGCGGACTCCCCGTCCGTCGCGCGGCCGGGCCGGGGGTCAGGACGACGGGCTCGACGAGGGCGCGCCGCCGGCGGGCCGCTGGGGCAGCAGCGGCTTGCAGGTGGTGTAGGCCTTCGCCGTCTTGGGGTCCGCGGTGTTGATGCCGCGGAAGCCGCCGAAGCCGCCCCCGCCGGGGCGGTTGGTGGCGCCGGGGGACGGGGTGGGCAGGGTCACGCCGTGGTCCTTGAGGCAGCTGGTGAAGGCCTGGAAGGCGCTGCTGTCGGCACCCCCGGCGCCGCCCGCGCCGCCGCGGCCGCTGAACTGCGGGCGCAGGGAGGCGCAGGCCGACAGGGCCTTCTGGGTGGCCGCGTCCGGCGAGGCACCGCCGAAGCCGGGGAAACCGCCACCGCCGCGACCGCCGCCGAAGCCGCCGTAACCGCCGGCCCGCGGCGAGCCGGAGGGCCGCGCCCCGCCGGACGGACGCGCGCCGCCCGAAGGACGGCTGAACGTCGGCAGGTTGACGCCGTGCTGCGACAGGCACTGCCGGTACTTGTCCATCGAGGCGGCGGCGTTGGCGGCGCCGCCACTGGCGGCACCGGTCGAGGCGGCCGGCGACGCCGAACCGGACGGCTTGGCGTCCGCGCCCGACGAACCGGACGACGACGAGCACGCGGTCAGCAGCAGCGCCCCCGACGCGGCCAGCACGGTCACGGACACGCCGGCCCGCAGCGCGGTACGGGCGCCGACGGCCCCGGCGGCCTTGCTGGTGGTGGTCCAGGTCATGTCGGTTACGTCCCCTCGGAAAGCTGCGGCCGGCCCGAAGGGGCCCGGCCGGTTCGAAACGCGCCGCCCACGCGCACGCGCGGGACACGGGTGCACGCAGGCGACGGCCCAGACTGAACCGCACACAGGTGGGGACTGTCGGGGACCGAGCTGTGAGTTCCCGGGGAACATCGCGTCCCGGCGGTCACCGGAGTCCCACATTCCGGCCCGTTACGCCCGGTTGAAGGGGATTCGCGGGCCTGTCGCGGCCCGCCGGACCCGCTCCCGCTCCCAGCAAACTCCCAGGGTTCTCCCAGGGCTTCAAAGGCGTCGGCGGCCAGGATGCGCGGCATGAAGGTGCTCCCACGGCGGCGCAGGGCCGTCCTGATCAACTCCGTGCTCGGCGTGGTGGTCCTCGCGGGCGCCGGCGGTGCCTACGCGGCCGTGCACGATGACGGCGGCGGGAGCTCCACGGCCGCCGGCGGCGCCCGGGTGGCGACCGTGTCGACCGCCACCGTGCTGGCCACCGTCTCCGGCTCCGGCTCGCTGGCCTCGCCCAGCGACGCGGGCGTGAACTTCACCACCGGCGGCACGCTCACCGCGGTGGACGTCAAGCCGGGCGACAAGGTCAAGAAGGGCCAGACGCTGGCCAAGGTCGATCCGACGGCCGCCGACGAGACGCTCCAGCAGGACCAGGCGTCGCTCACCGCCGCCGAGGCGAACCTCACGAAGGTGGAGGCCGGCGAACTGCCCGCGTCCACCGGCAACTCGGGCGGCTCCGGCAGCGACGGCTCCACCGGATCCGGGGGCCGCGGCACGGTCGAGGCCGCCCCGACCCCGACGCCCACCCCGACCGTCGACCCCGCGCAACTCGCGCAGGCCCAAGCTCAGTTGACCCAGGCGCAGAACGCGGTGGACGCCGCGCAGCGCGCGGTGGACGGCTGCGTGCTCAAGGCCCCGGTGTCCGGCACGGTCGCCTCGGTGGCCAGCGCCAAGGGCGACACGGTCTCCGGCACCAACGGCAACGGCACCAGTGCCGGCAGCAGTTCGGGTTCCGGCTCGGGCTCCGGGTCCAGCAGCGCGGCCACCACGACCAGTTCCACGCCCACCGGCTTCATCGTCCTGACCAACCCGTCCGGCATGCAGGTGAAGGCGAACTTCTCCGAGTCCGACGCGCTCAAGATCAAGGCCGGCCAGACCGCCACCGTCACGCTCAACGCCGAGTCCGACACCGTGCTCGACGCGAAGGTGCTGTCGATCAGTTCGCTCCCGGTCAGCAGCAGTTCCAGCTCCGGCGGCGGCGGTTCCAGCAGCGGCAGCGCCGTGCAGTACGCGGCGACCC
>NZ_FMCH01000128.1 GCF_900091855.1 Streptomyces sp. DvalAA-14
GGACGCTCGGGATGCTGGTCGAGCTGTACGCCCGGGTCGAGCCCAGCGGCTGGCGGTTCGGGGACCGGCCGGGGCGGGACACCAAGCGCGCCAGGTCGTGGCTGGGGGAGGACCTGGACGCCCTGGAGGAATTCACCCAAGGCTACGAAGGCCCGCTGAAAGTGCAGGCGGTCGGGCCGTGGACGCTGGCGACGAGCGTGGAGACCCGCAACGGCGAGGCGGCGCTGCGCGACCCCGGCGCGGTGCGCGACCTGGCCGGATCGCTCGCCGAGGGCATCGTCGCGCACCTGGAGGACCTGGCCCGGCGGGTGCCGGGCGCCCGGCTCGTCCTGCAGCTGGACGAGCCGTCCCTCACCGACGTGCTGACCGGGCAGGTCAGGACCGCCAGCGGCTACCAGACCTACCGGGCGGTGGACCGCACGCTGGCCGAGTCGACCCTGCGGGAGCTGATCGAGGCGGCCGGCGTCCCGGTCGTCGTGCACTCCTGCGCCGCCGACGTGCCCTTCGCGCTGCTGCGCCGGGCCGGCGCGGCCGGGCTCTCCTTCGACTTCTCGCTGCTCACCGAGCGTGACTGGGACGTCTTCGGTGAGGCGGCCGAGGCGGGCACCGCGCTGTTCGCCGGCGTCGTGCCGGGCACGGACTCCGCATTGTCGGACCCTGCCGGTAGCGTCAGTGGTGTTCGGGCGCTGTGGCGCAGGCTGGGGCTGGCACCGGGGGCATTGGGTTCCTCCGTGGCCGTCACCCCCTCCTGCGGTCTGGCGGGGGCCTCACCGGCCTATGCCCGTGCCGCTCTGCTGCATTGCGGGAAGGCGGCACGCTCGCTCGTTGACAACCCTGAGTGACGCCTGACCGAGGAAGGACGGAATCGTGGCAGCCCTGGAGGACGCACAGCCCGCGGAGGTCCCCGCCGAGGCCCGGGAGCAGCACGCCCGCCTGGCCGAGCAGGTCGAGGAGCACCGCTTCCGTTACTACGTCAACGACGCGCCGGTCGTCAGCGATGCGGACTTCGACCGGCTGCTGCGGCAGCTGGAGGCGCTGGAGGAGCGGCATCCGGCGCTGCGCACCCCGGATTCGCCCACCCAGAAGGTCGCCGGGGCCTACGCGACCGAGTTCACCTCCGTCCAGCACCGCGAGCGCCTGCTGTCCCTGGACAACGCCTTCACCGAGGAGGAGCTGACCACCTGGGCGGACCGGGTGGCCGCCGAGCTCGGCCCGCCGGACAACGAGCGCGGTCCGTACCACTTCCTGTGCGAGCTCAAGGTGGACGGCCTCGCGGTCAACCTCACCTATGAGCACGGCCGGCTGACAAGGGCCGCGACCCGCGGCGACGGCCGCACCGGCGAGGACATCACCCCCAACGTCCGCACCATCGCCGACATCCCCGACCGGCTGGCCGGCGAGCGGCTGCCGGAGCTGGTCGAGATCCGCGGCGAGGTCTACTTCCCCGGCGAGAAGTTCGAGGAGCTGAACGCCCGGCTGGTGGAGGGCGGTGACAAGCCCTTCGCCAACCCCCGCAACGCCGCGGCTGGCTCCCTGCGCCAGAAGGACCCCCGGATCACCGCCTCCCGGCCGCTGCGGATGGTGGTGCACGGCATCGGCGCCCGCCAGGGCTTCGACATCGACTGCCAGTCGCACGCCTACGAACTGCTGCGCGGCTGGGGCCTGCCCACCGCCCGGCACAACAAGGTGGCGGACTCCCTGGCCGAGGTGCGGGAGTTCATCGACTACTACGGCGAGCACCGCCACGACGTCGAGCACGAGATCGACGGCGTGGTGGTCAAGGTGGACGAGATCCCGCTGCAGGGCCGGCTCGGCTCCACCTCCCGGGCGCCGCGCTGGGCGATCGCCTGGAAGTACGCCCCGGAGGAGGTCAACACCAAGCTGCTGGAGATCCGGGTCGGCGTCGGCCGCACCGGCCGGGTCACGCCGTTCGCGGTGGTCGAGCCGGTCACGGTGGCCGGCTCCGAGGTCGAGTTCGCCACCCTGCACAACCAGGAGGTGGTGAAGAGGAAGGGCGTCCTGATCGGCGACACCGTGGTGCTCCGCAAGGCCGGCGACGTCATCCCGGAGATCCTCGGCCCGGTGGCGGACCTGCGGGACGGCAGCGAGCGGGAGTTCGTGATGCCCGCCGAGTGCCCCGAGTGCGGCACCGCGCTGCAGCCCATGAAGGAAGGGGACATCGACCTGCGGTGCCCCAACGCGCGGGCCTGTCCCGCCCAGTTGCGCGAGCGGATCTTCTACCTCGCCGGGCGGCGCAGCCTGGACATCGAGGCGCTCGGTTACGTGGCGGCCACCGCCCTCACCCAGCCGCTGGAGCCGCAGCAGCCGCCGCTGGGCAACGAGGGCGACCTGTTCGGGCTGAAGATCGAGGAACTGCTGCCGATCCGCTCCTACGTCCTCGACCAGGACACCGGCCTGCCCAAACGTGATCCGGAGACCGGCGAGCCGAAGGTCGTCACCTTCTTCGCCAATCAGAAGGGCGAGCCGAAGAAGAACGCGCTGGCCATGCTGGACAACATCCAGGCCGCCCGGCAGCGCCCGCTGGCCCGGGTGATCACCGGCCTGTCCATCCGCCATGTCGGCCCGGTCGCCGCCGAGGCGCTGGCCCGCGAGTTCCGCGACCTGGACCGGATCAAGGACGCCGCCGAGGAGGAACTGGCCGCCGTCGACGGCGTGGGGGCGACGATCGCCGCCTCGGTCAAGCAGTGGTTCACCGAGGACTGGCACCTGGAGATCATCGACAAGTGGCGCGCGGCCGGGGTGAAGTTCACCGAGGAGGGCTCCGACGAAGGGCCGAGGCCGCTCGAAGGGCTCACCGTGGTGGTGACCGGAACACTCACCGGACATACCCGGGATGGCGCAAAAGAGGCGCTGGGCAGCCGCGGGGCGAAAGTCACCAGCGCGGTTTCCAAGAAAACGGACTTTGTGGTCGTCGGCGACAACCCCGGTTCCAAGTTCGACAAGGCCGTGCAACTGAAGGTGCCGGTCCTGGACGAGGAGGGCTTCGCGGTGCTTCTCGAGGAGGGTGCCGACGCGGCCCGCCAGCGGGCGGTGAATCCCGCGGAATCCGAAGGTGAATCCGACTGAATAGCCCGCAGATGTCACCCGATCGGCCCATATCAGAAGAGGGCGACACCGCTGGTCGCATTCGGGCAATGGCAGCCGATCGGTGCCCGAGGCGGCGCCTTCCGGCCTACTGTTGAGAAGCGCGACTGCCGGGGCACCAACCTTGCAGCGGACCGGGCGGTTCACCTCCGTGGGTTCCGGCGCGGTGGACCGCATGCTTCACCAGGCTGGGAGAGGGACGGGGATGGAACCGACGGAGAGCGCCGGCGGGGCGCCGCTGGCCGGTCGCGCGCCGGTGCCCGTGTTCCCCGCCGTGCCCAGGCCCGTGCTCCGCGTGGTCGTACCGGCGCTGGCGGCGGCCGCCCTGACGGTCTGTGTGATCCGGATGGTCGACCAGGGCTGCGCGCTCTTCCCCGGCGGCACCGTCGGCTGGGCGTTCGCCGTCCTCACCGGCGTCATCGTCGGCCATCTGGTGGCGATGGGCCGCGACCGGTGGTGGGGCGGCACCGGCTCCGGCGCCGCGCTGACCCTGGCCATGCTGCTGCTCTACGGCTGGGTGCCGGCTGTCCTGGTCAGCCTCGCCGTGGTGATGCTGGTCGGGGCGGCCCGGCGGCACCGCTGCCGGCAGGCCGCGCTGCACGCCGCCATCGACATCCTGGGCATCGGCGCCGGCGCGGTCAGCCTCGCCCTGTTCGGCGTGCACCCCTCGGTGGAGCATCCGTGGCTGCCCGACGACTGGTCGGCTTCGGCCGTCCTCAGCGTCACCGTCACCGCACTGGCGTATCTCGCCGGCACCCGCGCCCTGCTGTGGTGGACGTTCGCCCCGCAAGGGGGCGGGCTGCCCACCGTGGCCCGCACCGCGCTGCTGCGGCAGGGCATGGTCGGCGGCGCGCTGCTCGGCATCTCGCCGCTGATCCTTGTCGTCGCCTGCCACAAGCCGGTGCTGCTCCCGCTGTTCGCGGTGCCGCTCATCGCCCTGGACTCCACCTTGTGGATAGCGCACGCCCGCGCGGAGGAGCAGTTGCGCGACCCGCTCACCGGCCTGCCCAACCGCCAGTGGCTGCTGGAGCGGGCCTGGACGGCGCTGGGCACCGCCCAGGAGCGCGGCGAGCGCGTCGCGCTGATCCTCATCGACCTCGACAAGTTCCGGTCGGTCAACGACACGCTGGGCCATCTGGCCGGTGACCGGCTGCTGCTGCAGATCGCCGACCGGCTGCGGCTGGCCCTGCCGCGCGGCGCCGAGGCCGCCCGGCTCGGCGGCGACGAGTTCGCGGTGCTGCTGCCCGCCTGCGACTCGCCGACCCGCGCCCAGCGGGTGGCCCGGGCGCTGGTCGCGGCCCTCGGCTCACCGCTCAGCCTGGACGGGCTGACCCTCGAACTGGAGGCCAGCGCCGGGGTGTCGGTCTTCCCGGACCACGCGCTGGACGCCGAGGGGCTGCTGCGGCGCGCCGACGTGGCGATGTACCAGGCCAAGCGGGACCGCAGCGGCGTCGAGGTCTACGACGCCGCCCGCGACGCCAACACGCCGGACCGGCTCGGCCTGCTCGGCGACCTGCGCCGGGCGCTGGACGCCGGCGAGGTGGAGCTGCACTACCAGCCGAAGGTCCGCTTCGACGGGCAGGTGGCCGGCCTGGAGGCGCTGGTGCGCTGGGTGCACCCGGAGCGCGGGCGGGTCAACCCCGAGGAGTTCATCGGCATGGCCGAGACCTCCGGGCTGATGCCGCAGCTCACGGAATACGTGCTGGAGAAGGCGCTCGGCCAGATCGCCGCCTGGCGGCGGATGGGCCTGGAGGTGCCGGTCGCGGTCAACGTCTCGCCGCGCGACGTGCACAGCCCCGGCTTCGCCGGCGCGGTCGCCGCGCGGCTGGCCCGGCACCAGGTGCCGCCGGGCGCGCTCCAGCTGGAAATCACAGAAACGGTCCTGCTGGAGGATCCGCAGCAGGCCGCGGACACGCTGAACGGACTGACCGGTCACGGCGTCAAGATGTCGCTGGACGACTTCGGCACCGGTTACTCCTCCCTGGTGCACCTGCGCCGGCTGCCGGTCAGCGAGCTGAAGATCGACCGCTCCTTCGTGGCCCGGCTGGTGGTGGACCCCGAGGACGCGGAGATCGTCCGCTGCACGGTGGACCTCGCGCACTCGCTCGGCCTGCTGGTGGTGGCCGAGGGCGTCGAGGACGACGAGACCTGGGAGCGGCTGCGGGAGCTGCGCTGCGACGCGGTCCAGGGCTGGCTGGTCGCCCCCGC
>NZ_FMCH01000117.1 GCF_900091855.1 Streptomyces sp. DvalAA-14
GCGCCCGGAGGTGCCGGACCCGCTGGGCGCCGCGGGCCCGCGCGAGGAGGAGGGCGAGGAGGTCACCGTGCTGGACGTGTCCATGGTGCAGTTGCCCGCCCGCCGCACCTGGGAGATCGACAAGGTCTTCGTCCGCCGCGGCAAGTCCGGCGCCCTGCGCCGCAAGGGCGAGACCCTGACCGTCGACTGGTCGGCGGTCACCGGCTTCCGGCTGGCCGAGGACGGCCAGGGCGCGGAGAACCTGGTCGCCACCTTCGAGCGGCTGCGCCCGGCGGACCTGGCGAACGTGCTGCACCACCTGTCGCCCAAGCGGCGCGGCGAGGTGGCCGCCGCCCTGGACGACGACCGGCTCGCCGACGTCCTGGAGGAGCTGCCGGACGACGACCAGGTGGAGATCCTCAGCAAGCTCCAGGAGGAGCGGGCCGCCGACGTCCTGGAGGCGATGGACCCCGACGACGCCGCCGACCTGCTGGCCGAGCTGCCCGCCGACGAGCAGGAGCGCCTGCTGGCCCTGATGCAGCCCCAGGAGGCCGCGGGCGTACGGCGGCTGCTGTCGTACGAGGAACGGACCGCGGGCGGCCTGATGACCACCGAGCCGATCGTGCTGGGCCCCGACGCCACCGTCGCCGACGCGCTGGCCCGGATCCGCAACCCCGACCTGTCGCCGGCGCTGGCCGCCCAGGTGTACGTGTGCCGGCCGCCGGAGGAGACGCCCACCGGCCGCTATCTGGGACTGGTGCACTTCCAGCGGCTGCTGCGCGATCCCCCGTACACCCTGCTCGCCTCGATCGTGGACACCGACCTGCGGCCGCTGCGGCCGGACACCGCGCTGCCGTCGGTGACCAGCTTCCTGGCGACGTACAACATGATCTCGGCGCCGGTGGTGGACGAGCGCGGGGCGCTGGTCGGCGCGGTCACGGTGGACGACGTGCTCGACCACCTGCTGCCGGAGGACTGGCGGGAGACCGATCTGCGCGGCGCGGACGGCGCCGCGGACGACGGGTACGACCCGGAGCGGGAGCCGTACGACCCGTACAGCTCGGGAGAGCCGGCCGGCCCGGCCGACGCCGGCGGTCCCGGCAACGGCGCCGCGGGGACGGGGGCCGGCGATGCCCGCTGAGGACCGGGACCGCGACCGGGACCGCGGCAGGCGCTCCACCCGGCACAGCGGCCGCCTCGACCAGCCCAAGGCGCCGCGGCGCAGCCTGCTGCCCAGCTACGACCCGGAGGCGTTCGGCAAGCTGTCCGAGCGGATCGCCCGCTTCCTGGGCACCGGGCGCTTCATCGTCTGGATGACGATCCTGATCATCCTGTGGCTGCTGTGGAACATCTTCGCGCCGAAGGCGGCCCGCTTCGACCCCTACCCGTTCATCTTCCTCACCCTGCTGCTGTCGCTGCAGGCGTCCTACGCCGCCCCGCTGATCCTGCTGGCGCAGAACCGGCAGGACGACCGCGACCGGGTGAACCTCGAACAGGACCGCAAGCAGAACGAGCGCGTCATCGCCGACACCGAGTACCTGACCCGCGAGGTCGCCTCGCTGCGGGTGAACCTCGGCGAGGTCGCCACCCGCGACTGGCTGCGCTCGGAACTCCAGGACCTGCTCCGGGAGATCGAGGACCGGCAGTTCCTGGGCACCACCCGGCCCCCCGGTCCGGTCGCCGGCCGCCGCGCCGGTCCCGCCCCGCGGCCACGCCCCGGCCGCGGCGACGAACGCGACGGCCGGGGCCGCTGAGCCGGTCCGCGCCGCCGTCGCCGTACCATCGTCCCTATGGCTACCACCACTCCCCCAGCCCTCCGGCCGGCAGGTGCCCCCGGGCGCCGCGCCGACCGACGAGGCCGTCCGCGCCGCGCTCGCGACCGTGAACGACCCGGAGATCCACAAGCCGATCACCGATCTCGGCATGGTGAAGTCCGTGGACATCGGCGCGGACGGCGCGGTGGCGGTCGCCATCTACCTGACCGTCTCCGGCTGCCCGATGCGCGACACCATCACCGACCTGGTGACCAAGGCCGTCCAGGGCGTCGCCGGGGTCGCCTCGGTCCGGGTGGCGCTGGACGTGATGAGCGACGAGCAGCGGCGCGAGCTGGCCTCGTCGCTGCGGGGCGGCAAGGCCGAGCGGGAGATCCCGTTCGCGCAGCCCGGCTCGCTGACCCGGGTCTTCGCGGTGGCGTCCGGCAAGGGCGGCGTCGGCAAGTCGTCGGTGACGGTGAACCTGGCCGCGGCGATGGCCGCCGACGGGCTCAAGGTCGGTGTGGTGGACGCGGACATCTACGGCCACAGCGTGCCGCGGATGCTCGGTGTGGAGGGCAAGCCCACCCAGGTCGAGAACATGATCATGCCGCCGTCGGCCAACGGGGTGAAGGTCATCTCGATCGGGATGTTCACCCCGGGCAACGCCCCGGTGGTCTGGCGCGGGCCGATGCTGCACCGGGCGCTGCAGCAGTTCCTGGCCGACGTGTACTGGGGCGACCTGGACGTGCTGCTGCTGGACCTGCCGCCGGGCACCGGCGACATCGCGATCTCGGTGGCGCAACTGGTGCCGAACGCGGAGATCCTGGTGGTGACCACCCCGCAGCAGGCCGCCGCGGAGGTCGCCGAGCGCGCCGGGTCCATCGCGGTGCAGACCCATCAGAAGATCGTGGGCGTGGTGGAGAACATGGCGGGCATGCCGTGCCCGCACTGCGACGAGATCGTGGAGGTCTTCGGCACCGGTGGCGGCGACCGCGTCGCGGAGGGCCTGTCCCGCACCACCGGAACGACGGTGCCGGTCCTCGGCCGCATCCCGATCGACGTACGGCTGCGCGAAGGCGGCGACGACGGGCGCCCGGTGACCTTGAGCCACCCGGACTCGGCGGCGGGGGCCGCGCTGCGCGGCATCGCGTCCAAGCTGGGCGGGCGCGCCCGGGGTCTGGCGGGGATGTCGCTGGGGATCACCCCGCGCAACAAGTTCTAGCCGGTTCCCGCGTCGCGGGCCGGGCCGGGTCCCACCGGCGCGGCCCGCGACGCGGGAGCGTGCTCAGTGCTCGTAGGCACGCACGTCGCGCACCACCGACAGGCCGAGGCCGTAGGGGCTCATGCCGCGCCCGTAGGCGCCCAGGTGGACGCCGCTGGCCGCGCCCGCCATCACCCAGCCGTACTCGGACTCGCGGTAGTGGAAAGGCGTCGGCTCGCCGTCCACCGGAAGGGTGAGCGAGGACCAGCCGGGGCCGTCCAGGTCGTCGGCCATGTCCCAGGCCGCGGCCGTCTGCTGGTCCAGCCAGTCCTGCCGCAGGTTCCGCTCCATGTGCGTGGGCCAGGTGCACGACAAGATGGCCGAGCCGGCCAGCCAGGCCGCCGACGAGACCGAGGTGGCCTCCAGGACACCCGTGCCGTCCGCGCTGAGCCGTCCGGGCCGCCGGGGCACCGTCACGACCACGGCGAACCGCAGTCCCTCGGGGTCGATGGTCTCGGTCTTCAGGGACGGCTCGTCGCCATGCCCGGTCGTGCCGTGCTCGACCGTCCCGTCCGTGCCGACAGCGACCGAGCCCAGCCAGCGGCGGCCGGTGAACGCCTCGTCCAGCCCGTACCACGGGAAATCGGCCATCAAGTAGCCGTCGACCGCCCCCTGCGCCGTGCCGGTCTTCGTCTCCATATGGGTCGCGCCTCCTCCAGTGCCCTTCTGGGCAACTCGCCATCTTGCCCGACCCTGGGTGGGTTCGCGGCTCGAAACGGCGTGGGGTGACGGTGAACACAGGGACAACCGTCCACCATTCAGGTGAAATACCGCACGGCGGTTGACGCAGCCGGTGATCAAGCGCGGACCAGGAACTCCGGCCCGCGCCGAAGCCGGCTCAGCGCGCGCCGGATCAGGTCGCGTCGGCTCAGGTCGCGTCGGCGTCGAACGGCGGCGGCTCTTCCGGGCCGAGCCGCTCGGTCTTGCGCAGCCGGTCCGGCGTGGTGGCCGTGTCGGTGCCGGCCGCCGCCGGGGCCGCCGCCGCACCCGACGCGGCCGCGCCGCCGGAAGCCGCCTTGGCGGCCGGCTCGACGCCGTTCACCGCGTCGGTGACCTCCGCCATCTCCTTGCGGAGATCGAAGCTGTTGCGCAGGTCCTTGAGATCCTTGAGGCCGTACTCGTCTTCGTCGCCGTTCATCAGGTTCTTGCGGATGAACGTCTTGGGGTTGAGGTCCTCGAACTCGAAGTCCTTGAATTCCGGGCCCAGCTCGCGGCGGATGTCCTCCTTGGCGCTGTCGGAGAACTCCCGCACCTTGCGGATGAACCCCATGACGTCCTGGATGACCTTCGGCAGCTTGTCCGGGCCGAACACGAGCACGGCAAGGACTACGAGCGCGACCAGCTCCAGCGGGCCTATGTCGAAGAACACCTTGCAGCTCCTTGGGACGTCCACAGCCGGCTGGGCAGGGTCCGGCGCACTTTACGGTACCCGCCCCCGCCGCTGGTGCGGGAGTGGCCCGGACAACACTACGTCGCCAGGAGGTGAAGGAAGACCCCCCGTACGGGTGTTGACCGGCCCTGATCAGGCATCGGGCCGGTCGCGGGTTCTCAGTGCAGCAGGACGGAGGACCGCGGCGGCTCGGCCACCGCGGGCGTCACCAGCGGCACGGTGCCGGGCGGCAGCAGCGGGCGGGTCAGCGACACCGAGGCGGCCGAGGTGACCGACCGGGCGCCGACCGGGCCGCGCCGGGACCGCTCGTCCGCGGCGCCGAGCGAGACCCGCGGGGTCACCCCGCGGGTGTCGGACACCGAGTTGGCGGTCAGCGGGCTCACC
>NZ_FMCH01000111.1 GCF_900091855.1 Streptomyces sp. DvalAA-14
GACGACTGATCCGGGCGACCGCGCGGACCGCCGCGGCCCCGCCCCTGCCGGGCGGGGCCGCGGCCTTGCGCGGTCCGGCGTCCCGCTCGAAGCACCGGAGTTGACGGTGCGTCAGGTAAGCCTGTGCCGCTGTGCCGCTGTGCGGCCCCGGCGTGGTGTCAGCCGGGATCGGCGGGCAGCGCGTACAGCGCGGGCAGATTGACCACGACGGCCTCCTGCGTGCTGCGGGCGATCACCACCACGGCCTCGCCGGCCGGATCCGGGTTCTCCTCGCGGTGCGGCACGAAGGGCGGCACGAAGACGTAGTCGCCCGGCCCGGTGACCAGCCGGACCTCGGCCGGCTCCGCGCCGGAGTCGTCCAGGAACACGAACTCGGGCCGGCCGCTGACCACATAGATCGCGGTCTCCGACGCACCGTGGTGGTGGTCGGACGAGGAGGTGGCGGGCGCGACATGGGTCTGCCCCATCCACAGCCGCTCGGAGCCGACGGTCCCGCCGCTGATCGCCGCGAACCGGCGCATCCCACCGGTCTGCGCGGTGTCGCCGTCGAGCCCGTCGGCGCGGATGTGGTGCAGTCGGTTCAGCAACGGGCGGGGCGGGCTGTCCTGGCCGGCCGGGAGATGCGGATGGAAGCCCGCACCGGCGACTGTCGGCTGCTCGGTCATGGTGCTGGACGCTAGAGGGGCGTCCGAAAGGATGTCAAGAGGTGTCCATTACGGTTCACCTGCGCCGATGGCCGGGAAGAAGCGGTGCGGCCGGAAAGAGGCGGCCCCGGCGGCCCGCCGGCCGGGCGATACTGTTGCCCATGCATATCTCCGCGAAGGCGGACTACGCCGCTCGGGCCCTGGTCGAACTGGCCCGCGACTCCGCCCGCCCGCTCACCTGTGAGGCCATCGCCTCCTCGCAGGAGATCCCGTTCCGCTTCCTGAAGTCCGTGGTCGGCGAACTGCGGCGGGCCGGGCTGGTGCGCAGCCAGCGCGGCTGCGAGGGCGGCTACTGGCTGAGCCGCCCGGCCGAGGAGATCACCCTGCTCGACGTGGTGCGCGCCGCCGACGGCGAGGTGATCACGCTGCGCGGTGCGGCCCTGGCCGAGCTGGCGTATCCGGCGCCGGCCACCGGCCTTCCCGCCGTCTGGCGGTCCGTCGAGGACGCCGCCTCCGCCGTGCTCGGCGCGGTCACCATCGCGGCGCTGGTGGCCGACGACCTGCGCGCCGATCAGCGGGCCGGCGACCGGACCGACCACCGGGC
>NZ_FMCH01000664.1 GCF_900091855.1 Streptomyces sp. DvalAA-14
GGCCGCGCAGGTGGTGGCGGGGGCCGCGGACACCTTGGTGCAGGCCGGGAGTTCGCGGGTGAGCACGTCGATGCGGATGGCCAGCGGTGGCACGTGGCTGACCATCACCGGGACCGGCGGCTTCGACTACGCACGCCGGCAGGGGGAGTTGACCCTGGAACTGCCCAAGGACGCGGCCGGCGCGGAGGAGCACAAGCCGATCACCGAGCTGCTGACCCCCGGCGCTCTCTATATGAAGAACCGGGGGGAGGGCGTGCCGGCCTCCAAGTGGGTGCGGGTGGACACCACCCGGCTCCCGGACGGCAATCTGGTGACCGGCGGCGCCACCGAACCGCTGGCGGCGGCCGAACTGCTGCGCGGCGCCGAGCGGGTGACCCTCGTCGGCGAGGAGACCCGGGACGGGGTGCGGGTCCGGCACTACCGGGGCGTCGCGGACATCGCCCGCGCCGCCGAGGCCGCGCCGGCCGCCGAGCGCGGGCCGCTGCGGGCGGCCGCCAAGGGCTTCACGGTCACCCGGGTCCCGTTCGACGCCTGGCTGGATTCAGTCGGCCGGCTGCGCGAGCTCAGCCAGCGGTTCACCTTCGCCGCAGCCGTGCCGGACCCCGGCGGCACGAGCGGCGCCGACAGCGCCGCGGACAGCTCTGCCTACAGCACCAGCGACCGCGACAGCTACGACAGCGACCCCGGCACCGACGCGCGGCCGAGCACCACGCCTCGGTCCGAAGCCGGTCAGGGCGGTACGCACGGGGCGGGCCCGGGCTCGGACGGCGCCGGTACGGACCGGGCCGCTTCGGACCCGGGTGCTACGGACGCCGGGTCCGCCGACCGCGCCGCCGCCGGATCCGGCCGGGCCGGCGCCCACCGCACACCTGACCGAGATGTGACGGTGGTCTCTACCACCCGCTACGACTTGTTCGGCACTCCGGTGCCGGTGATCATGCCTCTAGCTGCGGACATCTGGGCCGGAAAGATCGTTTCTGCCCAATCCCCGTAGGGGTTCGCCCGGGTCGGACCTCCGCGAAATGGCCCATCCGTGCCATGCGCGGGAGCACGTGTGGTCCCTACGCTGGAGTACGGCCGAATGGGTCAGGGGGCGAGACGTGAGCGAGGAGGTGGTGCGCGCATGGTGCCGTCGCCCAGAACTTCGGTACATGACGATCCGGTGGCCCTCGCGGAGATCGAATTGTGCGGTGAGCTGATGATCGCCGCGTCCACCGCCGACGAGGACCGGCTCAGCTTCGCCCGGATCGACGAGGTGCTGGAAGTCGCCCGTGTCGTGGCGCCGACCGCGAACTGATCATCGGACCCGTCCCACCCGTCCCCCGACCCGCCCCTCGACCCGTCCCCCCGACCCGCCCCGCGCGCCGACCCGCTCCCGCGCGCCACCGTCAGGTCCGGAGCAGCCGCGCTATCGCCGCCGTCGCCTCCGCCACCTTCTCGTCGACCTCCGGCCCGCCGCCCACCGCGGCCGCCGCGACGCAGTGCCGCAGGTGCTCCTCGAGCAGTTGCAGCGCGAAGGACTGCAGTCCCTTGGTGCTCGCCGAGACCTGGGTCAGAATGTCGATGCAGTAGACGTCCTCCTCGACCATCCGCTGCAGCCCCCGGATCTGTCCCTCGATCCTGCGCAGCCGCTTGAGGTGGGACTCCTTGTCATGGCTGTAGCCGTGCGGCCCGTGCGGCTCCACAATCTCCCCCGCGACGCTTTCCGAGGTCATCCGGCTCGCCCGCCCTTCTGTCCCGTTATACCCCCGATGGGTATAGCTTACCGAATCGATATCTTGTGCGAGGCATCCCCCGTCCGGGGGCTTCGTGCGATGGGCGACACTGGGTGACACCGGTCAACCGTGGCCGGATGATGCACCTAGCATCAAACGAGACCGAAACCGAGCACCCCGAGGACATCAACGTGCGCTTTCGTCTGACCCCTAGGGAGACGAGCTTCTACGACATGTTCGCGGCGTCCGCGGACAACATCGTCACCGGTTCGAAGCTCCTCATGGAACTGCTCGGAGCGGATTCGACCACCCGGATCGAGATCGCGGAGCGTATGCGGGCGGCGGAGCACGCGGGGGACGACGCCACTCACGCGATCTTCCACCAGCTCAACTCCTCCTTCATCACGCCCTTCGACCGCGAGGACATCTACACCCTCGCCGGCTCCCTCGACGACATCATGGACTACATGGAGGAGGCCGTTGACCTGGTCGTCCTCTACAACGTCGAGGAGCTCCCGAAGGGTGTCGAGCAGCAGATCGAGGTGCTGGCGCGGGCGGCGGAGCTGACCGCGGGGGCGATGCCCCATCTGCGCACGATGGACAACCTCACCGAGTACTGGATCGAGATCAACCGGCTGGAGAACCAGGCCGACCAGATCCACCGCAAACTGCTGGCCCAGCTCTTCAACGGCAAGTACGACGCCATGGAAGTGCTCAAGCTCAAGCAGATCGTGGACGTTCTGGAAGAGGCGGCGGACGCTTTCGAGCACGTGGCGAACACGGTGGAGACCATCGCGGTCAAGGAGTCCTGAACCCACGTGGACACCTCTGTGCTGATCGTGACCATCGCGGTCGCGCTCTTCTTCACCTATACCAACGGCTTCCACGACTCGGCGAACGCCATCGCCACCTCGGTCTCCACCCGGGCGCTGACGCCCAAGGCGGCGCTGCTGATGGCCGCGGTGATGAACCTGATCGGGGCGTTCCTCGGCCAGGGGGTGGCCAACACCGTCATCAAGGGCGTGATCGCCACTCCGCACGGCCGGCCGGGCATGGCGGTGCTGTTCGCGGCGCTGGCCGGCGCGGTGCTGTGGAATCTCACCACCTGGTATCTCGGGCTGCCGTCGAGCTCCACCCACGCGCTGTTCGGCGGCCTGGTCGGGGCGGCGCTGGCCGGCGGGGTCACCGTGCACTGGACCGGTGTGGTGGACAAGATCATCGTGCCGATGTTCGCCTCGCCGCTGATCGGCCTGGTGCTCGGTTTCGGGATCATGCTGGCGATCCTGTGGTTCTTCCGCAACTACAACCCGCACAAGGCCAAGCGGGGCTTCCGGATCGCGCAGACCATCTCGGCTGCGGCGATGGCCCTCGGCCACGGCCTGCAGGACGCGCAGAAGACGATGGGTGTGGTGGTGCTCGCCCTGGTCATCCACGATCCGGCCCGGGGTTTCGGCATCCCGATCTGGGTCAAGCTGGTGTGCGCGGTGACGATGTCGCTGGGGACGTACGCGGGCGGCTGGCGGATCATGCGGACACTTGGGCGCCGGATCATCGACCTGGACCCGCCGCAGGGCTTCGCCGCCGAGACGACCTCGGCCAGCATCCTCTACGTGTCCGCGTACATCTTCCACGCGCCGGTCTCCACCACCCATGTGATCACCTCGGCGATCATGGGCGTCGGTGCCACGAAACGGGTCAAGGCGGTGCGCTGGGGTGTCGCCAAGAACATCGTGGCCGGCTGGTTCATCACGATGCCGGCCGCCGGCCTGGTGGGCGCCGCGTGCTACTACCTGATATGGCTGATCTTCCACTGACCGTGACCGGCCCCGCACATGGATCAGGCCCCGCTTCCCACCAGGGAAACGGGGCCTGCGCCTTGCGGTGGCACCGCCATGCAGCACCGCACGGCGGTCTGGATCACCCGAAGCGGCCGGAGATGTAGTCCTCGGTGGCCTGGACGGACGGGTTGGAGAAGATCCGCTCGGTGTCGTCGATCTCGATGAGCTTGCCGGGCTGACCGACCGCCGAGAGGTTGAAGAAGGCGGTCCGGTCCGACACGCGGGCGGCCTGCTGCATGTTGTGGGTGACGATCACGATGGTGAACCGCTCCTTGAGCTCGCCGATCAGGTCCTCGATGGCGAGGGTGGAGATCGGGTCGAGCGCCGAGCACGGCTCGTCCATCAGCAGCACGTTGGGCTCGACCGCGATCGCGCGGGCGATGCACAGGCGCTGCTGCTGACCGCCGGACAGGCCGGAACCGGGCTTGTTGAGGCGGTCCTTGACCTCGTTCCAGAGGTTGGCGCCCTTGAGGGACTTCTCGACGATGTTCTCGAGGTCGCCCTTCTTGCGGATGCCGTTGAGCCGCAGGCCCGCCGCCACGTTGTCGTAGATCGACATGGTGGGGAAGGGGTTCGGCCGCTGGAAGACCATGCCGACCGTGCGGCGTACCGTCACCGGGTCGACGCCGGGGCCGTACAGGTTCTCGTCGTCCAGCAGCACCTTGCCCTCGACGCGGCCGCCGGGGGTGACCTCGTGCATGCGGTTCAAGGTGCGCAGGAAGGTGGACTTGCCGCAGCCGGACGGTCCGATGAAGGCCGTCACGGAGCCGGGCTCGACGGTCATCGAGATGTCGTCGATGGCCTTGTGGCTGCCGTAGAAGGCGGACAGGCCGCTGACGTCTATTCGCTTGGCCATGGGGATCACTTCTTTTCTGCTGGGGCCGCGTCCGCGACCGGCCACGCGGCGGAGGAGCCGCTCATCGGGACTTCGGCGCCTTCCAGCGGGCGATGCCGCGGGCCACCAGGTTCAGGATCATCACGAAGGCGATCAGGACGAGCGCGGCGGCCCAGGCACGGTCGTAGCTGGGCTCGTTGCCGTTGCCGTACTGCTCGAAGATGTAGTACGGCAGCGACGACTGCGGGTGCTTGAACGGGTTCGTGTTGATCAGGTTGCTGCCGAACACCAGCAGCGCGATCGGGGCGCTCTCACCGGCGATACGGGCGATGGCCAGCACCACACCGGTGGTGATACCGCCGACCGCGGTGGGCACGACCACCTTGACGATGGTGCGCCACTTGGGCACGCCCAGCGCCAGCGATGCCTCGCGCAGCTCGTTGGGCACCAGCTTGAGCATCTCCTCGGTGGAGCGCACCACGACCGGGAGCATCAGGATCGTCAGCGCCAGCGAACCGGCGAAGCCGGACTGCGGGGCGGAGCCGACGACCACGAACCACACCGACAGGATGAACAGACCGGACACGATGGACGGCACACCGGTCATCACGTCGACGAAGAAGGTGACCCACTTCGCGAGCGCGCCCTTGCCGTACTCGACCAGGTAGATCGCGGTCAGGATGCCCAGCGGCGCCGCGATCACGGTGGCGATGCCGACCTGCTCCAGGGTGCCGATGATGGCGTGGTAGACGCCGCCGCCGGGCTCGATGGTCAGCACGTTGTTCATCGAGTGGGTCAGGAAGTTGACGTCGAGGACCTTCACGCCCTTGCTGATGGTCGTTTCCACCAGCGAGTAGAGCGGGATGACCGCCAGCACGAAGCTGGCCCAGACCAGGCTGGTGGCCAGGCGGTCCTTGGCCTGACGGCGGCCTTCGACCCGCGCGGTCAGCGCGTAGGACGTGCCGACGAACAGCAGCAGGGCGATCAGGCCCCACTGGATCTGGCTGTCCAGGCCCAGGCCGGCGCCGATGGCGCAGGCGACCGCGATGGAGCCGGCCGCGATGGCGAGCGGCGCCCAGCGGGGCAGGCGTGCGGTGGCCAGCCGGGGACCGGCCGGTGCCGCGTGCTTCGCGGTGTCTGTGACCGTGTCACTCATGCGTTGGCCCCCGAGTATTCCTTCCGGCGCTGGATGATGAACCGAGCGGCGCCGTTGACCAGCAGAGTGATGATGAACAGGACCAGGCCGGAGGCGATCAGGGCGTCACGGCCGAACTGGTCCGCCTCGCCGAACTTGGCGACGATGTTCTGCGAGAAGGTGCCGCCGACCGGGTCCAGCAGGTGCGCGGACAGCTGCGGGGAGGCGGACAGCACGGTCGCGACCGCCATCGTCTCGCCGAGCGCGCGGCCCAGGCCCAGCATGGACGCGGAGATGATGCCGGAGCGGGCGAAGGGCAGCACCGACAGCCGGATGACCTCCCAGCGGGTCGCGCCCAGCGCGATCGCCGCTTCCTCGTGCATCTTGGGCACCTGCCGGATGACTTCCCGGCTGACGTTGGTGATGATCGGCAGGATCATGATCGCCAGCAGGATGCCGACGGTGAACAGCGAGCGGGGCGCCGAGTTGGGGTCCTGCTTGGAGAAGATCACCGTCCAGCCGAAGTACTTGTCCAGCCAGAGGTTCAGCCCGCGCAGGTGCGGCACCAGGAAGAGCGCGCCCCACAGGCCGTAGATGATGCTGGGCACGGCGGCGAGCAGGTCGATCACGTACGCGATGAAGCCGCCGAGCCGGCGGGGGGCGTAGTGCGTGATGAACAGCGCGATGCCGATGGCGATCGGGACCGCGATGAGCATCGCGATGACCGAGCTGACGACGGTGCCGTAGGCCAGCACCGCCACGCCGAAGGACGGCGGCTGCAGGCTGGCGTTCCACTCGAAGGTGGTCAGGAAGTTGGTGTGGTCCTTCGATATCGCGCTCACCGCGCGGACCGTCAGGAAGATGGCGATCGCGGCCATCACCACGAGCAGGAGGATGCCGGAACCGCGGGACATCCCGGCGAAGATCCGGTCGCCGGGCCGCGTCACGGTGCGCGTCGGGCGTGGAGGGGCGGTAGGAGGTGGTGCGGTGGTTGTCATGGGGACTCTCCGGTCTGGGTGGGAGAGCCGGGTGGCTCTCCCGGCGGCGGTGCACCGGATGCACGGCGGGCCCCGGGGCCAGGATCTGGCCGCGGGGCCCGCCGAGCGTGATCAGGAAAGGGCGGCGACGGTGGAGCGCACCTTCGTGGCGATCTCGTCGGGCAGCGGGGCGTAGCCGGCAGCGGTGAGCTGGGCCTGGCCGTCGGTGCTGGAGATGTAGTTGAGGAAGGACTTGGTCAGCGGCAGGTTGGCCGGCTTGTTGCCCTTGTCGCAGGCGATCTCGTAGGTCACCAGGACGATCGGGTACGCGTTGTCGGTCTTGGTGGTGTAGGCGGCACCCAGGTCGAGCGACAGGTCGGCGCCGGTGCCGACGATCTTCGCGGAGGCGATGCCCGCGGAGGCGTTGGCGGAGGTGGCCTCGACCGGGGCGGAGGCGCCGGTGTTGATCTTGACCGTCTTGATGCTCTCGGCGGTCGCGTAGGACAGCTCGAAGTAACCGATGGAGCCCTCGGTCTGCTTGACCAGGGCCGCCACGCCGGAGGACTTGGCAGCCGCCTGGCCACCCTTGCCCGCCCACGCCTTGGCGTGCTCGTAGGGCCACGCGGACGGCGCCGCACCCTTGAGGTACTTGGTCAGGTTGTCGGTGGTGCCCGACTCGTCCTGGCGGTGCACGGTCTGGATCTTGGTGCTCGGCAGCGTGGCGCCCGGGTTGAGGGCCTTGATGGCCGGGTCGTTCCACGAGGTGATCTGCGAGTTGAAGATCTTCGCCAGGGTGGGCGCGTCCAGCACGAGGTTGTCGACGCCGGGCAGGTTGTAGCCGATGGCGATCGGTCCGCCGACCATCGGGATGCTGATGCCCTCGCCGCCGGCGCACACCTTCTTCGAGGAGGCGACCTCGGTGTCCTTCAGCGGGGAGTCGGAGCCGGCGAACGCGTCGGTCCCCTGGTTGAAGTCGACGACACCCTCACCGGAGGAGGAGGTCTTGTAGTTGATCGTCGCACCGGGGCAGGCCTGCTGGTAGTTCTTCACCCAGGACTCGATCGCGTTCTGCTGGGCCGAGGAGCCCGACGCCAGGATCGAGCCCTTGGCGCAGGAGATCGACGACGCGGGGGCACTGCTGCCGGCCGCACCGCTGGAACTGGGGGTCGCACTGCTGCCGCTGTTGTCGTCCGAACCGCAGGCGGTCAGGACCAGCGCGCCGGTAATCGCGACCGCGCCGACGGTCAGGGCCCGGAGCCCGCTCTTACGCTGAAGCTTCACCTTCGTGTGTTCCTTCCGAGAGCCCGCCGGTGGACGGCGAAGCAGAGGGTTGTTGTATCTGCATCCACCCGGCGACATGGTGCTCACCGGTAAGGCCGAAATTAGGCAGATCAGGTGAAGCGACCCTCGGGAGATGGTGAACGCGAGGTGAACCTCGTCCATCAGGGTGGTGGCGCACTTTGTGGATCTTGTCGAACGCGTCGCGGGAGCGACATTTTCGGTTAATGGAAAAGACGCGGTAACGACGGGATCACGACCCGATCACGGGAGTCACGGGCGGATCACGGGCGCCGGCCCGGCGGTTGACGGAAGGTCGGCGGAAGGACCCGCGGCGGGATCCGGCCGCGGAATCACGGCCCGACGAGTGGCCCGACGAGTGGCCGGACGAGTGGCCGGACGAACGGGCCGACACACAGGCCGACGCGCGGGCCCGCGTACGGCGACGACGCGGCGCTCAGTCGACGAGCGTGCGCAGCAGCGCGTCGACGACCGGGCGGTCGCGGTCGTTGGTGAGCCGGTGCCGAGCGGCGGTGGGTGGCAGCCACACCATACGGTCCACTTCCCGGTTGACGGCGAAGGCGCCACCGGTGGCCTCGGCGGCCCAGTAACGGACCTCCTTGGGGCGGCCTTCGACCAGATAGCGGGTCGTCGGCAGCGGCGCGCCGAGCACGCAGTCCATCCCGGTCTCCTCGCGGGTCTCCCGCAGCGCCGCCGCCGCACTGTTCTCACCCCGCTTGAGCTTGCCCTTGGGCAGACTCCAGTCGTCGTAGCGCGGGCGGTGGATCAGGGCGATCTCGATCCGGCCGTCGTAAGGGGAGTGGCGCCACAGCACGACGCCCGCCGCGCGGACCGTCGTTGGGTCCTCGCGGCCCCCGGCCGCCGCTTCCTCCGGCCCGGTGGTCATGAGCCGTGCCCTCCGGGCCGGGGGCCGGCGGGGACCTCGGCGGGGACGTCCTCGGGGACGTCGGAGGTGGCCGCGGTGGCCGGCGTGGCGGACGGGACAGCTGCGGCCGGGACGGGCGCGGCGGCGCGCTGCCAGAGCCGGGAGAAGGCGAAGCGGGCCGCCTCGACCTCGTGCCGCTGGTCGGCGTGCAGCACGCCGAGGGCGTACGCGGTGGCCGGCGCGATCCGCGGGGTGCGGGCCGCGGCGGCCACCGCCGCGGCGGACTCGGCGGCGTCCCGGTGCCGTTGGAGCAGTACGGCGGCCTCGGCGGTCCGCTGGTCGTCCGGCGCCCCCGACCCGGGCACCTCGGCGGCGTAACGGCTCAGCCGCAGCAGGATCCGTACCTGGTGCCAGGGCGAGTCCTGCAGGTCGGCGGTCAGATCGGCGCCGAGCGAGGCACGCATCGCCTCCGCGTTGTACGGATTCGCCGCCCGGTGCAGCGGCAGCGTGTCCGCGGCCTCGCACAACCGCTGGTAGGCCAGCCCGGCCAGCGGCGGCAGCACGGTCGCGACGGGCTCCGCGCCGGTCGCCGTCAGCGGCACGTCCGAGGCCAGCACCGCGATGGAGTCGGCGAGACCGTGGAAACGCGAGGAGCCCATGGCTTGCAGGGTCGCGGAGTGCGCCCGGGTCCTGGCCAGGGTGAGTTGCCGCTCCAGCAGGGCGGCGGCGCGGGCGGCGCCGAGCGCCAGCGGGCCGCCGCCGTTCCCGCCGGCCCCGGGCCCTGCGGCGAGCACCGGTTCCGGGACACTGGCCGCCGACAGCCGCCGCAGCGCCTCCAGCAGCCGGGTCAGCCGCTCGACGTACTGCGGTTCGCGGCCCAACGTGGCCGACAGCCAGCCCAGTTCGGTCCGCAGCGGCTCGGA
>NZ_FMCH01000192.1 GCF_900091855.1 Streptomyces sp. DvalAA-14
GGCCGGGAAGCGGCCGTCGGCGAGCAGCAGCAGGGCGGTGCGGGCGGCGGGGCGGGTCGTCGTCATCCGGTGGGGACCGTCGCTGTCAGAACAGGAAGTAACGCTGGGCCATGGGCAGTTCGGCGGCGGGCGCGGGCTCCACCGCCTCGCCGTCGATCCGTACCGTGAAGGTGTCGGGGTCGACCTCGACCAGCGGCAGCGCGTCGTTCTCCCGCATGTCGGCCTTGGTCAGCGACCGGGTGCCGCGGGTCGCGGTGAACTCCTTGCCGAGGCCGAGCCGTTCGGGCAGTCCGTCCGCCAGCGCGGCCTCGGTGACGAAGTTGACCGAGTTCTGCTGAGGGGCCGCGCCGACACCGCCGAACATCGGCCGCGGCAGCACTGGTTGCGGGGTGGGGATGGACGCGTTGGCGTCGCCCATCTGCGCCCAGGCGATCTGCCCGCCCTTGATGACCAGTTGCGGCTTGACGCCGAAGAACGCCGGCTCCCAGAGCACCAGATCGGCCAGCTTGCCGGGCTCGACCGAGCCGATCTCGGCGTCCAGGCCCTGCGCCACCGCCGGGTTGATGGTGTATTTAGCGACATAGCGACGGGCCCGGTGGTTGTCGGCCGGCCCGTCACCGGGCAGGGCGCCGCGGCGCCGCTTCATGACGTGCGCGGTCTGCCAGGTCCGCAGCGCGATCTCGCCGATCCGGCCCATGGCCTGCGAGTCGGAGCTGATGATGCTGATCGCGCCGAGGTCGTGGAGCACGTCCTCGGCCGCGATGGTGGACGGCCGGATGCGGGACTCGGCGAAGGCCAGATCCTCCGGGACGGCCGGATTGAGGTGGTGGCAGACCATCAGCATGTCGAGGTGCTCCTCGACGGTGTTGACGGTGTGCGGCCGGGTCGGGTTCGTCGACGACGGCAGCACGTGCGGCTGCGAGACGACGGTGATGATGTCCGGTGCGTGCCCGCCGCCGGCGCCTTCGGTGTGGTAGGCGTGGATACCGCGGCCGGCGATCGCCGCGAGGGTGTCCTCGACGAACCCGGCTTCGTTCAAGGTGTCGGTGTGGATGGCGAGTTGGGCGCCGGTCTGCTCGCACACGGTCAGACAGGCGTCGATGGCGGCGGGCGTGGACCCCCAGTCCTCGTGGATCTTGAAGCCCACCGCGCCGGCCCTCAACTGGTCGTGCATGGACTGCTGGTTGACGGTGTTGCCCTTGCCCAGCAGCCCGACGTTGACCGGGTAGGCCTCCAGGGCGGCGAACATCCGGGCCAGGTGCCAGCCGCCGGGGGTGACGGTGGTCGCCTTGGTGCCCTCGGCGGGTCCGGTGCCGCCGCCGATGACGGTGGTGACCCCGGAGGCGAGCGCCTGCGTCATCAAGGTGGGCGAGATGAAGTGCACGTGCGCGTCGATCGTGCCGGCGGTGAGGATCTTGCCGTTGCCCGCGATGATCTCGGTCTCGGGTCCGATGACGAGGTCCGGGTGCACGCCGTCCATGGTGTCCGGGTTGCCGGCCTTGCCGAGGGCGGTGATCCGGCCGTCCCGGATGCCGATGTCCGCTTTGACGACGCCCCAGTGATCGAGGACGACGACGCCGGTGATGACCGTGTCGGGGGCGCCGTCGGCGCGGGCGGCGCGGCTTTGCCCCATGGATTCCCTGATGACCTTGCCGCCGCCGAAGACCGCCTCGTCGCCGGCCGAGCCGGGGCCGCCGGCCAGGTCGCGTTCGACCTCGATGAGCAGATCGGTGTCGGCGAGCCTGATGCGGTCGCCGGCGGTCGGGCCGAAGAGGTCGGCGTATACGGCCCGGGACAGCTCAGCCACGCTCGGCTCCGTTCGGATCGGGACGTCCGGCCGGGCTTCCGGCCGGGCTTCCGGCTGGGCTGTCGGCAGGGCTTCCCGCGGCCGGTGGCCCGGCCGTCTCGTCGGTGCTGCCGCCGGGAGCGCCGCCGGGCCGGGCGTCGAGCGGGCCGGCGGTCTCACCGCGCAGGCCGGGCACGATCCGCCGCCCGGCGATGGGTACCAGCTCGACCTCGGCCGGGATACCGGGCTCGAAGCGTACGGCGGTGCCGGCCGCGATGTTCAGCCGCAGGCCGCGGGCGGCGGCGCGGTCGAAGCGCAGGCCCGGGTTGGCCTCGGCGAAGTGGTAGTGGGAGCCGACCTGGACCGGCCGGTCGGCGGCGTTGAGCACCGTCAGCCGGGTCACCGGGCGGCCGGCGTTCAGCGGCACCGGCTGCCGCGCGGGGAGGATCTCTCCGGGAATCACTCGGGCCCGCCCCTCAGACGATCGGCTGGTGGACGGTGACGAGCTTGGTGCCGTCCGGGAAGGTGGCCTCGACCTGGACCTCGTGGATCATCTCGGGGATGCCGTCCATGACGTCGGCGCGGGTCAGCACGGTCCGGCCGGAGGCCATGAGTTCGGCGACGGTCCGGCCGTCGCGCGCCCCTTCGAGCAGGTGGGCGGTGATCAGGGCGACCGCCTCGGGGTGATTGAGCCGCAGCCCGCGGGCGCGCCGCCGCGCCGCGACGTCGGCCGCGACATGGATGAGCAGACGTTCCTGCTCGTGGGGGGTCAGCTGCACACTGCACCTCACAGTCGTCCGGGTTCCGCGAGATTAGTTCGGCGCCGTTTCGCCCGCGTTAACGCCTGTTGCGGGCGGCTGTTACGGCTTGGGCGCGCCCGGTCGGCACGCCCCGGTTCAGCGCACCTCGGGCCGGCGGTCCTGGGCGGCGATGCCGAACCTGCGGCGTTCGCCCGTGGCGGACGGGCGGGAGCCGACGGAGGAGACCGTGCTGACCACCTGCTCCTCGGCCTGCTCGTCGAGATCACGCAGTCGCTGCAGGTCAGCGGCGGATACCAGGGCGACGAGCGGCTTGCCGTGGCGGGTCAGCACCACCTGTTCACCGCCGTAGACCACGCGGTTGATGAGCTCGGCGAGCTCGGCCCGCGCTTGTGTCACCGGGACGTCATGGGTCATGCTCCCCATCATAACGAGATGTACGTCCTGTACATTTTGAAGAGAAGGACCTGACGGACCTCGTATGGACCCGATGGAAGCGCCGGAGGTACCTGCCATGTTCCGACCGACCGCCCGCTATGTGCTGCCGGAGTTCACCGAGCGCACCAGCAACGGGACCCGCACCATGGACCCGTATTCCAAGCTGCTCCAGGAGCGGATCATCTTCCTGGGCACCCCGATCGACGACACCTCGGCGAACGATGTGATGGCCCAGCTCATCCACCTGGAGAGCGCGGCGCCGGAGCAGGACATCCACCTCTACATCAACTCGCCCGGCGGTTCCTTCTCGGCGATGACCGCGATCTACGACACCATGCAGTTCGTCACCTGCGACGTGGCGACGGTGTGCATCGGGCAGGCGGCCTCGGCCGCCGCGGTGCTGCTGTCCGCCGGACAGCACGGCAAGCGCATGATCACCCCGGGCGCGCGGGTCCTGATCCACCAGCCCTCGCTCGGCGAGGTGGTGCAGGGCCCGATCTCCGACCTGGAGATCCAGGCCAACGAACTGCTGCGGATCCGCGAGCAGTTGGAGACGCTGCTCACCCGGCACACCGGCCAGGACCGGGCGACGGTCCAGGCCGACATCGAGCGGGACAAGGTGCTGGACGCCGAAGCCGCGGTGGCGTACGGACTGGTGGACCGGCTGACCACCGGTCGCAAGGCCAACACGGCCCCGTACGGCCCGCGGTGACCGGCGGTGGTTCCGGAACTGCCGCCGCTGCCCGCCCTCACCCGCTCCGAGGGCGAACTGGTCGACCGCTATCTGGAGATGGTCGATCTGCTGGGGCGGATCAACCCGTCCCGGACCACTGACACCTACACCGCGCTGCGGGCCGCGCAGGCGCTGGTCAGCCGGGCGGTGGCGCTCAAGGACGCGCTCACCACGATGCACCTGCGCGGCGAGACCGAGCTGCACCACGGCACGCTCGGCCGGGCGCTGCGGGTCCTGGACGGTGAGCGCCGGTCCGGCCTCGTCGCGGTGGTGCCCGAGCCGCGCGTCGGACCGCCGGAGGCCTAGCCGCCAGGTGGGCTGAACCGGCGGATGGGCTGAACCGCCGGGCGGATACGGCTGGGCCGGCGACGGCGTGGCCGCCGGCGCGCCTGCGGGGCGCGCGGCGGCTCAGCCCATTGGCCTAGCGGTTACCGGGCACCGAATTCCGCCGCAGTTGCGCGTGTCGACTGGACAGCGCCCCTTTCTCAGATCATCACACCAGGTCAGCGAGGGGAGCCGGGCCGCGGAAGACGGCAGCCGGCCGCCCGTTCACCGGCCTGGTCCAACTGTGATCAACATCACATCGCGCGTTTCTGTCACTGCGTGAGCACGTTCCGTGCGTAAGCATCCCTGGTGACGACAAGCCCCCGTCACCGTGACGGGGCGGTCCGCGCGGACGCCCAATCCTGCCGCCGCGCGGATGCCAGGTCGACACGAGAGCAACGGCGGGAGCGGAGGACCCAGCACGACGGGGCCGGCCACGGAAACTGCTTCCCGGCCGTCCCCTTGGGGTGAAGCCGCGCTGTGCGGCCGGGCATCTTCGCCTGCCCGAACCCGACAGGTCATCCTTCGCAGGCAGATGACGAAGGGTCGCGCATGACCGCGCTCCATCCGCTCCCCCGGCGGGAGACGACCGCTTCCTCCTCGCCCTCCGCCGGGCCGGCCGCCTCCCCGGCCGCGACCCCGGTCGCCC
>NZ_FMCH01000387.1 GCF_900091855.1 Streptomyces sp. DvalAA-14
CAGCCCGCACCGGCCCTCACCGCCCGAGCCTGCCCCTTCGGGAGGGGTCCGGGGGCCCGGCCCACGGCTGCTCCCCGGCCCCGCGGCCCTCGGCCGCCGGTCCCTGGCCTGTCGGCCGCAACCGGTCGGCCGGAACCGATCGGCCGCCGGCGGCTACTTCACGGCCCCCGCCATCACCCCCGATACGAACTGCCGCTGGAAGGCGAAGAAGACGACGAGCGGGATGATCATCGACACGAACGCGCCCGGGGCCAGGATGTCGATGTTGTTGCCGAATTGGCGGACCTGCTGCTGGAGGGCGACGGTGATGGGCTGGGAGTCGCTGTTGGCGAAGATCAGCGCCACCAGCATGTCGTTCCAGACCCACAGGAACTGGAAGATGCCCAGTGAGGCGATGGCCGGGCCGCCCAGGGGCATGACAACCTGGGTGAACAGGCGCAGTTCGCCCGCGCCGTCCAGGCGGGCGGCTTCCAGCAGTTCACGGGGGATCTCGGCGAAGAAGTTGCGCAGCAGGAAGATCGCGAAGGGCAGGCCGAAGGCGGTGTGGAACAGGACGACGCCGATGATGTCGCCGAAGATGCCGATGCCGCCGAAGAGACGGGCCACCGGGACCAGGGCCACCTGCACGGGGACCACGAGCATGGCCACCACCGCGATGAACCACCAGTCCCGGCCGCGGAAATCCATCCAGGCGAAGGCGTAGCCGGCCAGTGAGCCGATCACCACCACCAGGACGGTGGCCGGCACGGTGATCAGCGCCGTGTTGACCAGTGAGTCGGTGATCGCGTGATTGTCCAGCAGGGTGCGGTAGTTGGTGACGGTGAGCTGGGACGGAGAAGTGAAGACCTTCCACCAGCCGCTGGCCGAGATATCGGTCGGGGTGCGCAGGCTGGACAGCAGCAGGCCCACCGTCGGGAGCAGCCAGAACAGGGCCACCACCAGCAGGACGACCCGTACTACGCCGCCGCTCGCCCAGGCGGCCAGCCGGGAGGCGATCCCGCGCCGGCCACGCGTCGATGTCGGCCGCACCGCGACGGGCCCGGCCGGCACCGCCGTTCGGCCCCCGGGTGCCTCGGCCCCCGCGCTCGCGTCCGCGCTCATCGCCGTCCCTCCCTGCGCAGCCGCCGGATGTTGAAGATCATGACGGGCAGGACGAGCAGCAGCAGGATCACACCGATCGCGCTGCCGACGCCCTGGTCGTCACCGCCGCCGAAGGACGACAGATAGAGCTGGAGGGCCAGCACGTTCGCGTTGGACTGGGTGTTGCCCGGCGCGATGATGTACACGAGGTCGAAGATCTTCAGTACGTTGATCATCAAGGTGACCATCACCACGACGAGCACCGGAGCCAGCAGGGGCACGGTGATGCGGCGGAACACCTGCCACTCGTTGGCGCCGTCCACCCGCGCCTGCTCGAGCAGTTCGCGGGGCACCCCGGCCAGGCCGGCCGCGATCAGCACCATCGCGAAGCCCGCCCACATCCATACGTACGAGGCGATGATCGACGGTGTGACGAGGTCGGGGCCGAGCCAGTTGATGCCGCCGTACTTGCCGGAGAAGTTCGAGGCGGGCAGCCGCAGTTGGGCGCCGATCGCCTTGCCCGGCAGCGTGTAGGTGCCGTCCTTGGCGGAGGTGGCGGAGGCGATCACCTTGCCGCCCTTGACCGCCTGCACCTTGACGCCGGACAGCGCCTTCTCGCCGGGATCGATCACGCCGGGCTTCCCCGTTCCGCCGGGGCGGAAGTCCAGCCATACGGTGCCGGTCACCGCGTCCGGCTTCGACGCCGCCGGCTCGGCCTGCCGAGCGCCCGCCGGCAGCTTGTTCTGCGGGATGCCGACCAGTGGCAGATCCGCCGGAGTCCCGCTGGCCGCAGTCGACTTGGAGGTGTACGAGCCTCCCGCGCTGGCCGCCAGATCGCCGCCGGGGCGCGGCCGGGCGCCGGGGTAGGCCGAGTTGTCGGTGAAGGTGTCGTGCACCGCCACCACTACCGCGTTGGCCACGCCCCGGGCCGGGTCCTGCTCGTAGACCAGCCGGAAGATGATGCCGGCGGCCAGCATCGAGATCGCCATCGGCATGAAGACGACCAGCTTGAAGGCCGTTCCCCAGCGGACCCGTTCGGTCAGGACCGCGAAGACCAGGCCGAGCGCGGTCGCCACGGTCGGCGCGACCACCACCCAGATCGCGTTGTTGCGGACGGCGGTGAGGATGCCGTGGTCGCTGAAGACGGTGCCGAAGTTCTTCAGCCCGACGAAGCCGCTGCCGTCGGCGTCGTACAGGCTGCGGTAGACGGTGAAGCCGATCGGGTAGGCCACCAGCGCGCCCAGCAGGATCAGCGCGGGCAGCAGGAAGAGGGCGGCGACCCAGGGCCGGGTGCCCACGATGCTGCGGCGGAGGCGGGCCGGGGGACGGCCCGCGCCGGGCCCCGTGACGGGGCCCGGCGCGGCCGGGGCGGCACCGGTGATGCCGCCCCCCGCTCCCGGAACGGAGGCGTCAGCCATCCGGCCCTCAGTTCCCGTACGCCGCGGCGGCGTCCGCTTCCAGCTTCGCCTGGACGGCCGCCACGTCGGACGGCTTGGCGAGGAAGTCCTGCAGATCCTTCCACTCGCCCTGGCCCTTGGTGCCGCCGAAGGCCGCCGGTGCCTGGTCCGACATGTCGAAGCGGAAGTCGTCACCCGAGGCGATCAGCGACTTGGCGATGTCGCGCTGCACATCGTCCGGATAGGCCGACAGCGGCAGTGACTTGTTCGGCGAGAGGTAACCGCCGCCCTGGGCCCAGGTCTTGGCGGCCTCCGTCGAGGCGATGAAGGTCAGCAGCGCCTGGGCGCCCTTGCTGTCCTTGAGCGCCACCGCCACGTCGCCGCCGCTGACCACGGGCGCCTTGCCGGTGCCGACCGCGGGGAACGGGAACTCCTTGGCGTCGGTGCCGACCTTGGCCTTGGTGTTGGCGGAGATGAACGCCGAGACGAAGTCCGCCTCGTAGACCATCGCCGCGCCGGGCGGATTGCCGGTGAAGACCGTGGTGACGGACTTGGGGAAGTCCGCGGCGAGCGCGCCGCTCGTACCGCCGGCGATCAGGTCCTTCTTGCCGAAGAGCTGCGCCAGCGTGGTGAGCGCGGTTTTCACCGAGGGATCGGTCCATTTGATCTGA
Source organism: Streptomyces sp. DvalAA-14 (assembly GCF_900091855.1). Taxonomy (GTDB): domain Bacteria; phylum Actinomycetota; class Actinomycetes; order Streptomycetales; family Streptomycetaceae; genus Actinacidiphila. The sequence goes on from NZ_FMCH01000387.1 coordinate 3,149, forward strand.
TGACTGGCCAGCTGGTCATATTTCTGCGGACCGGCCTGCGAGAGATAGATGTTCTCGAACCAGTCGGTGAGCGTCCAGCCGTCCGCGCCGCCGATGGATACCGGCGGGGTCCCCGACTCGAACACGGTTTCCGCCGTCCGCAGGAACGCGTCCCACGTGGTGGGGACGGTCGCGCCCGCATTCTGGAAGGCGGCGGTGTTGTACCAGATCATCGACTTGTTGGAGACCTTCGCGTACACGCCGTACTGCTTGCCCTTCCAGGCGCCGAGTTTCTGCCAGCCCGGCGAGAAGTTCTTGCTCAGTTGGGCCTGGGCCGCCGCACCGAGTGGTTTCAGCCAGCCCTTGTCGGCGAATTGGTGCAGCACACCGTTCTGGGCCAGGAAGGCCACGTCCGGCGGCGCGCCGCCCTCGATCTTGGTGCCGAGGAACGTGGACTGGCTGTCGCCGGTCGGTACGAAGGTGGACTTGGCGCCGGTCAGCTTGTCGAACTCGTCCAGCACCTTCTGGAAGTTCTGCTGTTCGGGGCCGGTCCATACGGCGGCGACTTCGATCTTCTGGCCGTGCAGGTCGGGGAGTTGCAGTCCGGCCTCGGACGCGGTGGCCGAACTGGCCGACGGCGAACTCGTGGAGTCGTCCTTCTTGTCGCCGCCGCCTCCGCAAGCGGCGGCGGTGAAGGCGAGTGCGGAGGTCGCGAGTAGGGCGAGCGCTGTTCGTGTGGGGCGGGTGACGTGCCCGCGCTGTGCTGGATTCGAGCGGCTGCTTTTCCGTAATGGCTTGAATGACGTGAACGACGTGGCCATGTGGTCATCCCCTCAGTCCCGTGCGTCCGTCCTACGCCGGGTCATCAAGGCCCGCAAGACCGGGCGCGGGAGCGCGGGAGTGATCGTGACCATGCCGTGATCTTGGCGTAAACATGGCCCGGGTTGATTGACTGTTTACCCGCCGGACGGCCCGTCAAATGAGAGGTGTTGCCCGGGAAATGGCGGAGACGGTGCCTTCTTCCGGGGCTGCGGTGGATTCCCCGGCCGATGAGCCGGAACCCCCCGAAGCCCCCGAACTGGTCGGCGCCGAGGGCGCGGACCGAGCCGACGGAGCCGACGCGGCCGATGAGGACGGCGGCGACGCGGGCGGCACCGAGGACTCGGCCGCCCGCTCCAGCGCACTGGCGAGCAGCGCGAGGTCGGTAGGTCCGTTGCCGAGTTCGCGCACCTGGCGGCGGGCCGGCGGATCGCCCATCCGCTCCCACTCCAGCGCGACGACGGTGGGCCGCAGCGTGGCCGTCCGCGGGATCCTGGCGCTGACCCGGGCCGCCTGGAAGGCCGTCACCGCGCCGCCGGGCCGCCGCAGATAGCCCCGCCCCGGAATCGCGTCGTCCAGCCCGGCCGGATCCTCCACGTGCACCAGCAGCGCGGCCGACTCCGGGTCCGGCATCCGCAGCGCGATCCGCAGCCGTGCCGCCTCGTCCGCCTCCGTGCCCGCCGTCCGCTCCGGCCGCCCGGTGGCGAACACCAGGTGCACGCCGAGGCGTTCGCCGTCCCGTGCCACGGTCTCCAGCGCGCGGACGACGCTGCCGGCCGCCGGCCGGCCCGGGCTGCCGAGGGCGGGCGCGACCAGGGCGTCGAAATCATCGACGACGACGACGAGGCGGGGCATCGCGGGAGCGGGCCCCTGCCCCTGAGGCCGAGCCGGGGCCTGCGGCTCGGCCCGGGCCTGGGACTCGGCCGGGGCCTGGGACTCGGCCTGGGGTTGCGGGTCGCCCTGCTGCTCGGCGGCACCCTGGCGGGGGATGTCCGGCCAGCGGGCCGCGTCCGGCTCCGCCGGTTTGGCGGTGTCCGCGCCGCCCTGCAGCGGCAGCGTCGCCGCGACCAGGCGCTCGGCGTGCCAGGCTCCGAATCCCTGCTCGCCCAGCACCTCCGCGCGCCGCTTCAGCTCGGCGGTCAGCGCCTGGGCGAACTCCCGCATACGGACCGGATCCGAGGCGACCAGGTGCGTCGACACGTGGGGCAGGTCGGCGCAGGCCAGCAGGCCCTCGCCGCGCTCCTGCCCGGCGCCGTCCACCAGTACCAGGGCGAGCCGGTCCGGCCGCTCGGCCGCGGCCAGCCCCGCCGCGAGCGCGCGCAGCAGCTCCGTCTTGCCCGCGCCCGGAGCGCCGCCCACCACGGTGTGCGGGCCTTCCGCGACCAGGTCCACCAGGACGCGCCCGCCGCCGCCGACGCCCAGCACCGCCCCCGCTCCGGCGGCCGCCGCCGGTGCCTCCGCCCAGCGCGCCGCGATCTTCGCGGGTGTGGCCAGCGCGAGATCCAACTCGTCCAGCAGCCGTACGGTCGACGGCAGTGCGTGCCGGGACCGCACGCCCATGTCCTGCTCGTCCGCCTCCCGCAACGGCGCCAGCGCCCGCGCGAAGTGCTCGGCCCAGGCGGCCGACACGGCGTCTATCACGACGCCCTCCGGGGGGCTGGCCACTGCCGGGCGCCCGACGGCCCGCATACGGTCCCGCTCGTCGGCGCGGCCCGCGGCCTCCGGACGGTCCGGGCCGTCCTCGCTTCCCCAGCCACGGCTTCCCTCGTCCACCGCACGCCCCTGGCCCTCGGCCCCGGCGGCGGCCCGACCGCTGTCACCGGCCGCGCCCCGGCCCGCGCCTGCCGAGCCGTCACCGCCACCGGTCGCGCTCGCCGGACCGTCACCGAAACGGCCCTTCCCGGCCGCAGGGCCGCCGTCCGCCGCCCCGCCGAGCCCGTCGGCGCCGATCCCGGCCCCGGCTCCGGCCCCCGCCCCGGCCCCCGCACCGGGTACGGGCGAGTCCGCGGCCGGCGTGATGTGCAAGGTGGTGGCGATGTCGCCCGAGAGGTGGGCGACCACGCCGGTGGAGATCACCGGGTGCTCGCCGCTTTCGGTCAGGCACAGGACGTGTATGCCCGAGGCGGGGCCGGCGGCGGCCAGGCGGGCGGCGGTCTCGCGCAGGGCGACCGACCCGGGATCGCCGTCGATGACCACGACGGTGTACGGGCCTTCGTACGCGGCCGCGGCGGTGGACACCGCGGCCGGGGAGGCGGTGGCCCAGCGGGGTCCGAGTGGGCCGGATTCCAGGCGGCGGGTCAGCTCGGCGGTGCGGGACTCGGCCTGGTCGCGGTCGAAGGCCAGCAGCAGCCGGCAGTCCTGGCCGTGGGACGGGCGCAGGTGGGGCAGCCAGTTGACCCAGGACCACTCCTCGGCGCGCTGGTCCGCGCCGCGGGCCCGATCCGCGCTGATCAGCACGATCTCCAGGGTCGCGGGGGAGTGCAGGGCGCACAGTTGGGCCAGTACGGCCCGGGCGAGTGCGGCGAGCCGGGGGCGCGGTCCGCCCAGGGTGAGCGCGGCGGTCCGGGGGGAGCGCAGGTCCACCGTGAAGGGCACGTCGGGCAGTCGTGCGCCGTCCTCGGAGATCTGGTCGGCGGTGCCGAGCCGGACGGTGAGCGCGTCCGGGTGGCCCGGCCCGCGCTCCCACAGGCGGCGCCCCGGTCCGAGGGCGGTCAGCAGGACGGCGGCCGGGTCCGGCCAGCGGCCGCGCAGCGCCTCCGCCTCGCTGTCGTCGACGGTGTCGGGCTCGCCGGCGGCCTCGCGGCTTCCGCCGAGGCGCCGCTTCGCCCAGGCTCCTATGGCGTCCACCACCCGCGACCGGTCCGCTTCCCCGCCCGGCCCCTGGCCGCCCCTGGCCCGCTCGCCGGTGGCCCGTCGCCGTCCTTCCGGCTCCTCGGCAGCCGGGCTCGCGATCCCCCGCCCGAAGGTCACGGCCTCCCGGGGATCGGCGGCCTCCGGATGGGCAGCGCCCGCGTCCGGGCCGGGGTCGTAGCCGAGCCCGCCGTACTCGGCCGGCGGCCACGACTCCCGCCGGAGCGAGACGCGCAGGTGGCCGTCCGCGTCGGGCTGGGAGGGCAGTGGGGCCGGCTCGGAGGTGTGTGCGGCGGCCAGCCGCAGCGTGGACTCGCCGATGACCAGCAGCGTGCCGGGCGGGAAGGGCACCGGCCGCGATCCGACCGGCCGGCCGGAAAGCGTCGTGCCGTTGGTGGAGCCGAGATCCGCCACCGTGACCTCGCCGTCCGGGCCGACCGCGATTTCGCAGTGCAGCCGGGAGACGTCCGGATCGTCCAGCGGCACGTCGGCGTCCGCCGAGCGGCCGATCCTGGCCTGGCCACCGGGCAGCAGGTGGACGCCGCCGGCGTCCGGTCCGCCCACCACGTGCAGCCGGGGGAGTTCGGCCGGCGGGCGGCCGTACTGCCCGAACCGGCCGTACTGGCCCTGGTCGGCGTATCCGCCCCCCTCGCCGTACTGCTCGGCGGGGGCGTGCAGCGACACCAGCGCGCCGTCCACCAGCGGCGGCACCCCGAGGACGGCGGCGGGGGCGAGCCGCTGGCTGCCCGCGTAGAGCGCCACCGAGGAGCCGGCGGAGCGGCCCCCGGCCTGCGCCGACCCGGCGGCCGAGGCGAGCGCCCCGGCGACCGCGCTCAGCGGTGTGCCGGCGGGCGCCGTGATGAGCACGTCGCAGCCGCGTACGGCCCGGCCGCTGCGCGGCCCGAGGACGGTCAGCCGGATCTGCATCTCGTCCGCGGTCCCTTCTCCCCGGGCCCTGCCACCCGGCCGGAAGCGGATGTGTCCTCCCGGCCGTGCACGGGCGCGTCGACGTACAACGGATGCATCCTCCCACCCGCCACCGACAGCCCGTCCCCGGTCCCGTCCCAGTGATCTTGACCGATCGGTGGGTGATCATCCCACGGCGCTTCCGGTACCGGAAACGACCGGTGCGGCCGGGGCAACCAGGCCACCGCCCGCGGCGTCCTACCAGGGAGTCCGCAGGCCGGATTCGCGCCCCGCGACCTGGGGTTCCGTCCTGTTGTCCGGACGCGTGGTCAGTGGTCGGCACTACCCTTGCCGGGACGAGCCCGTGATACGGGGCAGCAGGCCACTGGACAGGTGGCGACGGGGCGGACGAGCCACCATGGAGCTAGGGAGCGCATGACGTGCGGCCGGTAGGCAGCAAGTACCTCCTGGAGGAGCCGCTGGGACGCGGCGCCACCGGCACCGTCTGGCGTGGCCGGGTGCGCGGTGCGGACGGCGCGGTGGTGCCCGGCGAGGCCGTCGCGGTGAAGGTGCTCAAGGAAGAGCTGGCGAGCGACCCGGACGTGGTGATGCGCTTCCTGCGGGAGCGCTCCGTGCTGGTCAGGCTGCGCCACCCGCACATCGTCCGGGTCCGCGACCTCGTCGTCGAGGGCGATCTGCTCGCCCTGGTGATGGATCTCATCGACGGCCCGGACCTGCACCGCTACCTGCGGGACAACGGCCCCTTCTCGCCGGTCGGCGCCTCGCTGCTCACCGCGGCCGTCGCGGACGCGCTCGCGGCCAGCCACGCCGACGGGGTGGTGCACCGGGATCTGAAGCCGGCCAATGTGCTGCTCGCCACGGTCACCGGCGAGGACGGCACCGAGCGGATGCACCCGATGCTGACCGACTTCGGCATCGCGCGGCTCGCCGACTCCCCGGGCGTCACCCGCACCCACGAGTTCGTGGGCACGCCGGCCTACGTCGCGCCGGAGTCCGCGCAGGGCCGCCCGCAGACCTCCGCGGTGGACATCTACGGCGCCGGCATCCTGCTGTACGAACTGGTCACCGGTCGGCCGCCGTTCCGCGGCGACAGCGCGATCGAAGTGCTGCACCACCACCTCACCGCCACGCCCGAGCGCCCCGGGAACGTCCCGGAGCCGCTGTGGACGGTCATCGAGCGCTGCCTGCGCAAGGAGCCCGGTCAGCGGCCCAGCGCGGAGAATCTGGCGCACGCCCTGCGCGTGGTAGCGGCCGGTATCGGGGTGCACGCGAGCCCCGCCCAGGTCGAGGCGGCCTACGGCGTCGGCGGATTGCTCGCCCCGGATCCGACGCCGACCCTGGTCGAGGGCACGAATGCTGGCGGTGGCGACGCCGACCCCACCCAGGTGCTGCCGTCCGGCGCGGCCGGCGGCTCGGCCCCCGGCGGGTCGTTCGGTGCCTTCGACCCGAACGCGGCCACCAGCGTGCTGCCGTCCGAGGCGCGGGCCCCGACGGCACCCGGCTCGCTGCCGCGACCCCGGCGCCGCCCCGCAGCCGCCGCAGCCGCCGCAGGGCCCGCACCCGTGGGAGTCCCAGCTCAGCGCGGCCCGGCACCGCAACGAGCAGACGGAGGTGCAGCAGCACCTGCCGCCCGACCAGGACCCGCTGCGCCGCCGACCCCGCCGCCAGCCGGGCCCGGCCCAGCAGCC
>NZ_FMCH01000231.1 GCF_900091855.1 Streptomyces sp. DvalAA-14
CGTTCCACCCGCACGGCGCGGCATGACCACCACGGTATTCGCTGTCGCGGCGCCGGACCCGCGTGACATGCTCGACGGTGTGCAGACGCAGTCGCTCAGTCCCGTGTTCATCGGCCGCGACGCCGAACTGACCAGGCTCGCCGGCGCACTTCGGTCGGCCGGCGGCGGCCGGCCGCAAGCGGTGCTGATCGGGGGCGAGGCGGGGGTCGGCAAGACCCGGCTCGTCGAGGAGTTCTTGACCGCGGCCCGCGCCGCCGGGGCGGTCACCGCCATCGGCGCCTGCGTGGAGATCGGGGCGGACGGCCTGCCGTTCGCCCCGGTGTCCACCGCCCTGCGCTCGCTGTACGGCACGCTCGGCGCCGAACTGCCGGCCGCCGCGGCCGGCCAGGAAGCCGAACTCGCCCGGCTGCTGCCGGAGTTGGGCGATCCCGGCTCCTACGGTCCGGGCGCCCGCGACCCGCACGACGAAGACGGCCGGGTCCGGCTGTTCGAACTCACCGCCCGGCTGCTGGAACGGCTCGCCGCCGACCGCACCCTGGTGCTGGTGCTGGAGGACCTGCACTGGGCCGACCGCTCCACCCGCGAACTGCTCGCCTACCTCTTCCGCTCCCTCCAGCGCGCCCGGCTGGTGATCGCCGCCACCTACCGCGCCGACGACATCCACCGCCGCCACCCGCTGCGTCCCTTCCTGGCCGAGACCGACCGGCTGCGCAGCGTCGAACGCATCGAACTGTCCCGCTTCAGCCTTGACGAGGTCCGCCGCCAGCTCGCCGCGATCCTGGCCGCCGAACCCGAAGCGGCCGTGGTGGACGAGGTGTTCGCCCGTTCCGACGGAAACCCGTTCTTCGTCGAGGAGTTGGCCTGCGGGCTGAGCGGCGGGCGGACCACCACCGCCGGCATCAGCGAATCGCTGCGGGACCTGCTGCTGGTCCGGGTCGAGGCTCTGTCCGAAGACGCCCAGCTCGTCGCGAAGTTCGTCGCCGAAGGCGGCAACACCGTGGAGTACCGGCTGCTCGCGGCGATCTGCCGGCTCGGTGAGGACCAGCTGATCGACGCCCTGCGCGGCGCGGTCGGTGCCAGCATCCTGCTGCCCGACCCCTGCGGCGACGGCTACCGCTTCCGGCACTCACTGGTCCGCGAGGCGGTCGGCGACGACCTGCTGCCCGGCGAGCGCAGCCGTATCAACCGCCGCTACGCCGAGGCCATCGAGGACGACCCCTCGCTGGTGCGGGCCGGCGAGCGCGCCGCCCGGCTGGCCAGCTACTGGTACGCCGCCCACCACCCGGCTAAGGCACTGCCCGCGGTACTGCGTGCTTCCGTCGACGCCCGGCGCCGCCACGCCTACGCCGAGCAGTACCGGCTGCTCGAACGGGCGTTGGAGCTGTGGGACGACACCCCGCAGGAGGTACGCGGCGCGCTGCGCCCGGTCGACTACGCCGAGGCGTACCCCTCCTGCTGCGCGTGCGACGCCGCCACCCCGCTGAGCTTCCTCGACCTGCTGGCCGAGGTGACGGTCGCCGCCCGGCTCGGCGGGGAACCCGAGCGGGCCTACGCCATGGCCAAGCGGGCGCTGCGGCTGCTGGAGCGCGAGCAGAGCGCCGACCCGCTGCGGGCGGCCTGGTTCTGGTCCCAGCGGGCCCGGCTCACCGAGGACCTGGGGCGGGCCGACGGCTGGGAGGAGCTGTCCCGGGCCCGCGAACTGGTCCGGGGGCTGCCGCCGTCGGCCGCGCACGCCGAGGTGATGGCGATGATCGCCGGCTGGATCATGGTCCACAAGTCCGCCGCCGAGGGCATCACCATCGCCGGCCGCGCGGTCGAACTCGCCCGGCTGGCCGGCGCCCGCGAGACCGAACTGCACGCCCGCGTCACCCTCGGCATGCTGCGGGCCGACGCCGGCGACATCGAAGGCGGCCTGGCCGAGGTCGAGGAGGTACGGCTGCTGGTGGCCGACCAGCCGGCGCCGGGCATCATCGCCCGCACCTACGGCAACCTCTCCTCCCTCCTGGAGGGCGCGGGACGCTCCCACGAGGCGATCCGGGTCGCCCGGGAGGCCCTGGCGCTGCTCGGCGAGCGGGCGTCCAACACCACCCGTTCCTGGCTGCTCACCAACGAGGGCGAGTCGCTGCTCGCCCTCGGCCGCTACGCCGAGGCGGCGGCGCCGCTGGCCCAGGCCCGGGAGACGGCGGTGCACACCTTCCTGCGGGCCGGCATCGAGGTCTCCCAGGGGTACGTGGCGCTGGCGGTCGGCGACACGGACGCGGCGGCGCGATGCCACGCCGCCGCGGTGGAGGGGCTGCGGCACGACACCCAGCCGCAGCACCTGATCCCGCTGCGCGGGCTGGCGCTGCAACTGGCCGTGGCCCAGGGCAGATTCGAAGACGCCCGGCGGGAGCTGCTGGCGGCGGCCGACGTCGGTTTTCCGGCCGGGACCATGCAGTTCGGCTGGCCGCTGCTGGCCGCGGGCGCGGCAGCGGAGGCGGACGGGCCGTGGCTCGCCCTCGGCGACACCGGGCGCGAGCCGGTGTTGGCGCGGATCCGGGAGACGGCCCGGCACCTGCCCCGGCCGACCGGGCTGGCGGCGGCGTACGCGTTGCTGGTCGAGGCGGAGCTGGTCCGGGCGGAAGGGCGGGTCGAGCCCGCGCGGTGGGCCGCCGCCGCGGCGGC
>NZ_FMCH01000110.1 GCF_900091855.1 Streptomyces sp. DvalAA-14
CGCCGGGCCGATCACCGCCAGCGCGCAGGCCAGGGCCGCGATCGCCGCGACCAGCCAGGCCGCACCCGCGTCGCCGTCCCCCAGCCGCACCCCGGTTCTGGCCATCGCACCGGTCCCGGCCAGCAGCCGGGTGACCGGACCGGCCAGCAGCGGCGCGACCAGCGCGGCCGGCACCGCCAGCAGCAGCGCCTCACCGGCGGCCAGCCGCCCCACCCGGGCCCGGGAGGCGCCGCGGGCCCGCAGCAGCGCCGTCTCCCCGGCCCGCTCCTCGGCGAGCAGTTGGGCCACCAGCAGCAGCGCGAAGCCCGCCAGGATGACGAGCTGCAGGGCGCCGATCAGCAGGGTGGAGCGGGTCACCAGCAGGCTGCGGCGCAGCGCGTCGATCAGGTCGGGCAGCCCGCTGGACGCCTGTGTCGTGCTGGTGGCCGGGGTGGCGACCAGCTCCGCGAGGGTCTGCCGGACACCGGCCTCCAGCGCGTCCATCCGCCCGGTGGAGGCGGCGCTGAAGTCGCCCGCGGCCTGCCACGACATGCCGGCGGTGGGCACTCGTCCCGAGCCGAACGTGCCGTCGGCCACCAGCATCGGCCCGTAGGTGGTGAAGGCCAGGGTGTGCACGCCGCGCCCGGCGAGTGTGTCCAGGTGCCAGTAGGGCGCGGTGGCGTCGGCCGGGCGGTAGACGCCGGTGACGAGGACGCGCAGCGGCCGGCCGCCGAGCCGGTCGGCCAGCGTGATCAGCCGGCCGGGGCCCACCTTGAGCGGGGTCGCGGCGGCCTGGGGCACCGCGACCTGCACCTCGCCGGCCGTCCGGGCCGCCGGGGCCGGCCAGCTGCCCGACACCAGGGTCAGCCGGGAGCGGTCGAAGGTGGCCAGCAGCGTCAGATCGGGATCGGTGCTCTTCGGGGCGGCTGCCGGGCGTAGGGCGAAGGGCAGCCCGTAGGGCCCGGAGCGGGTGCTGGCCGCCACATGGGCGGGCAGGCCGGCGAAGGAATCGGCGAGCTGCGCCCGGACCGCCGTGTCCAGGGCCTTGGCGCCCGCGCTGTCGACATCGGCCTGCACTTCGACCGTCGAGCGGTCGGCGCCCTGGTGCTGAAGGGTGCGGCGCAGTGCCGCGTCACCGATCGCGCCGGTGAACGCGGTGAAGGTGGCGAGGACACAGGTGGTCAGCAGGACCGTGAGCAGGGCGGCGGCGAGCAGCAACCGGTGCGCGCGAACGCGCAACAGTATGAATCCGGTCACCGATGCTCCCCCGTCCTGCTGCTGACCGGATGCTCTCAAATGGGAGAGAGATACAGAACAGGGGGCCGGACGGTCGCAATGCGATCGTGACCGACCGCTGGGCGGACACCGGGACGTCAGCGGACGATCGGCCGAAAATGACCGTCAGCCGGGGGTGTTCACCATGGAGGCGGCCGCGTACACCAGGTAGTCCCACAGTTGCTTCTCGTAGGCGGGCTCCAGCGCCAACTCGTCCACGGCGTCGCGCATGTGGCGCAGCCAGGCGTCGTGCGCTGCCCGGTTCACCGTGAAGGGGACGTGCCGCATCCGCAGCCGGGGGTGGCCGCGCTCGTCGCTGTACGTGCGGGGGCCGCCCCAGTACTGCATGAGGAACAGCGTCAGCCGCTCCTCGGCCGGGCCCAGGTCCTCTTCCGGGTACAGGGCGCGCAGCTCGGGGTCGTCGGCGACGCCCTGGTAGAAGCGGTGCACCAGCCGGCGGAAGGTTTCCTCGCCGCCGACCAGCTCGAAGAACGTCGCTTGCGGGAGCGAGCCGCGCGGGATCTCAGTCACCCCACCATGGTCGCAGACGGCCCGGCCGAGTACCCGAGTCGTAGGACCGGTCGTCCGGGCGCAGGATGGGGGGATGGCGGCGTCTGGCGGATACGCGGGTGGCGGGCAGAGCTACCGGATGGCGGCGGACGCGCTGCGGGCCCGGATGGTGCGGCGCATCGTGGCCCGCGGCGCGCTGACCGACCCGGCCTGGCGGGCGGCCTTCGCCGAAGTGCCGCGGCATCTGTTCGTGGCGGACGAGACCGTCGAGCGGTGGGATCTGGGCGCCCGGCTGCGCTGGCTGGCCGACGCGTACGCCGACCAGCCCATCGCCACCCGGGTGGTGGGCGGCGAACTGGTCTCCTCCAGCAGCCAGCCGTCCCTGATGGCGCTGATGTGCGAGGCCCTGGAGGTGGCGGACGGCCACACGGTGCTGGAGATCGGCACCGGCACCGGTTACAACGCCGGGCTCTTCGCCCACCGTCTCGGGCCGGACGCGGTGACCACCGTCGACCTCGACCGGGAGCTGACCGACCCGGCCCGGACCGCCCTGGACGCCTACGGCACCCCGGCCGCCCGCTCGGTGGCGGTCGTGACCGGTGACGGAGCGCTCGGGCATCCGCGGCGGGCGCCCTACGACCGGATCATGGCGACCTGCGAGATGCCGGTGATCCCGGGGGCGTGGCTGAGCCAGGTACGGCCCGGCGGCCGGATCCTGGCGCCCTTCGCGACGGGCCTGGTGGCGCTCACGGTCCGGGGTCCGGACGACGCGGAGGGGCGCTTCCTGCCCACCCCGGCGTTCTTCGTGGCGTTGCGCGGCGCGCAGGCGCGCGGGCCCGTCGGCGGGTTGGGGGAGCGGCTGTTCGGCGGCGGCCCGGACGTGGACCGGACCCGGTTCGGGCTCACCGTGCGGGGCGGGCGGCAATGGGCCTGGCGGGACGACCCGCGGGGGCCGGAGACCTGGGAGGTGGCCTGAGCCCCGGTGGGGCCGCGCCCAAGCCCTACGCCGGCGGACGCCCCGCCGACCTGGATCCCGCCGCCTCCGGCCGCTCCGACGGCCCGGGCCGCCCCGGCGGCTCCCACACCGACGCGTCGTGCGCGAACAGCACCCGCCGCGGGTCGAACTCCAGCAGCCGGGCCGGCCACGCGTCGGGCACCGGCAGCGGGGGCGGCGCGCCCTCCGCGACGGCGGTCGCCGCCAGCCGGGCCGCGGCGAAGTCGGAGGCGGTGGCATGGGTCTGCCCGGCCAGGATCACCGTGCCGTCCGGCCGTTCGACCACCAGCGACTGGTGTCCCGCGGTGTGGCCCGGGGTCGGCACGATCCACACTCCGGGCCGGATCTCGGCCTCCCCGGCCAACTCCTCGTAGCGCGCGCCGGGGAATCCGACCAGCGGCTCCGGAGCGTGCCCACCGCCCCGGACCAGGGCCGTTTCGGCGGCCTGGGCGAGGATCGGGACGCCGGGGAAGAGCGGATTGCCGCCGATGTGGTCGAAGTGCAGATGGCAGTTGACGACCAGCGCGATGTCCGCCGGGGCGACACCGGCCGCCGCCAGCGCCTCCTGGAGCGGGCGCCGGTACGGCCGGTAGTGCGCCTCCGTCTCCGGGTCGGCGGCTCCGATCCCGGTGTCGAACAGCAGCAACTCGCCCCGGCAGGCGACCAGATACGCCAGCGCCGGCTCCACCCGGAGCTGCCCGTCCGCGGTCTCCGCGCCGGGCCGCACGAACCAGCCCAGGTCGAGCCGGCGCACCGCCTGTGACACGCTCATCGGCAACTCCCCTTGTTTCGCGGCCGCTACGCCCGCCGCAGGGTGATCGTGGTCCACGCCCCGACGTGCACCCGGTCGCCCTCTTCCAGCGGTACCGGGGTGTACGGGCGGATGGGGTCCTCGCCGAGGTTGACGGTGGTGCCGTTGGTGGAGTCCTGGTCGACCACCGACCAACTGCCGTCCGGCTGCGGGACCAGGATCGCGTGCTTGTGCGAGACCCCGGGATCCTCGGGTGACCGGGCCAGGTCGATGTCGGGCGCCTCACCGGTGCTCTGGCGGCGGCGTCCGATGGTGATCTGGTCGCCGGTGAGCGGCAGTTGGATCTCGGGGGAGAAGGCGGGGAAGTACAGGCCCTGCCCCTCCGGGCCGCTGCGGGCCATCATCGCGGTGAAGTACTCGCGGTCCGCGCCGATCACCGCGACCCAGGCGGTGCTGGGGCCGGCTCCCGGCTGCTCGGACGCCTCGGCCGCCGTCCCGCCGGTGGTGCGCGGCGGCAGCGGGGTGGACGGCGGGCCGATCAGGTAGTCGCCGGAGCCGGAGGTGACCGTCACCGATTCCGAAGGCACCGGCTCGGCCGGCCGGTTGATCTGGGAGGGCCGGGAGAAGTTCGACTCGTACTGCGGATAGGGCGGGAAGCTCGGCCCGCCGGTCGGCGCCGGCCCCGCGGCAGGGGCATGGCCGGTGGGCGGGGCCTGCGGCGCCGAGGGGCCGGGGGAGAGCGGTGTGGCCACGACGGTGGCCGCGTGCGTACGGAAGTTGTAGCGGCACTCCTCGCAGAACATCGCCACGCCCTCCCGCGGCGTCCCGCACTGGGGGCACAACTCGGCCCCGGAGGACGGCTCCTCGGCGAAACCCGGTGGGGACAGCGAGTGGGGCGGGGTCGAGGCAGGCGAGGACGAAGAGCTGGCGGACGCCGGGCGCGAGCCGTAGGGCGGTGCCGGCGGCGCCGCCATCCGCATCCCGCAGATCTCGCACCAGTCGTCGTCGGTCGACTGATGGCCGTTCGGACACATCGGCATGGTGCCGGCTCCCCCCTGGTTACTTCTTCACGCGCACGGTCTTCGTGGACCGCGCTTCCAAGGTCATCTCGTCGGCGTCGGCGACCCTCGCCTTGAGCCGCACAGTACCGCTCGCCGCGTCCACCACGTCGACCACCTTCGCGAGCAGCTTGGCCGTGTCCTCGTTGCCGGAGGCGCTGGCGAGCTGCACCGCGCGGCCCAGTTTGGCCGTCGCGCCGTCCATGTCACCGGACTTGCGGGCCTCCAGGCCCTGTTGGATGACCTGGGCCAGCTCGGCCTGCCCGGTGTAGTGGGCGACCTGGGGGCTGATCCGGGTGGAGGCGGCCATGTCGTCGGTCCACACCGCGCGGACCAGCCCCTGGCCGAGCACATGCGTCGAGCCGTCGGGCTGCGGCAGGACCAGCGACAGCCGGGCGGCCAGCATTTCCTGGCCGATGCCCGCGGCCGGCACCCGGACCGCCACGTGGTAGTCGCGGGACTCGTCGCCCCAGGAGCCGGTGGGGTAGTCGCCCGAGCGCGGGCCGGAGACGGTGCGGCGCGCGGTGAGGTCCTCCACGGTCGGCGCGACCTGCTTGACGAAGGCGATCTCGGAGCCCTGCGGGGTCCACAGCCGCAAGGAGACGTCCGCGATCTCCTTGCCCATCGCGTTCTCCATCATCGCCCGGAAGTCCGCGGCCAGGCCGGCCGGGTCGGCCACGATGTCCACCGAGCCGAGCAGCGCCGAGGCGATGCCGGTCAGCTCCTTGACCTCCCAGTCGGTGCCGACCCCGCGGGCGTCACAGGTGAAGGAGCCCGAGCAGAGGTCGAGGGCGGCCTGCAACTCCTCCGGCTTCTCGTGCTCGTTGCGCCCGTCGGTGAGCAGGATGCCGTGCCGTATCGACACCTCGCTGGCGCCCAGCAGCCGGTCGGCGAGCCGCAGCCAGGTGCCGATCGCGGTGCCGCCGCCCGCGGTCAGCTTGCGCAGCGCCTGCTTGGCCTGGGCGCGGGTGGCCGGATCGGCGACCGCCAGGCCGCCGTTCGCCGGGAACACCTCGCGGGCCTGATGGGTGCCGGCCACCACCGCGAAGGCGACGCCGTCCCGGATGGCGTCGATGGCGACGGCGGTGGCGTCCCGCGCGTTGCGCATCTTCGTCGGCGGGTACTCCATCGAGCCCGAGCAGTCCACCATGATCACCACACCCGCGTCCGTGGTGGCCGCGGCGGGCCCCGGCAGCAGCCGGGCGCCGGTGGTGCCACCGCCGGTCGAGGTCACCGTGACGATGGCGTTGACCTCGCGACCGCCCTCGGGCAGGAACTCGTTCTGATAGACGTCGACCGAGAACTGCGGCACGTTCGACTTGGAAAGAATGGCCATCGCTACCCCATGCTCCTTCATGCCCTGACCCACCCCGCCCCCGTCCCACCCGGCGTCCCGGTCGCGCCGGGCCGCGTTCTAGGCGGGTGGGAATCCTGCCCGTGACACGGCCGCCGGGAACGGCAGCACCGCGACCGTTACGTTGTCGTGGCCGCCGCCGTCCAGCGCCACCCCCAGCAGGGTGCGGGCGCTGTGCAGCGGGCGGGAGCGGGCGTCGGCCGGAATTACCCGGGCCAGCTCCGCCGCCGACTCCGCGTAGTTCCACAGCCCGTCGGTGCACACCACGACGACCCCGGGGCTTTCCGGCTGGAAGGCGGCCACATGCGGATCGACCTCGACCGCGTCCGCGCCGAGCCAGCCGGTGATGGCGTGCGCCCGTTCGTCGGCGTAGGCCTCCGCCTCGGTCATCAGGCCGGCCGCCACCATCCTGGCCGCCCACGAGTCGTCCTCGGTGAGCCGGGCCGCGGGCAGCGAGCGGTCGTCGGGGATCCAGTACGCCCGGCTGTCGCCGATCCAGCCGACGGTGAAGACCGACCCGATCACCACCGCGCTGACGCAGGTGCAGGCCGGGGCGTTGTGGTGCGGCACCCCGTCCAGGCTCTCCTCCTCGGCCAGCGCGGCGACCGCGTCGAAGGCCGACAGCAGGGCGCCCCGCATCGCGTCCTCGGCGGTGGCGCCGCGCTCCAGGGCGGCCAGCAGCGAGTCGCTGCCCGCCGCGGCGGCGGCGGCCGAGGCGTCGTCGGGCCGGTAGGCGGTGGAGACGCCGTCGCAGACGACGGCGGCCACCGCGGGAGTGCCGTCGGGCAGCGATGCGGCGGCCACGGTGAAGGCGTCCTCATTGCGGTGGTGCCGCAGGCCCCGGTCGCTGACCGCGGCCACGCCCTCCAACTCCTGCTCCTGGTGGTCGCGTTGGCGCGGCTGGGCATGGCCGCAGTGCTCGCAGTAGCCGTCCTCGTCCACCCCGCCGACCCCGCAGGCGACACAGACGGGGCCGGTCGCGGTCCCGGCCGCCGCGGGCTCCTGCTGCCGGGGATCGGCCAGGCGGGCGCCCACCCCGAGGACGAGGGTGTCGCCGCCGTCGGCCTCCGCGGTGGCGGCCGCGGGCGGGGACAGCACCAAGGCGTCCGTGCCGGGGCCGCCGCCGGCCACCGGCTCGACGGCGGTTCCGCCTGATTCGGCCGGTCCGGCCGGTCCGGCCGATGTCGCCGGTGCGGCCGCCCGGCTCGGCGGCGGCGCCGACAGGTTGAGGCCGCAGCTCTCGCAGAACAGGTCCCGCTCGCCCAGGTGTTCACCGCAATGGGGGCAGACGGTGACCCGGCCGGCGAGCTGGTCGGTCGGCTGGTCGGTCAGCTGGTCAGTCAGCTGGTCGGGGTGCGGCGCCGGGGTCGGGGACGGCGCCGAGTCGGGCAGAGGTGGCATCGGCTACACCCACGTCCTGGGGCGGAAGCGGTTGGCGCGCTCCACCAGTTCGATCCTGGCACCGCCCTGTTGGGCGAGCCTGGCCAGCACCCGGTACGAGCGCTCCAGCCCGAACCGCAGGTCTCTCTCGGTCAGTCGGGCGCCGAGTATGTCGCCCGGGGCGGCGGCCGGCCCGCCGGAGGCGCCGTCACCGGTCCGGCCGGCCAGCACCCAGTCCAGCGCGCTGCCCAGCACCTCGGTGGCGAGCTGCTCGCGCCGGTCGGAGTCCAGGCCCTGCCGCTGCAGGTCCTCGACCTGCCGGGCGGCCGCGTGCAGGTCGGTCAGCAGCGGTTCGCGCGGCGAGCGGTCCCGCAGCCTGGCCCTGATCGCCGCCACCCGGGCCGCGGTGTAGTGGATGGACGACTCCGGTACCGACTCCAGGGCGGCGACGGCACCGATCCGGTCGCCGGACTTCAGCAGCACCCGGGCCAGGCCGAAGGCGGCGCTCACATAGCTGTGGTCGGTGATCCACACCAGCCGGTAGTACTCGGCGGCGTTGTCCAGCTGGCCCAGCACCTCGGCGCAGATGCCCAGCGCCAGCTTCGGCGCGGGCTCGCCGGGGAAGGCGTCGTAGACCGCGTCGAAGCTGAGGGCCGCCGTCTCGAAGTCGCCGGTGGACAGGGCGGCCAGGCCCCGGTGCCACACCACGCGCCAGTCGGCGTCGGAGTCGGCGGCGTCCTCCAGGGTGCGCAGCTCCCGCAGCGCGCCCGCGGTGTCGCCCAGTTCCAGCCGGGCCCGGACGTCGCGCAGCCGTTTTTCCACCGAGTCCTCGGGGGCCGACCGCAGTGCGGCCACCAGTTCGGCGGGGGCGGCCGACGAAAGCCCGGCGAGGAAACCGGCGTTGGGGTCGCCCGGGTCGACATGCGGTACGGGCAGGGCGAGTACGGCGGCGGCCTGGTCCAGCCGGGACACGACCGGCCGGGCCGGGCCCCAACCGGCCTGCGGCGCCGGGGCGTTGCTGCCGCCGCCCGGCTGGCCGGGGATCACCGGCGGCGGGCCGAAGGCGCCGGGAGCACGCGAGGCGGCAGGGACGGCAGGGGGATGCGGGCGGTGCGGGCGCGCCGGGTGCGGCCGGGGCCGGC
>NZ_FMCH01000393.1 GCF_900091855.1 Streptomyces sp. DvalAA-14
CCCGGGCTCGGCTGCCTCAAGGGCTGCCTGATGGTGATCCTCGTGCTCGTCGTGATCTTCGTGCTGATCTGGTACACCACGCCGCTGCCCGACTGGGTGAACAGCACGCACAACCTGTGGGACGCCGGCTCGGACTGGGTCAGCACGGTGTGGAACAAGGTCGCCTCGGTCACCGGCGATTCGGGCGGCGGGTCCGGCAACGGCTGAGCGCTGGGCCGCCGCTGGTGACCGGGCCGACCCGGCCGGAAGCCGCGGCGGCCCGGGCGGCGGGTGAGCGGCCGAGCGCCGGTCCTGCCCAGGTGGCCCAGCCGTTCCGGCTCCCGGGCCGCCCCCGCCTCGCCGCCAACCCCCCGCCGGCCCGCCGAGGTTGACGACATGTCGACTTCTGAAGGGTGATTTCTCCGCCGATACTCCTCCTGACCGCCCGCCCGTACCCCGAACAGCCGCTGACCCGCGTAGTTTTGTCGCCAACGCGACGGACCTTCGGAGGAGTCGGAGCAGCCTTGGCCAGGAAGATCGGCAGCCGGTACACCGCACACCAGGTGCTCGGGCGGGGGTCCGCCGGCACGGTGTGGCTCGGCGAGGGTCCCGAGGGGCCGGTCGCGATCAAGCTGCTGCGCGAGGACCTGGCCTCCGACCAGGACCTGGTGGGGCGCTTCGTGCAGGAGCGCACCGCGCTGCTCTCCCTCGACCACCCGCACATCGTCGGCATCCGCGACCTCGTGGTGGACGGCACCGACCTGGCGCTGGTGATGGACCTGGTCCGCGGTACGGATCTGCGCTCCCGGCTGGAACGGGAACGCCGGCTGACCCCGCAGGCGGCCGTCGCCGTCGCCGCCGATGTGGCCGACGGGCTGGCCGCCGCGCACGCGGCCGGCGTGGTCCACCGCGACGTCAAGCCGGAGAACGTGCTGCTGGACTCGGCGGCCCCGCCCGGCCCGGGCGGCGCCCCGCCCGCGCTGCTCACCGACTTCGGCATCGCCCGGCTGGTGGACTCCCCGCGCCGCACCCGCGCCACGAGGATCATCGGCACGCCGGACTACCTGGCCCCGGAGATCATCGAGGGCCTGCCGCCGCGCGCCTCGGTGGACATCTACGCCCTGGCCACCGTGCTGTACGAACTGCTGGCCGGGTTCACCCCGTTCGGTGGCGGGCACCCGGGCGCGGTGCTGCGCCGGCACGTGACCGAGACCGTCCAGCCGCTGCCGGGCCTGTCCGACGAGCTGTGGCAGCTGCTCGCCCAGTGCCTCGCCAAGGCGCCGGCCTCGCGGCTGACCGCCGGGGACGCTGGGCGCGCGGCTGCGCGAGCTGCTGCCGGGCCTGGCCGGCGCGCCCGCGCTGGAGGTGGCCGCGCCCGGCGCCGACGGGAGCGCCGCCGAGACGCCGTACGCCGACGA
>NZ_FMCH01000463.1 GCF_900091855.1 Streptomyces sp. DvalAA-14
GCACGCCCCAGCGTGCCAGCAGGGCGTTGGCGGCGAGGAAGCCGGTGGTGGCGGCCCGCTCCATCAGGGCTACCGGCAGGCCGGTGCGCACCAGGTCGCCGGCCAGCATCACCGCGGGGGCGGGTGTGCGCACGGTGGGGCGGGCCCGGTAGCCGCCGACGGGGAACAGCGGGCAGTCGGCGCGCCATTCGTGCCGGGCGTCCACGATCCCGGCCGCCGCCGTCTCGGGGTGGACCCGGTGCAGCTCGCGGAGCAGGCGCTCCTGCACCGCGCCGCGGTCGGCGGCCGGATCGACGGCGTAGGCGTGCAGTTCCAGCACCGAACCGTTGTTGGCGGCGGCCCAGCGGGCCGCCTCACCTTCCCAGGCGTGCAGGACGCTGACGTTGTCCAGCGGGCCGAAGCCGCTGGTGCCCAGGAAGCCGGGGCGGCCGGGCGCCGTCGGACGGTCCAGCCAGAGCCGGGACACCAGGAAGGGCGGCGCGGTGCGCAGCGCGTCGATCCGGGCCCGCCAGGGCGCGTCGCCGAGCGCGGGGGAGGAGCCGACCAGTTCGCGCAGCCCCGAGGTGTCCAGGGCGAGGACCACCCCGTCGTAGGTGTCCGACCCGCCGGAGCGGCCGGAGCCGTCGCCGGCCCGCAGCGTCACCCGCTCGCCGTCCGCCGACGGTGCCACCGAGTCCACCGCCGCCCCGCAGCGGACCTGGACGCCGTGGCCCTCCAGATAGCTCCGCAGCGGATCCCACAGCGCGTGCGGAAACGGCTCGTTCGGCACATCGAAGAGCAGTCCCTCGCTCGAACCGAGGAAGTAGATGTGGAACATCAAGGCGAGCTCGGCGGCCGACAGCCGGCGCGGATCGACGAAGAAGCTGCGGGAGAACACCTCGAAGGCCAGGTGCCGGGCCGCGGCGGGGAAGCCGATGGCGTCCAGGAACTCCGCCGCGCTCAGCTCGTCGAGCCGGTCGTAGATCCCGGGCACCCGGACGTCCAGCAGCGGCAGCGCCGCCACCGGGTCCATGCCGGCCAGGTCGCGCCAGCCGAAGCTGGGGCTGCGGGCCACGAAGCCGAGCGCGCTCCACGGCGGGGTGCGCGGGACGCGGGCGAAGCTGTCGTGCAGGCCGTCGCTGTGCCGCAGCGGGTAGTCCGGCAGTGCGGTGAGCATGCCCAGCGCGGGTCGACCCGCCGGAGCAGCCCGCGCAGGTTGTAGTACTGGCGGAGAGGCGTGGAGCCGCGGCTCATGGTCGCCGCCGACCCGTCGGCGAGCACGGTCCGCCAGCCGCTC
>NZ_FMCH01000095.1 GCF_900091855.1 Streptomyces sp. DvalAA-14
CGGCGCCGGGGCGGGAGCCTGGACCTCGGTGGACGGGGTGGCCTCGGGTGCGGGGGCCGGAGCCGGCGGGGCCGGGGGCTCGGGCTGCGGTTCGGGCTGCGGTTCGGCGGCCGGGGCGGGGGCAGCCGCGGGGGCGCCGCCGCTGCCGTCGTCGATGACGGCCAGCTCGGCGCCGACCTCCACCGTCTCGTCCTCGGCGACCTTGATGGATGCGAGCACACCGGACGCCGGGGACGGAATCTCGGTGTCGACCTTGTCGGTCGACACCTCGAGCAGCGGCTCGTCGGCCTCGACGTGCTCACCCTCGGCCTTCAGCCAGCGGGTGACGGTGCCCTCGGTCACGCTCTCGCCGAGCGCCGGCAGGGTTACGGAAACCGCCATGGTTGCGGTTGCTCCTCACGGATCTGTGCGGATGGGGTGGCGTGGATGAGGGTCAGTCGTGCGCGTGCAGCGGCTTGCCCGCGAGGGCCAGGTGGGCCTCGCCGAGCGCCTCGCTCTGCGTCGGGTGCGCGTGGATGAGCTGCGCGACCTCGGCGGGCAGCGCCTCCCAGTTGTAGATGAGCTGGGCTTCGCCGACCTGCTCGCCCATCCGGTCGCCGACCATGTGGATGCCGACCACCGCTCCGTCGCGCACCTGGACCAGCTTGACCTCACCGGAGGTCTTCAGGATCTTGCTCTTGCCGTTGCCCGCCAGGCTGTACTTGAGGGTGACGACCTTGTCGGCGCCGTACAGCTCCTTGGCCTTGGCCTCGGAGATGCCCATCGAGGCGACCTCCGGGTGGCAGTACGTCACCCGCGGCACACCGTCGTAGTCGATCGGCACGGCCTTCAGGCCGGCCAGCCGCTCCGCGACCAGGATGCCCTCGGCGAAGCCGACGTGGGCCAGCTGGAGGGTCGGCACCAGGTCGCCGACGGCCGAGAGGGTCGGCACGTTGGTGCGCATGTACTCGTCGACCAGGACATAGCCGCGGTCCATCGCGACGCCCTGCTCCTCGTACCCCAGGTTCTGCGAGACCGGGCCGCGGCCGATGGCGACCAGCAGCACCTCCGCCTCGAAGGTCTTGCCGTCGGCGAGGGTCACCCGCACGCCGTCGGCGGTGTATTCGGCGCTCTGGAAGAAGGTGCCGAGGTTGAACTTGATGCCGCGCTTGCGGAACGCCCGCTCCAGCAGCTTCGAGCTGTTCTCGTCCTCGACCGGAACCAGGTGGGGCAGGCCCTCGACGATGGTCACGTCGGTGCCGAAGGACTTCCACGCCGAGGCGAACTCGACACCGATCACCCCGCCGCCCAGGATGATCGCCGACTGCGGCACCCGGTTCAGCACCAGGGCGTGGTCGGAGGAGATGATCCGGTTGCCGTCGATGTCCAGACCCGGCAGCGAGCGCGGTACGGAACCGGTCGCGAGCAGCACATGCCGGCCCTCGACCCGCTGGCCGTTCACATCAACCGAGGTGGGGGAGGACAGCCGGCCCTCGCCCTCGATGTACGTCACCTTGCGTGAGGCCACCAGGCCCTGCAGGCCCTTGTAGAGGCCGGCGATCACGTCGTCCTTGTACTTGTGGACGGCGGCGATGTCGATGCCCTCGAAGGTGGCCTTCACGCCGAACTGCTCGCTCTCGCGAGCCTGGTCCGCGATCTCACCGGCGTGCAGAAGCGCCTTGGTGGGAATGCATCCCTGGTGCAGACAGGTGCCCCCGAGCTTGTTCTTCTCGATCAGGGCGACGTCCAGTCCCAGCTGCGCGGCACGCAGGGCGGCCGCGTAGCCTCCGCTGCCACCGCCGAGGATCACTAGGTCGAAAACAGTGCTGGCGTCGTTCGCCACGTCACGTCCTCCATGCATGGGTTCGCCGGAGCCGGTCCACCAAGACCGGGCGGCGGCTTAGGTTCGGCCGCTTTGTCTCAAAGGGGGCCCTGTCGTGCCGAGACAACATCTTCGCACTTCTCAGCGGCGTACGGGCCACCGGCCCTGGCAGACAGAACACGGGGAGCGGCCCCGGGCATGTCGCCCGGGGCCGCACGTGACAGATCTCACCCGTTCAGAGCAGATCCCCGTCCGCGGCCTGCCGGGCCAGGCCCACCAGGGTGCGGACCGCGCTGCCGGTGCCGCCCTTCGGGGTGTAGCCGAACGGCGCGCCCTCGTGGAAGGCCGGGCCGGCGATGTCCAGGTGCGCCCAGGTGATGCCCTCGCCGACGAACTCCTTCAGGAACAGCCCGGCGATCAGCCCGCCGCCCATCCGCACACCCATGTTGGCGATGTCGGCGGTGGGGGAGTCGAAGGTCTTGCGCAGCGCCTTCGGCAGCGGCATCGGCCAGGAGTCCTCGCCCTCGGCCAGCGCGGTGGTGTGGATGGCGGTACGGAAGTCGTCGTTGTTGGACATGATCCCGAACCGGCCCTCGCCCAGGGCCAGCACCATCGCGCCGGTCAGCGTCGCCACGTCCACGATCGCGTCCGGGTTCTCCTCCGAGGCGCGGGCCAGCGCGTCGCCGAGCACCAGCCGGCCCTCGGCGTCGGTGTTGAGCACCTCGACGGTCTTGCCGCTGTACATCCGCAGCACGTCGCCGGGGCGGGTGGCGTTGCCGCCGGGCATGTTCTCGGCCAGCGCGAGCCAGCCGGTGAGGTTCACCTCGAGGCCGAGCTTGGCGGTGGCCACGATCGCGGCGAACACCGCGGCGGCGCCGCTCATGTCGCACTTCATCGTCTCGTTGTGGCCGGCCGGCTTCAGCGAGATGCCGCCCGAGTCGTAGGTGATGCCCTTGCCGACGAAGGCGAGGGTGCGGGTGGCCTTGGCATGGGTGTACTCGATCCGGACCAGCCGGGGCGGGGTGGCCGAGCCGCGGCCGACGCCCAGGATGCCGCCGAAGCCGCCCTTGGCCAGCGCCTTCTCGTCCATGACCTCGACCTTGAAGCCGAACTCCTTGCCGGCCGCCTGCACAGCGGCGGCGAAGGCCTTCGGATCCAGGTCGTTGGCGGGGGTGTTGATCAGGTCGCGGGCCCGGTTGACCTCGACGCCGACCGCGGTGGCCCGCTCGGCGGCGGCCTTGTGCTCCTTGTCGCGCGGCTTGGCGCCGGTCACGGCCACCTCGCCGAGCGGCGCCTTGCCGCCGTCCTTCGCCTGGTAGGCGGTGAAGGCGTACGCGCCCAGCAGCGCGCCGGTGCCGACCGCCTCGATGGCGACCGGGTCGGCGGCCGGCAGCGCGAAGGCGGCCTTCTTCGAACCGGCCAGCGCCCGGGCCGCGACACCCGCCGCCTTGCGCAGCGCTTCGGCGTCGAAGCCCGCGCCGTCCTCCGGGGCCTCACCGAGACCGACCGCGACCACGACCGCCGCCTTCACCCCGGCCGGCGCGGGCAGCTTCGTCACCTCGCCCTCGGCGCCCGAAGCACCCAGGGTCTCCAGCGTGGCGGCGAGCTTGCCGTCGAACGCGGAGTCCACCGTTTCGGCCCCCGGCGCGACGCGCGGGCCCTTGGGGCCCTTGGCCACGCCGATGACGACGGCGTCCGCGCGCAGCGCCGCGGCGGAGGAGGTGCTCAGTGTCAGTGCAGTCACGGTGGATGAGGTCCTATTCGGTCGAGGTCCTGTCGGCGGCCGGTGGGTGGCCCGGCCCGGCCTCCCGCATCGTATTCCGCCACCTCGGCGGGACGGAGGGGGGTACGTGGGGCCGTAAGGGATTTCTGAGCCTACGCCCGGTCACCATGCGCCGGTGCGCGGACCGGTGGGGCACGCGGTCACCGCAGGGAGAGCACCACGAGGGTGGCGGTGCCGGCGGTTTCGCACAGCGCGCCGAAGACGTCCCCGGTCACCCCGCCGAGCGGGTCCGGCAGCGCCGCAGCAGGGCCTCGGCGGCGAGCAGTCCCACACACCAGGCCGCCGCGGTCCGC
>NZ_FMCH01000514.1 GCF_900091855.1 Streptomyces sp. DvalAA-14
CGTACCGCGGACCGCCGCGCCCTGGTGGAGCAGACCGACCACGCCGAGTGGGTCGACCAGCAGCGCGCCCAGCAGAGCGCCGACGACGGCTGGGGATCCGGTACCGGTGCCGCTGCCCACCTACGTCACCGCCCCCGTGCCCCCCGCACTCCCGGCGGACTCGACCTCGGCGCGCCCGACACCTGGAGTTCCGCCCGCTCGGGTACGACGCCGACCGACCCCGCCGCATCCCGCGAACCCCGTGAGCCGCGCGAGGCCCGGCCCGTCCGCGACCACGATCAGCACCCCCCGGTGGGCCGCCCGCGCGGTGGCCGCACGCCCCTGTTCGACCAGTACGCCGACGGCGACCGCCCCCGGGCCGCCAACGAGTGAGCGTGCCGGAGCCGGTCGGCCCCTTGCGGACCTGCCGATATCGCGTTCACGATCACCCTCGCCGAGATGCTAGAGTTTTCCTCGTTGCAAGGGCCTGTGGCGCAGTCCGGTAGCGCACCTCGTTCGCATCGAGGGGGTCAGGGGTTCGAATCCCCTCAGGTCCACCGCAAGATCGTCCTTGAATCAGTGCCAGAGCAGTTGACGAGATCCCGCCCGATGCTTGTGATCGGGCGGGATCTCGTCGTCGTGGGGCTCGGCGGGCGGACGGCGATCTCCGGCGCGGTGTTCTGATCAAACGTCATGTGGCTGAGCGGAAATAATCGGGTCATCGGGAGAGCTTGAGATTTCAAGATCTTACGAGGGAGTGGCCCATGTCCGCTGACGCACATCCTCTGCCGACCGCCGGCATCCGCACCAAGGTCCGCGTTCCGCTCCGCTTCCCGGACGGGTGGCAGGCAGCCGCCGACGTGTTCACCTTCACCGGCCTGGCCGACGGGAAGGAGCATCTGGCGCTCGGGCTCGGCGACTACGAGGCGGCGGAAGTGCCCTTGGTGCGCCCGCACTCGGAGTGCCTGACGGGTGATGTGTTCGGCTCCGAAAGGTGCGACTGCGGCCCGCAATTGCGGGAGGCGGTGGAACGTATCGCCGCTGTCGGAGGCTATCTGCTGTACCTGCGGCAGGAGGGCCGCGGTATCGGGCTCTACGCCAAGCTCGACGCGTACGCGCTGCAGGACGGCGGTCTGGACACCTACGAGGCGAATCGCGCCCTCGGCCGGGGCGAGGACGAGCGGGACTACACGGCCGCGGCACAGATGCTGGCCGTGCTCGGGGCCGAACGCTTCCGGCTGCTGAGCAACAACCCCGACAAGCAGCGGCAGCTCGCGGCGCTCGGCATGAGGGTGGTGGAGCGCGTGCCGACCGGCGTCCACGTATCGGCCTCCAATGTCCGCTACCTGCGGGCGAAGGTCGAACACACCGGACACACGCTGGCGCTTCCCGCCTGAGCTCCCTTGATTTCCGAGCGGGCGGCGGTGCGGGGTCCGGAGCGGGCGGTAGGGGGCGGCAGCCGCGGGCGGGTGATACGGCCCACGATCGAAACGGTGGCGTTTCGATCGTGGGCCGTCTACTCTTCAGGTGTACGACATCGTTTCGACGGTGGCGCCTCGCGGCGGCACCGACGCCGGCGAAGGCGTACGGAGCAGCGCCCCAGGGCGCCAGCTGATTCCGCGGGCCACCGCATCACCGCAGGCAGGAGGCAGGACATGTCGCCGGAGGCAGCCGCCGGGCGCCGTACCCGCCTGACCCCGGAGCGTGAGCGGGAGCTCTATGAGGCGGTTGTCGGACTGCTGCGCGAGGTCGGCTACGAGGCCCTGACGATGGATGCCGTCGCCGCCCGTACCCGCGCCAGCAAGGCCACCTTGTACCGGCAGTGGAAGGGCAAGCCCGAACTGGTCGCGACCGCACTGCGGCACCACAAGCCGGTGTCGCTCGCCGACATCGACACCGGGTCGCTGCCCGGTGATCTGCACGAGCTCGTCAGATGCCACGACCAGAGCGAGGTCAAGCGGGACCAGGAGCTGATGCGGGGGCTCGCCCACGCGGCCTTCCAGAACGAGGACCTGTTCCGCGCGCTGCGTGAACTGCTCATCGAACCGGAACTCGCCAGCTTCCGCGACCTGGTGCAGCGCGCTGTCGACCGGGGCGAATTGGCCGCCGACAGCCCGGCTCGTGACTTCGTTCCGCACATGCTCTTCGGCGGCGCGCTGGCCCGTCCGATCATCGAGGGCATCGACCCCGATCCCGAGTACAGCCATCGCTTCATCGACGCGGTGGTCGTTCCCGCGCTGGGACTGTCCTAGTCCGACGAGCAGGTGATCCGACCGGTGAGGGTGAATTACCGGCCGGGGACGTCACGTTAACCGCTCGGATTGTTGGCATACATAATTCCGTCGTACGAAACGGCCTAGCCTTCGGTGGCATGGCGCCGCTCATCCGCGACGGGAGACTTGATGACATCCGAGCACATCGGCCGGCTGCGGGCGGCGCTGTTCGCCGCAGGCCTGACGATGGTCGCGTTCTGCGCGGGGGACGCGGCGGCGCGGCAGTACCCGTTCGGATCGCGCACCCGTGATGTCAGCGACCTCGGCAACCAGTACCTGCCCTTCCACGCCCATCTGTGGGACCTGCTGCACGGCAAGGCCGACGGCGGCTGGCTGCTGAACTGGCAGTCGGGCTACGGCAGCAGCTTCCTGCCCGACTTCGGCACCTACCTGTCGAGCCCGTTCGCGCCCCTGGTGGCGCTGTTCCCCCGGGACCGGATCGATCTGGCCGTCTACGTCATCAGCATGCTGAAGCTCGGGTCGGCCGCCGCCGCGATGGCGGTGCTGCTGCTCCTGCTGCGGCCCGGGCCGCGATGGGCGGCCGGGATGCTCGGCGCGTCGTACGCGCTGTGCGGCTGGACGTTGATGCTGGCGTCCTACAACACCATGTGGCTGGACGGCCTGATCGCCTTTCCGCTGCTGTGCGTGGTCGGGGAGTGGGCGCGGACCGGGCGGCGGCCGATCGCCGGCGTGCTCGTCGTCGCGCTGTGCTGGGCCGCGAACTTCTACACCGCGTACATGGCGACCATCGGCGCCGCCCTGTTCCTCGCCGCCCGCCTGCTCACCGAGCCGCCGCCCGGGCCCGAGCCGGCGGCACCGACCGGCGACATCGCTGATCCGGCCGGGCCCGCCGCGCCCGCCAGACCCGCGTCAACGCCCGCCCGCGGCCGCCACGCCGCTGTCACCTTCGGCCGCGCCGCCCTCACCACCGCCCTCGGTATCGGCCTGACCGCGCCCGTCCTGCTGACCATCGTCAAGGGCACCAAACTCGCCTCGCCGGTCTCACCGGTCGGCTTCCACCAGCTTCCCGTGGCCGACCTGCTGATACGGATGCTCCCGGGCACGTACGGCTTCTTCACGCCGTCCACCTATGTGGACACCGCGGCGCTGCTGCTCGCCTTCGTGCTGCCCTTCCACCCCGCCGTGCCGCGCCGGGCCCGGATCGTGTGGCCGGCGCTGGTGGTCGTCGTCGCCGGCTCCCTGGACTGGCGGCCGACGCATCTGCTGTGGCACGCGTTCACCACGCCCAACGGAAGCCCGTACCGGCAGACATTCGTCCTCAGCGGGATCATGGTGATCGCCGCCTGGCAGTCGCTCGCCCACCGGTTGCCCGGGCCGCGCCAACTTGTCTGCGGGGCCGGGCTGATGGGGCTGATGACCGCGTTCGTCGCGGTGGACGCGGACCGCGGCCTGACCGGTCCGGCGACGTACCCGCTGCTCGCGGCCGGCCTGGTCGCCGCGGTCGGCGCGCTGCTGCTCCTGAGGCGGCTGGCGGACCGGGGAATCGTCTCCGTACGCGGCAGCGTGCCGGCCGTGCTGGCCGTCGGGGTGCTGCTGGCCACCCAGTTCGGGCAGTCCGCGGTGAGCAACGCCTGGATCGACCACAAGCGGCCCGGCCTGATGGACGACTACCCGGAGTGGGGCCCGCGGCAGACCCTGCAGCGGCAGTCGATCACGGCGGCCGACACGTGGCCGGGCCGGCGCACCGATCCGGGGCGTGAACAGACCGTCGGCAATGACCCGTTGGAGGTCGGCGGCCAGGGTGCGCAGTACTACAGTAGCCTCACGTCCGAGGTGTGGATCAGCACGCTGGCCGCGCTCGGCGGCGGTTGGACCTCGTACGGGCGTTCGCCGCAGAGCCTCGACAATCCCGTGACGGATGTGATCTTCTCCGTCGGCGCCCGCCTGCACTCGCCGGTCGATCCGCACCTGGGCGGCCCGCCGCAGTCCGAACCCCCGCCTGTCACCCGGCAGCCGGTGCCGCCGCTGGTGACCGTGCGTGCGGCCGCGCCGGCCACCGGCTACGGCCGATCGCCGTACCGGAACCAGGAGTTGCTGCTCGGCAGCCGCGTCTACACCCCTGGTGCCGCCATCCGGCTGACCGACAGCGCCGGGCGCGTGATCCGCCCGGGGTCGGACGGCGAATACGCCACCCCGGGCGGCCCGCACAGCACCTACAAGCTCGCCTCGTCCTGCCCGACGGGCAGCGAACTGTACTTCTGGGCGCCGGACTTCACCGGATCCGTCCAGGCCCCCGGTGGTACGGCGGTGGTGTACAAGGGCGGCAGGAGCGGCCACCGCGCACCGGTGCAGCGACTCGGGGCCGCTGGGAACGGCGGACCCTTCACTCTGAAACTCACCCCGGGGCCGGGCTCCAGCCGTCTCGAAGCCGACGGTGTCGGCTGCCTCGACCGGGCCCGGCTCGCCGCGGCCGAGCGCCACCTGGCCGCCACCGCTCCCACCCGCGTGGATGTCACCTCGGACGGCATCCGGGCCCAACTGCCCCCGGGCGCTGAGGGCTTCGCCGTGGTGGCCGCACCCGACATCGCCGGGTGGAGCTGCTCGACGGACAGCGGCACATCGCATCCGGCGTCGTCGTACCTCGGGCTGCTGGCGGTGCCGCTGGACGGCCGGGCGAGCAGCGTGTCCTGCTCACTCACCCCGCCGGGACTCAGGCTCGGCGAGGCGGTGGGCGGGGCGTCATTGCTCGGCGTGGGCGCGCTGGCCGGTTACGGCTGGTGGCGAAGGCGGCGGGGCGGCGCCGCCTTCGGGAGCGGGACCGGGACCCTACCGGCGCAGCCGCGGGCCGAAAGCGCGGAGCCGGTGGCGCCGTGATCCGAGGGGTTGCTGGGTCCGGCGCCCGATGTCCGGCCGGACTCGGCGGGAGCGCCGGGTGTCCGAGCCCGGCAGTCAGATCAACATCGGCTGCGTGCGGCCCCGTTCGAAGCCCAGCAGCCACCGCTTGCGGTCGAGGCCGCCGCCGTAGCCCGTCAGGCTGCCGTTCGCGCCGATCACCCGGTGGCAGGGCACAACGATGCTGATCGGGTTCTTGCCGTTGGCCAGTCCCACCGCGCGCGACGCGCCGGGTTGCCCGAGAACCGCGGCGAGTTCGCCGTAGGAGACGGTCTCGCCGTAGGGGATGTCGCACAGCGCCGACCACACGCGCTGCTGGAACGGCGTTCCCGCCAGGCCGAGCGGGACGTCGAAGGCGGTGCGGTCGCCGGCGAAGTAGGCGGTCAGTTGCTCCGACACGTCGGCGAACAGGGGGAGTTCACCGGGTTCGACCCATGGGCCGAAGGTTTCCAGCGCCGGGCGGTGGCGGTGGTCGGTCATGTAGAGGCCGGCCAGGGCGCCCTCCCTGGCCACCAGGGTCAGCGGGCCGCACGGGCTGTCCCATGACGTCTGGACAGTCGTCGTCATCGTGAAGCGCCTTTCTTCGCAGGGGAGTCGGCCGCGGGCAGGGGCCTCGGGACCCGACGGCGGCAGCATGTTGATCGGATGGTCGCCCGTCGCCCACAGGTACTGCGTGGCGTAGGCACGCCACGGCTGCCAGGCGGCGGCGTGCTTGAGCAACGCGGCGGGAGTGGTGGGCAGTCCGAGATCGCGGGCCGCGTACCGCACACCGAGATCGGTGGGAAGGAAGGCGTCCGGGTCGCCGAGCGCGCGCATGGCGATCGTCTCGACCGTCCATGGTCCGAAGCCGGGCAGGCTTGCCAGCCGGGCCCGGGTGCGTTGCCAGTCGCTGCCGACGTCCAGGTCCAACTCGCCGTCCAGCAGCGCCTGTAGCAGCGCCGACAAGGTCGACTTGCGGGTCTGCGGCATCGCCAGCTCGGCCGGGTCGTGCTCGGCGAGCGCGGCGGTCGAGGGGAACAAGTGGGTGAGGCCGCCCGCCGGGTCGGCGACCGGCTCGCCGTACGCGGCCACCAGCCGGCCGGCGTGGGTACGGGCCGCCGCGGTGGAGATCTGCTGGCCGAGCACCGCCCGTACCGCGAACTCGGGTCCGTCCACGACCCGCGGCACCCGCCGTCCCGGGGCCTGGGCGACCAGCGGTGCCAGCAGCGGGTCGGCCGCCAGCGAGGCGTCCACGGCGGACGGGTCCGCGTCCAGGTCCAGCAGCCGGCGGCAGCGGCTGATCGCCTGCGCCAGATCCCGCCAGTCGGCGAGCCACAACTGGCAGGCGACATGGTCGGGTCGGGGGCGCAGGGCGACGATGCCGGGGCCGTGCGGCAGCCGCAGCGTGCGCCGATACGCGCCCGCGCGCCACTCTTCGACGCCGGGCACGGCGGTGGCCGCGAGATGGCCGAACAGGTTGTCGGGGGTGAGGGGCCGGCGGAACGGCAGCCGCAGCGTGATCACGCCGGCCGCGGCGGACGGGCGTCCCTTGGCGACGCGGCCGCGCAGCTCGCCCGGGGACAGCGCGAAAACCGCGCGCACGGTGTCGTTGAAGGTACGGATGCTGCCGAATCCTGCCGCGTAGGCGACGTCCCCCATCGGCATGGCGGTGGTCTCGATCAGCAGCCGGGCGGTCTGCGCACGCTGCGAGCGGGCCAGGGCGAGGGGACCGGCGCCCAGCTCGGCGAACAGCTGCCGTTCGATCTGGCGCTCGCTGTAGCCGAGGCGCGCGGCCAGGCCGGGCACGCCGTCACGGTCCACCACGCCGTCGGCGATCAGGCGCATGGCGCGCGCCACCAGGTCGGCGCGCTCGTTCCACTGCGGGGAGCCGGGGCTCGCGTCGGGGCGGCAGCGCTTGCAGGCGCGGAAACCGGCCTGCTGGGCGGCGGCCGCGCTCGGGTAGAAGGTCATGTTCTCGACCTTCGGTGGCACGACGGGACAGCTGGGCCGGCAGTAGATGCGGGTGGTCAGCACCGCCGTGAAGAACCATCCGTCGAAGCGGGCGTCCTTCGACTGGACGGCGCGGACGCAGGCGTCGAAATCCGTGTGCACCCCGTCAGCATCGCTCGTCGTCAGGGGCGTCGTCTAGCGGAAATCCGACATCGCGGTGCGGGCCGGGACCGCGTGAGGGACGCCCCGGTGCGACTCGGGGGCTTCACGGGGGGCCCGCCGGGGCGGATCCTCGGACCCGGCCTCAGTCCTTCACCCGGCTGTCGGGCTCGTAGGCGAGGTCCTGGTAGTCGGCGTGCCGTTCGAGCCATCCCGAAATGAACGGGCACACCGCCACCACCCGCAGGCCCTGGGCGCGGGCGTCGTCCAGCGCGGCACGGGCCAGCGTCGAGCCGACGCCGTGGCCTTCGTACGCGTCCTCGACCTCGGTGTGGATGAAGGCGATCAGTTGCGGGGAGCGCACGTACGCCACGAAGCCGGCCAGCCGGTCGTTGATCCTGGCCTCGTAGCGGTGCTCCTGCGGGGCGTCCGCGACGGTCACCTCGCCGACGGTGCTGCGCGCCCTGTCCGGGCCGCTCGGGGTGGCCGCGCTCACGAGCGGTAGTTCTCGACGGTCGAGGAGGGCCGTACGCGGGCGCTGCCCGGGTCCTCACCCGCGTCGGTCAGGGCACGGCGCTGCCGGAGCAGGTCCCAGCACTGGTCGAGCTCGCGCTCCAGCGCTGCCAGGCGCTCCTTCTCGGTCTCACCGTCTATGCCGCCGTCGGTCAGCAGGTCCCGCAGGATCTTCTCGTCCGCGACCATCTTGCTGATCCGGCCGAGGATGGCGTGCTCGGCGCCGGCGTCGTTGGGCTGTTGCACGGGAACCTCCGGGTCAGATGAGGGGCGGCGTTGCGCTGTGGTGGCTCCGCCCCCTTCCACTCTTGCAGGTCGGGCGGCGGAATGCGCGGGGTGGGGGTCGTAGTTCCCGGGGGCCTATCGGCGAAGGCCGCCGCTGTCCCCGGGCGGCCCCTCGTCCGGCTTGTCCCGCCTGTCCTGCTTGAGGTCCGGGGCGCTGTCCGCAGCGGGTGTCCCGGCCCGCTGCCGCAGCAGCGCGTCGATCTCGGCGCGCACCCTGCGGTCCATCGCCAGGGACATCTCGGCCTCGACGATGTTCTTGGCCAGCGGGCGGAGCCGTTGCAGCGCCTCCGGCATGCGGTGCGCCTCGCGCGGTGGCGGTCCCTCCAGCGGGCCGAGCACGTGCACCTTGATGACCTGCGTGAACAATTCTGCCAGCGCGTCCACGTGCTCGCGCACCTCGCGGCCGGCGGCCAGTACGGCGGCCAGCGGAACCCCTTCGCGGACGAGGGCGGAGGACGCCTCCAGCAGCCGGCGGCTGATGTGCACGGCGTTCTCGCCGTCCACGGCGATGTAGCCGATCTCCAGGGCGGCGGAGAGGTTGTCCGGGGTGACGTGCTCGCCGAAGTAATGGGCGAGCTCCTGGGGGGTGAGCCTTACCGGGGTCTCGTCGGACCACGGGGCGGCGAGGGCGCTTTCCAGCCCGAGGAGCTCGGCCACGCCGCCGAGGGTGCGGCCGGTCTCCCAGGCGGCGATGAGCTCGGCGATGCCGCCGAGGGTGTGGCCGCGGTCGAGCAGGGCGGCGATGGTGCGCAGGCGGGCGAGGTGGTCCTCGGAGTACCAGGCGATACGGCCGGCCCGGCGCGGGGGCGGCAGCAGGCGGCGCTCCCGGTAGAAGCGGAGGGTGCGCACCGGGATGCCGGCGGCTTCGGCGAGCTCCTCCACACGGTATTCACGCGGGCGGTCGTCGGTGCCGTTGTCGTCCACGTGGCCAGCCTAGGGGGTGCGGAAACGGTTCCTCCTGGTCGTGTTCGGCTCGTACCGGCTGCGGGGGCGGGGGTGGCGCGGGCAGGGCGGCTTCTACTCGGCGGTAATAAGTTCGGTCCGGCCTCTACCGCGGGTAACCCGCATGCCCTACAGTCCGCTGTACGGACCGTGCCAGTGATTGCTGGCGCGGTTGATCGGACAGGCGGTTGCTCGGACGGTCGGACGGTCTGGCGATCCGACGGTCGGATCGTCTGACCGTCGGACAAAAGCTGATCCGACGAACGGGCGGCTCCGGCGATGACGGAAGCAGCGGCAAGCAAGGACACGGGTACGCAGCGGCGTAACGGAAGGGCGGTGCCATGCACGGCGGCCTCGAACACGTGCGGGTGGCGGTGATCGGCTCCGGCTTCGGCGGGCTGGGAGCCGGCGTGCGGCTGCGCCGGGAGGGAATCACCGACTTCGTGATCCTGGAACGGTCGAACGCGGTCGGCGGCACCTGGCGCGATAACACCTATCCGGGCTGCGCCTGCGATGTGCCCTCCCACCTCTATTCGTTCTCCTTCGCCCCCAAACCCGACTGGCCGCGCGCCTTCTCCGGCCAGGAACACATACGCGGCTACCTCGAAAGAGTGACGGACACCTTCGGGCTGCGGCCGCATCTGAGGTTCGGCGCCGAGGTGCGGCAGGCCCGCTGGGACGGGGAGGCCCACCACTGGCACCTGGAAACGGCGGCCGGCGAGCTGACCGCCGATGTGGTGGTCTCGGCCACCGGGGCCCTGTCCGACCCGAAGATCCCGGACATTCCGGGGATCGAGGGCTTCCCGGGGCGGGTGTTCCATTCTTCACGGTGGGACCACGACTACGACCTGCGGGGCAAGAGGGTCGCGATGGTCGGTACGGGCGCCTCGGCGATCCAGATCGTGCCGGCGATCCAGCCGGAGGTGGAACGGTTGACCGTCATCCAGCGGACTCCGCCGTGGGTGATGCCCCGGATGGACCGGCCGATCGGCGCGGCGGAGCGGTGGCTGCACGCGACCGTGCCGGGGTCGGCGAAGGCCAGGCGCGGACTGCTCTGGCTGATCAGGGAATTCCAGGTCGGTGCGTTTGTGAAGCGGCCGCAGCTGATGAAGGCGGCGGAGCGGATAGCCCGCGGACACCTGCGCAGGTCGGTCAAGGATCCGGTGCTGCGAGCCCGGCTGACGCCCGATTACACGATCGGCTGCAAGCGGATCCTGCTGTCGAACACCTATTATCCGGCCCTCGCCCAGCCGAACACCGAGGTGGTCACGTCCGGGCTGACCGAGGTGCGCGGGTCATCGGTGGTGACGGCTGACGGCAGCGAACGGGAAGTCGATGCGATCATCTTCGGAACCGGCTTCCATGTGACTGATATGCCGATCGGTGATCGGGTTGTCGGAGCGGACGGGCGCACGCTGAGCGAGCACTGGCGGAACGGCATGGCGGCGCTGCGCGGTTGTACGGTCGACGGTTTTCCCAATTTCCTGTTCATCGTCGGGCCCAATACCGGTCTCGGGAACAGCTCGATGATTCTGATGATCGAATCGTCGCTCAATTACATAGCCGATTACCTGCGTACGCTGTCGCGTTCGGGCGGCGCGGCGCTCGACGCGAGACCGGCCGCGGTGAAGGCGTGGAACGCGGAGATCCAGCGGCGGGCCGCTCGTACCGTCTGGAACACCGGTGGATGCAACAGCTGGTATCTGGACGCCAACGGGCGCAACACGACAGCCTGGCCGGGTACCACCGCGGAGTTCCGCCGGGCGACGCGGCAGTTGAAGTTGTCGGAGTACGAGGTGCTGGCGCCGGTCGAGGCCGCCGCCCCTGCCGTGGAGGCGATGTCATGAGCCAGCTGTACGAGGCGGTGCCGGCCCGACGCGAACTGACCGCTGTTTCCGCCGACGGAACGCGTATCCACATCGAGGAGTACGGACGGGCCGATGGTCCTACCGTCGTTCTGTCGCACGGCTGGACCTGTTCGACGCTCTTCTGGGCGCCGGTCGTCCGGCTGTTGGCGGACGATCATCGGGTTGTCGCCTATGACCAGCGCGGTCACGGTCGCAGTGGCGCGCCGGCCACTCGCAGGGGTTACGGAACCGGCGTCCTGGCTGATGATCTGCAAGCCGTACTGGAGGCGGTCGTACCGGAGGGTGAGCGCGCGGTGCTGGTCGGGCACTCCATGGGCGGTATGACGATTATGGCGGCGTCCGGGCGTGCGGCGGTGCGCGACCGTACGGCGGCGGTCCTGCTCGCCAGCACCGGCAGCGGGCGATTGCTGGGATCGACCGAAGTGCTTCCGCCGCGACTGAGCTCGCGCCGGCTGCGGCGCATCTTCCACCGGCAGTTGCTCGTCTCGCGCATGCCACTCGGACGGGTGACCCCGCTGTCCAAGGCGGCGCTGAAGTACGGGGTGCTGAATCCTGACGCGACGCCCGAGCAGGTCGACTTCACGGCGCGGATCGTGCACGCGTGCCGGGCCCGCCACCGTTCGGCGTGGGGACGGGTGCTCGCCGTGCTCGACCTGGACGCGGAGTTGCCGGCGGTCGTCGCGCCGACCGCGGTACTGGTCGGCACCGCGGACAAACTCACCCCCCGGGTGCACGCCCGCGGCATAGCGGCCGCCCTGCCCCGGCCGGCCGGCCTGACCGAACTGCCGGGCCTGGGCCACATGACACCGATAGAGGATCCGCGGGCTGTCGAGCGGGTGATACGCGAACTGGTCGCGAACCATCTGACAGCCGGATTGTCGGACGGCGGTACCGCTGATTCCGGGCCGACTGCATCCGAGCACGCCCCCTTGTCCAGCGTGGAGGAGAAGAGCGTATGAGCGGATCACCGTTGGACGGTCAGGTCGTGGTGGTCACCGGCGCGGCGCGGGGAGTGGGTGCGGCACTGGCCGGCAGACTCGCCGCCCGTGGTGCCCGCTTGGCGCTGGTGGGCCTCGAACCCGATGAACTGAAGAACGTCGCCGCATCGCTCGGCGGCGAGGCCGCCTGCTGGACCGCCGACGTCACCGACCGGGTGACGATGGCGACTGTCGCCGCTGAAGTCGTCGCTCGTTTCGGCCGTGTCGACGTCGTGGTCGCCAACGCCGGTGTGGCCACCGGCGGTCCGTTTGTCGACTCCGATCCCGACGCCTTCGACCGGGTGATTCAGGTCAACCTGCTGGGCAGTGTCGCCACCGCCCGCGCCTTCCTGCCCGCGCTGATTGCCTCGCACGGCTATCTTCTGCAAATCGCATCGCTGGCCGCGCTCACCCCCGCGCCGATGATGGCCGCGTACTGCGCCAGCAAGTCGGGCGTGGAGGCATTCGCGCACAGCCTGCGGGCCGAACTCGGCCAGCAGGGCGTCAAGGTGGGCGTGGGCTATCTGAGCTGGACCGACACCGACATGGTGCGCGGGGCCGATCAGGACGAGGTAATGCGCGAGATGCGCGGCAAGCTGCCCTGGCCGACGAATCGCACGTATCCGCTGGAGCCGGCCGTCGAGCGGATCGCAGACGGCATCGTACGACGATCACCCCATGTGTACGCGCAGTGGTGGTTGCGCGGGATGCAGCCGGTTCGCGGTTTGCTGCCGTCGCTGATCGGCGGAGCGCTCGGGCAGCGCGAAATGCGGCGTGCCCAAGCGGTGCTGGCCCGCGGTGCCGGTGTGCGGCGCGGTCTTGTCGGTAGCGGAGGAGCCGCCGACGAGGCGGAGCGATCGTCCGGCAACAAGCGCAGCCGGCCGGCCGCCTCGTAGAACCCGGAGCGCGCGGAGCGCTGGCAGCGACAGGACGGGCAGCGGCGTCGTACCGGGGTCCAGGACGAACCGCGCGAGCGCATGGGCGCCGAGGCCGACGAGCGGGGCGGCTTGGTCTGATGGGTTCGGGTCGCGTCGGACGGACGGCGTGACACATGGACGGCGTGACGTAGGAAGGGACACCCTCGGTGCGGGTGCGCCTTCTTCGCACTTCGCGCTGTTCCCCGTCCGGATTCGTCCCCGGTCGGCGCGGCGCAGGATCAGCGCGGGGGGAGTTGCGGGCGGGCGCGGTTCGGGGGGTTGGAGAGGTCGGGAGGGGCGGCGGCGGGGTGCTCGTCCAGGAGGGACAGCGCGGTGCGGACCGCCACCTCGAGCTGGCCCTGGCGCCCCTCGGCCCAGTCGAGAGGGGTGCGGAGGCATTCGATGTCCGGGGCCACGCCGTGGTTCTCGACGGACCAGCCGTAGGCGTCGAACCAGGCGGCGTTCATCGGAACAGTGATGACCGTATTGTCGCCGAGGCGGTGCCGGCCGGTGATGCCGACAACGCCGCCCCAGGTGCGCAGCCCCACGACCGGGCCGATGTCGAGAAGCTGGAAGGCGGCGGTGATCATGTCGCCGTCGGAGGAGGTGGCCTCGTCCGCGATGGCCACGATAGGTCCGCGCGGCGCGCCGCTGACGTAGGACACGGGCTGGGCGTTGCGCGTGATGTCCCAGCCGAGGATCTTGCGGGTGAGTTTTTCGATGACCAACTCGCTGATGTTGCCGCCCGCGTTGCCGCGCACGTCGACGAGCAGGGCGTCGTAGGCGACCTCCTTGCGCAGGTCGCGGTTGAACTGGGCCCAGCCGGAACCGCCCAGGTCGGGGATGTGCAGATAGCCGCAGCGGCCGCCGCTGAGGTGGCGTACGACGGCGCGACGGCGGGAGACCCAGTACTGGTAGCGCAGCGTGCGGTCGTTGACGAGCGGGACGACGGCGACCCGGCGGGCGGCCCCGCGACCGCCCGGCGGGACGAAGGTCAGCTCCACGGTGGTGCCGCCGGCGCCGGCCAGTAGTGGGTACGGGCCACGGTTCGGGTCGACGGGCCGGCCGTCGATGTGGGTGAGGACCGAACCCTCCCGGATCCCGGTGCCGGCCAGCGGCGAACGGGCCTTGGAGTCCGACGACTCGCCGGGCAGGATGCGGGCCACCGTCCACGTACCGTCCTTGTGGTGCTGGAAGTCGGCGCCGAGCAGGCCGATGGGGCGCTGGTAGTGGGGCGGGCCCTCGTTGCGGCGGGCGGGCTGGACGTAGGCGTGCGAAGTGCCCAGTTCGCCCAGGACCTCGCGCAGCAGGTCGGCGAACTCGTCCGGAGTGGCCACCTGTTCGACCAGCGGCCGGTACTGGTCCAGGATGGCCGGCCAGTCCACGCCGCACATGTCGGGGGCCCAGAAGTAGTCGCGGATCAGCCGGCCGGCCTCCGCGTACGACTGGCGCCACTCGGCGGTCGGTTCGACCTCGTGCAGGATGCGCCGCATGTCGACATAGACGGTGGAGTCGTCGTCGCTGCGTTCGGTGGCCGGGATGACGGCGAGTTCACCGTCGTCGTAGACGGCCAGGCGCCGGCCGTCGCCGCTGACCGCGTACCAGTCCATGTGGCGGACGAGTTCGGTGCGCTTGGACTTGGTGAGGCTGAAGAACTCCAGGGTGGGGCGGGACGACGGGTCACTCGGATTGACGAAGGTCTCGCCGAGGGCGCCGGAGATCGGCCAGCGCAGCCAGACCAGGCCGCCCTGCACGGGTTCCAGCGCCGAGTACTTCGACGCGGGGACGGGGAAGGGCGTGACCCGGTCCGGCAGTCCTTCCACCTCCACGACCACCGGACCGTCGCCGCCGCCCTCACCCGGGTCGAGGCCGGTGCCCACCGGGCTGCCGTCCACGGTCAGGGCGAAGGGTGACGCGGTGGCGGAGTTCAGCGGTACGAGGTAGGGGCGCGAGCCCAGCGGGAACGACAGGTCACCGGTATGAACGTCGTACACCGGGTCGAAGCCGCGCCAGGACAGGAAGGCCAGATAACAGCCGTCGCGCGTGAAGACAGGCTGTTCATCCTCAAAGCGTCCATTGGTGACGTCGATGATCGTATGGTCGGCTAGTCGGGCGATCTTGATGGAGCGCAGGGAGCGGCCGACGCCCGGGTGCGACCAGGTGAGCCATGCCGAGTCCGGGGAGAAGGCGAGGTCGCGAACGGGGCCGTTGGTGGAGCGGATCAGCTCGACGACGTCGTCGGGCGATGCGCGACGCGACGCCGTGCCGTTGGACGAACCGCCGTTGGACGGTGCCCCCGTCGAAGGCACACCATCGGATGATCCGTTGTCCGATGATCCGTTGTCCGATGATGCGTTGTCCGACGATCCGTTGTAGGACGGATTCTCATAGGACGATCGTCCTTGTGATGATTCATCACCCTCGCCCGTGGTGACGAGCAGCAGGCGCCCGTCGTGGGCAGCGACGGCGAGGGTGGAGCCGTCGGGGGAGGGAACCAGTTCCAGGACGCGGCCCAAGCGGCCGACCGCCAGGAGGGCGTGGGACTCGGCGGAAGGACCGGCGCCGTCACCGGTACCGTCCCCGCTGCCGGCCGCCGCGGCGCCTGCGGCCGGAGTGGCCGGAACGGCTGTCGTGGCCGGCGGGCGGCCCGGGCGGTCACGGCCGGGTCGGCGGGACGAGGCGTCGTTCTCCGACTCCGGGGTGCCGTCGTCCTCGTCCGCGTCCCGGCCATCACCCCATCGGGTGGATCCGGTACGCGACCGCCTGCGCGACGCCCTCGCGCCCGTGCCTGTGCCCGCCGGTGCCACCGCCATGTCCGCGGTCACCTCATCGAGTGAGGCCGGCTCGCGGGTCAGCGCCCGTGACGCCCGGCCCGGCAGCTGCGCCAACGCGATCCCGTCCTCGCCCCCCGCGTCGGTGACGTACGCGACCAGCCCCGTGTCGCCGAGCATCTTCGGCAGCCGCACCCGGGCGCCGGGTACGTCGGAGATGGTGCGGGCCGGGCCGTCACGGTGGGTGAGCCAGTACAGGCTGCCGCGTACGTTCACCGCGCTCGCCCGTCCGGTGCGGTCGATGGCCAGGCCGTCGAGGTTGGCGGCGGCCGGCACCTGGTAGGGGCGGCGGCCGCTGCGCGGGCCGCCGAGCCGTACGTCCAGCCGTCGCGGACGGGTGTCCGGTGCCAGGTCCTCGACCAGCCACAGCGCGCCGGCGCAGTGGTAGACCACCCGCTGCCCGTCGGTGGCCGCGCCGCGGGCGTAGAAGTCGGCGTGGTCGGTGTGCCGCCGCAGGTCCGTACCGTCGTGCAGGCAGGAGTAGAGGTTGCCGATGCCTTCGTGGTCGGACAGGAAGGCGATCCGGTCGGCGACGAACATCGGGTTGGCCAGGTGGCCGGGCAGGTCGGGCACCAGACGCTCGCCGTGCAGCCACAGCCGGCCGGTGGCGCCGCCGCGGTAGCGCTTCCAGGCGTGCGGTTCGTGCGGCGGGGTGCCGGTGAGCAGCAGGGTGCGGCGTTCGCCGTCGTCGCAGTCGTGCACCGCGATGTCGCTCACGGGACCCCAGGGCAGGGGACCGCCGGGCCCGCACGCGGTCTCCGGCGGGATGCTGTGCGCCCAGGTGTGATAAGCGAAGGGTTGACCATGTGACGATACGGCGAGCACATGACCGTCCGGCGACCACGAACACACCCGGGTGTCCGAGCTGCCCCAGTAGGTGAGCCGGCGCGAAGTGCCGCCGTCGGCCGGGACGAGGTACACCTCGGGGTCGAGACTGCGCCAGGTGGTGAAGGCGATCGTCGTACCGTCGGGTGAGAAGCGCGGTGCCCCGACCCGGGTGCGGTCGGCCGTCACCCGCCATGCCCGCCCCGGCGACTCGCCGGGAGGCCCGAGCGGAGCCACCCAGATGTCGTCCTCGGCGGCGAAGCAGAGCAGGTCGCCGTGCAGGTGCGGGAACCGGAGATACGCGGCATCGCTCACCCCCCTATGGTTCGGGCCGCCCGCGCCCCCAGCAACTTTTGCCCGCCTTTGCGCCCGTTCCGAGGCCAGCGCCGTACGACTGCCGCTGCGTCCTGCGTCCTGCGTCCTGCGTCCTGCGTCCTGCGTCCTGCGTCCTGCGTCCTGCGTCCTGCGTCCTGCCCACGCGCCCACGCGCCCACGCCCACGCCTTCCGCCGGGACCGTGGCGGCGAAGAACTGGTCGTCGCGAACCCGCTGACCCGCCGGGCCCGCTCGCGTAACGTGCTACCGACGAGTAGGCAGGCAGTGGGAGGGGCGGGCGGATGGCAGCGCTGGACGCGGACGTCGTGGTGGTGGGTGCGGGGCTGGCGGGGCTGGTCGCCACCGCCGAGCTGGCCGAAGCCGGCCGGAAGGTGATCCTGGTCGACCAGGAGCCGGAGGTCTCACTCGGCGGGCAGGCGTTCTGGTCGTTCGGCGGGCTGTTCCTGGTGGATTCGCCCGAGCAGCGGCGGATGCGGATCAAGGACAGCGCGGACCTGGCGTTGCAGGACTGGCTGGGCACCGCCGGCTTCGACCGCCCCGAGGACCACTGGCCGCGCCGGTGGGCCGAGGCCTATGTGCACTTCGCGGCCGGTGAGAAGCGGGCCTGGCTGCGCGAGCGGGACGTGAAGTTCTTCCCCGTGGTGGGCTGGGCGGAACGCGGCGGCTTCCTGGCGACGGGCCCCGGCAACAGCGTGCCGCGCTTCCACATCACCTGGGGGACGGGTCCCGGTGTCGTCGCCCCGTTCGTGCGGCGGGTGCGGGAGGCGGTCGCGCGCGGGCGGGTCGAACTGCGCTTCCGGCACCGGGTGACGGGCCTGACGAGTACCGCGGGCGCCGTCGACGGGGTGACCGGTGAAATCCTGGTGCCCGACGACATCGAGCGCGGGCAGGCCAGCTCACGCGAGAAAGCCGGGGAGTTCACGCTCCGGGCGCAGGCCGTGATCGTCACCAGCGGTGGCATCGGCGGCAACCACGAACTGGTGCGGGCCGCGTGGCCGCAGCGCCTCGGCATACCGCCGAAGAAGCTGCTGTCCGGTGTTCCGGCGCACGTGGACGGCCTGATGCTGGGCATAGCCGAGTCGGCCGGCGCGTCCGGCATCAACGGCGACCGCATGTGGCACTACACCGAGGGCATCGAGAACTGGAACCCGATCTGGGCCCGCCACGGCATCCGCATCCTGCCCGGCCCGTCCTCGCTCTGGCTGGACGCGACGGGCCGCCGGCTGCCGGTGCCGTACTTCCCCGGCTTCGACACGCTCGGCACCCTCGAACACATCATGCGCACGGGCCACGAGTACACCTGGTTCGTCCTCACCCAGAAGATCATCGAGAAGGAGTTCGCACTGTCGGGCTCCGAGCAGAACCCGGACCTGACCGGGAAGAGCGTCCGTGAGGTGCTCAAGCGGGCGCTGCCGGGGGCGCCCGGGCCGGTGGAAGCGTTCAAGCAGCACGGCGCGGACTTCGTGGTCGAACGCGAACTCGGCGCGCTGGTCAAGGGGATGAACGCGCTGACCGGCGAAGGGCTCGTCGACGAGGGGGAGTTGCGCCGGGAGATCGAGGCCCGCGACCGGGAGATCGCCAACACCTACACCAAGGACCTGCAGGTCACCGCGATCCGGGGCGCGCGCAACTACCTGGGCGACAAGCTGGTCCGCACCGCCGCCCCGCACCGCCTGCTGGACCCGAAGGCGGGCCCGCTGATCGCGGTTCGGCTGCACATCCTGACCCGCAAGTCGCTGGGCGGGCTGGAGACCGACCTCGACGGGCGGGTACTCGCCCCGGCCCAGGGGGAGGTACGCGGCGCGCCGCTGCCGGGTCTGTACGCGGCCGGTGAGGCGGCCGGTTTCGGCGGTGGCGGGATGCACGGCTACCGGTCGCTGGAAGGGACGTTCCTGGGCGGTTGCCTGTTCTCCGGCCGCAC
>NZ_FMCH01000416.1 GCF_900091855.1 Streptomyces sp. DvalAA-14
TGGCCGCGGTGAACTCCTCCTCGGCGGCCGCCTGCTCGGCGCGCGCGGCCTCGTAGCGGGCCTCCAGTTCGGAGTCGTCGGCGTCGAGGCCGTCGACCTGGGCGCGCAGCTCCTCGTAGTCGGCCTGCGCGGACTCGGCGCGGTCGCGGGCCTCGTCGCGGGCGGCGGTGAGGCGGCCGATCTCGGCCTCGGCGGCGGTGGCCTTGGAGCGGGCCGCGTTGACCTGCCCGTTCAGCCGGGCCAGGCCCTCGCGGCGGTCGGCGATGGCGCGGGCGACGGCCTTGAGCCGGGTCTCCTCCTCGGCGAGGCGGCGTTCGAGTTGGGCGCGGTGGTCGACGGTGTCGTCCAGGGCGCGCTGGGCGGCGTCGAGCGCCTCGGTGAGTTCCGCTTCCTGCTCGCGGATGCGGGCGGCCTCGCGTTCCATGTCCTCCGGGTCGCGACCCCGGCGCTCCTCGGCGGGCTGGCCGGTGGCGTGCCGGTGGCGCTGCTCGGCCAGGCCGATGGTGCCGCGGACCCGTTCGGACAGCTGGGACAGGGCGTACCAGGTGGCCTGGGCCTCGCTGACCCTGGGGGTGAGGGCGCGGACCTGCTCCTCCAGCCGGGCCTCGCGGCGCAGCGCCTCGGCGAGTTCGGCCTCCACTGCGGCGCGGCGCTCCTTGAGCGCGGCCTCGTCGGCGACTTCGGCGCTCAGCGCCTCCCGCAGGGTGACCAGGTCGTCGGCGAGCAGCCGCAGCCGGGCGTCGCGCAGGTCGGCCTGGATGACGGCGGCCCGGCGGGCGACCTGGGCCTGCCGGCCGAGCGGCTTGAGCTGGCGGCGCAGTTCGCTGGTGAGGTCGCTGACCCGGGCCAGGTTGGCCTGCATGGCGTCCAGCTTCCGCAGCGCCTTCTCCTTGCGCTTGCGGTGCTTGAGGACGCCGGCCGCCTCCTCGATGAAAGCCCGGCGGCCCATCGGGTCGGCGTGCAGGACCGAGTCGAGCTGGCCCTGGCCGACGATGACGTGCATCTCACGGCCGATACCGGAGTCGGAGAGCAGTTCCTGGATGTCGAGCAGCCGGCAGGTGTCGCCGTTGATCTGGTACTCGCTGCCGCCGTTGCGGAACATGATCCGCGTGATGGTGACCTCGGTGTACTCGATCGGCAGCACGCCGTCGGAGTTGTCGATGGTCAGCGACACCTCGGCCCGGCCCAGCGGGGGGCGGCCGGTGGTGCCGGCGAAGATGACGTCCTCCATCTTGCCGCCGCGCAGCGACTTGGCACCCTGTTCGCCCATCACCCAGGACAGCGCGTCCACCACATTGGACTTGCCGGACCCGTTGGGGCCGACGACGCAGGTGATTCCGGGTTCGAAGCGCAGCGTCGTCGCCGAGGCGAACGACTTGAAACCGCGCAGCGTGAGGCTCTTGAGATGCACGCCGGTCGACTCTACTAGGGCTGCTCGGTTTCACCGAGGAATGTGCAGGGCACACCAGACGTAGAGCAGGGCCGTTCAGGGGACGTACGGCGGTACGGGAGGCGTGGCAGGGACGAACAGCGGGGTGGTAGGACGCCGGCGCCGGCGAGGCGCG
>NZ_FMCH01000287.1 GCF_900091855.1 Streptomyces sp. DvalAA-14
TAGCCGGGCTCGGGGGCGGTGCGGGGCAGGTCGGGGCGGGGCGGGTCGGTGCGGGCCGGGTGCCCGGCGCCGCCCCGGGCGGCGGTCGGCAGGGCGAGTTCGGCCCAGACGGTCTTGCCGCCCGGGGTGCGGCGGGTGCCCCAGCGCAGGCTGGACCGGGCGACGATGAGCAGGCCGCGGCCGCTCTCGTCCTGCGGGCCGGCGCGGCGCGGGCGCGGCTGGGCGGCCTCGGTGTCGGAGACCTCGCAGACGAGCACCTCGTGCCGGATCAGGCGCAAGTGCAGGGGGGCCGCGCCGTGCAGGACGGCGTTGGTGACGAGTTCGCCGACGATCAGTCCGGCGGTGGCCGCCAGGTCCGCCAGGC
The DNA here is from genome assembly GCF_900091855.1 of Streptomyces sp. DvalAA-14. GTDB lineage: Bacteria > Actinomycetota > Actinomycetes > Streptomycetales > Streptomycetaceae > Actinacidiphila. Next base: position 365 of record NZ_FMCH01000287.1, read on the forward strand.
CCCACGCCGCCAGCCGGTCGGCGACCAGCGAGCGGGCCCGGCCGGCGCCGGCCGGGTCGGCGGGGATCTCCCAGCCGGCGACCTCGTCGTCGCGCAGGAAGCGGGGGCGCGCCAGAAGCAGCGTGGCGTCGTCGGCCACGGCGCTGGTCGGGATCGTGCCGAACGCCGACGCGCACAGATCCTCGAGCGAGGCGTCGGCGGGGGCGAGGGACGCGGCCAGGCGCTCGATCCCGAAGTCGATGTCGTGGTCGCGGGTCTCGACCAGGCCGTCGGAGTACAGCGCGATCGTGCAGCCCTCGGCGAGTTCGAACTCGGCGGACTCGAAGAGCAGCAGTCCCAGGCCGAGCGGCGCGCCGGCCGGGACGTAGGGCAGGCTCGCTCCGGCCACCGGGTCGGTGATCACGGGTGGCGGGTGGCCGGCCCTGGCCACGGTCAGGCGCCTGGTGATGGGGTCGTAGACGGCGTAGAGGCAGGTGGCCCCCATGGCGACCGGCAGGGCGCTGCTCCCGGTGTCCTCCTCGTCGAGGTGCATCACCGTGCGGTCGAGGCAGGCGAGGAGTTCGTCGGGCGGCAGGTCCAGGTCGGCCAGTGTGCGCACCGCGGTCCGGAGCCGGCCCATGCTGGCCGCCGCGTTGATGCCGTGGCCGACCACGTCGCCGACGACCAGGGCGGTGCGGGCGCCGCTGAGCGGGATCACGTCGTACCAGTCGCCGCCCACCCCGTCGGCCAGGTCGGCGGGGACGTACTGCCAGGCGACCTCCAGCGTGCTGCCCGCGTCGAGCCGGTGCGGGAGCAGGTTGCGTTGCAGGGCCAGGGCCGCGGTGCGCTCGCGGGCGTACCGGCGGGCGTTGTCCAGGCTCAGTGCGGCCCGGGCGACGAGTTCCTCGGCCAGGATCAGGTCGTCCTCCTCGAACGGCGCCTGGTTGCGGCTGCGGACGAAGACCGCGCAGCCGAGCACCTCGCCGCGCGCCCGCAGCGCGGTGATCATCAGCGAGTGCATGCCGGTCTCCCGGGCGACGCGGGCCCGCTTCGGGTCCTCGTTCAGCCAGCCGCCCGGGGAGAGGTCCAAGACCGGCTCCAGGACCGATCTGCCGGTTCTGACGACGTCGACGAAGGGCGAGGACGGCGAGACGTAGATCACCTCGCCGCGGCCCCACTGCGATTCGCGGCCCTGGTGGATGGAGGCGGCCCCGCCGCGCCGGAAGACGGCGGCCCGCCCGTCCTGCTCCTCCAGCCGGGCCAGCGGTTCGTCGCCGAGCGGGACGGACTCGGCGAGGTCGACGGTGACGAAGTCGGCCAGCAGCGGGACCGCGTACTCGGCGAGTTCCTGCGCGGTCCTCATCACGTCCAGGGTGGTGCCGATGCGGGTGCCGGCCTCGCTGAGCAGGTCCAGGCGGGCGCGGGCCCGGCGGTTCGCGGTGACGTCCGCGCGCAGGCCGACGACGCCCAGCGGGACGCCGTCCGCGCCGTCGACGCGATAGAAGGAGATGGAGTAGGTGTGCTTGCGGTGCGGGCTGTCCCCCGGGGTCCGCCGGGTGAACTCGTAGCCGAGGACCGGGACGCCGGTGTCCAGGACCTGCCGCATCACCGCTTCGAAGGG
>NZ_FMCH01000435.1 GCF_900091855.1 Streptomyces sp. DvalAA-14
GGGCGTTCGGCCGGGGTGGGTGACCCGCGGGGAACCGCGCGCTGAGCCCCCTCACGGCCGCCGGTCCGGAAACCGGCCGCTGAGGGCCGGGCCGGCGGCCCGGGGTGGGGGCCACGCCGCAGGGGGGCCGGGCCCGAAGGCCCGGTGCGGCACCCCGCCCGAGGGGTCAGTCCTTGATTTCGCAGATGATCGCGCCCGACGTCACCGACGACCCCACCTCCGCCTTGAGCCCGATCACCGTCCCGGTGCGATGCGCGTTCAGCGGCTGCTCCATCTTCATCGCTTCCAGCACCACGATCAGGTCGCCCTCGGTGACCTGCTGGCCCTCCTCGACCGCCACCTTCACGATCGTGCCCTGCATCGGCGACGGCAGCGCGTCGCCCGACACCGCGCTGCTGGCCTTGGTGGTGGCGCGGCGCTTGGGCTTGGCCCCGCCCGCCGCCGCCGTACGGGCCAGCGTCATGCCCAGGGACGCCGGCAGCGAGACCTCCAGCCGCTTGCCGCCGACCTCGACCACCACGGTCTCGCGCCCGGGCGCCTCCTCCTCGTCGACGAAGGCGCCGGTGAAGGGCGGGATGGTGTTGGCGAACTCGGTCTCGATCCACCGGGTGTGCACGGTGAAGGGGCCGTCCTTCGGCGCGAACGCGGGGTCGGTCACCACGGCGCGGTGGAAGGGGATGGCGGTGGCCATGCCCTCGACCTGGAATTCGCCGAGCGCGCGGGAGGCGCGCTGCAGCGCCTGCTCGCGGGTGGCGCCGGTGATGACGAGCTTGGCGAGCAGCGAGTCCCAGGCGGGGCCGATCACCGCGCCGGTCTCCACGCCGGAGTCCAGCCGGACACCGGGGCCGCTGGGCGGCGAGAACAGTGTGACGGTGCCGGGGGCGGGCAGGAAGTTGCGGCCCGGGTCCTCGCCGTTGATGCGGAACTCGAAGGAGTGACCCCGCAGCGCCGGGTCGTCGTAGCCGAGGGCCTCGCCGTCGGCGATCCGGAACATCTCCCGTACCAGGTCGATCCCGGACACCTCTTCGGTGACGGGGTGTTCGACCTGCAGCCGGGTGTTGACCTCCAGGAAGGAGATGGTGCCGTCCTGGCCGACCAGGAATTCGCAGGTGCCGGCGCCGACGTAGCCGGCCTCGCGCAGGATCGCCTTGGACGCGCTGTAGAGCTGCGCGTTCTGCTCCTCGCTCAGCCAGGGCGCGGGGGCTTCCTCGACGAGCTTTTGGTGGCGGCGCTGCAGCGAGCAGTCACGGGTGGAGACGACCACGACATTGCCGTGGGTGTCGGCCAGGCACTGGGTCTCGACGTGGCGGGGCCGGTCGAGGTAGCGCTCGACGAAGCACTCGCCGCGGCCGAACGCGGCGACGGCCTCGCGGACGGCGGAGTCGTAGAGCTCGGGGACCTCTTCGAGGGTGCGGGCGACCTTCAGGCCGCGGCCGCCGCCGCCGAAGGCGGCCTTGATGGCGATGGGCAGGCCGTGTTCCTGCGCGAAGGCCACCACCTCGTCCGACCCCGAGACCGGGTCGGAGGTGCCGGCCACCAGCGGGGCCCCGGCGCGCTGGGCGATGTGCCGGGCCGCCACCTTGTCGCCCAGGTCCCGGATGGCCTGCGGCGGCGGGCCGATCCAGGTCAGCCCGGCGTCCAGGACGGCCTGGGCGAACTCCGCGTTCTCCGACAGGAATCCGTAGCCGGGGTGGACGGCGTCCGCGCCCGACTCGGCGGCGGCGCCCAGGACTTTGCCGAAGTCCAGGTAACTGCTGCCGGGGGTGTCACCGCCCAGGGCGTAGGCCTCGTCGGCCACGCGGACATGCAGCGCTTCGCGATCGGGGTCAGCGTAGACGGCCACGCTGGCGATCCCCGCATCCCGGCAGGCACGGGCGACACGAACTGCGATTTCACCGCGATTGGCGATGAGGACCTTACGCACGATGGCTCCCTCCTGGAAACAAGCCGAGTTTAGGTACTGGCCACACTCGATGCCGAGGCACCCCTGCGGTGAGCTTGCCCACACGGAGGGTGATCCAAGGGCCTGAAGAACCCGTGAAAGCCTGCTCAGTCCACGGTACGACCCGCCCGGGGGCCATGTCCCGCACTCCCGGCTGTGCGGCGGAAGTCGGCGCGGATCGCCTGCTCCATCCGGCGTTCTTTTGTAGGAACTCCACGAATAGAGCGCGGAAAATTTTCGACGGTTCATCCCCAACGAGTGGCGCCGCGCGAGCTCTTGCCGCCGGAGGTACCCGTGAGTAGCCTGCAGACGGCGAGGTACCCGGGGTAACATCCCCGGCGAATCCGGCCGCTGGGAGCGAGCATGCGCAGAGGGACAGCCATCGGTACGGCAGTGGCGCTCGTCCTCGAAGCGCTCACGATCGGCCTGGTGAACTGGGTGCTGGGCCTGGCCGTGAAACACCAGCAGATGTCCCTGGCCGGGCTCGACTCCGACGCCATGGCGGTCGGATCCTGGGCGGGCGGCGCGCTGTTCGCGCTGTTCCTGCTCGGCTGCGCGCTGCTGGTGGCCCGGATCGCGTGGCGCGACCGGATGGCCGGGCGGTTCGGGCGGATCGTGCTCATCGTCTGCGCAGTGGTGCACGGGGTGGTCGGCGCGGTGGTGGTCGGCCTGGTCGGGTGGTGGGCGTTCGCGGCGCTGATGCTCGTCCTCGCCGGACTCGTCGCCACGCTGCTGCTCTACGCGCCCGAGGACCAGCCGCAGCCGGCCGAGCAGGCTGCGCGGCATCCGGGTGAGGCGCCGCCGGCCGCACCCCCGGCGACCGCCTAGGAACCCGGCGGGCACCGCCACCGGCAGCAGCGGGAGCGGGCGCGGACGGACCCGCATGCGCCGGACGGCCGGGCTGCCGTCACACCCACAGATCGGTGATCCGCACGCCCAGCTCGGCCAGCAGCTGCCGCAGCAGCGGGAGCGACAGCCCGATCACATTCCCCGGGTCGCCGTCGATGCCCGCCACGAACGGCGCCGACCGGCCGTCGAGGGTGAACGCGCCCGCCACGTGCAGCGGTTCGCCGCTGGCCACATAGGCGGCGATCTCGGCGTCGTCCGGCGTCCCGAACCGTACGGTCGTCGAGGCGGTCCGGGACACCTGACGGCCCGTCGCGGTGTCGATGACGCAGTGCCCGGTCTGGAGCACTCCGCTGCGGCCGCGCATCGCCCGCCAGCGCGCGGTGGCCTCGGTCGTGTCCTCGGGCTTGCCCAGCGCCCGGCCGTCCAGCTCCAGCACCGAGTCGCAGCCGACGACCAGTTCGCCGCCGGTCAGCGAGCCGCCCCCGGCGACCGCCGTCGCCTTGGCCTCGGCCAGTACGCGGGCCAGCTCGGCGGGCGTCGGCGCGCTGATCGCCGCTTCGTCCACCCCGCTGACCAGCACCTTGGGGTCGAACCCGGCCTGTTTCAGCAGCCCGAGCCGGGCGGGGGAGGCGGAGGCGAGGACGAGCACACGAGGGGAGGTCACCGGGACATCGTAAGGAGCCCGCCGCCCGCGACCGCCCGGGGCCCCGCACCCCGGCCACCGCGCACCTCAGGACCGCCAGGCCGCCACCGCCATCACCACCGCGGCGGCGAAGGCGACCAGCACCATGGCGCGGCGCAGCATCAGCTGGACCCGGCGCGGGTCCTCCGGGGGATCCTCGTGTCGATCGTCCGACCACAGCATGTCTCCAGGGTTACGCCGAGACGAAGCCCCGCGCCTGAGTACGGATACTCAGAAGCGGGGCTCGGTCTCACCCGTAACGGTGGTTCACGCCGGCCACACCGACATCCGCCAGG
>NZ_FMCH01000146.1 GCF_900091855.1 Streptomyces sp. DvalAA-14
AGCTCATCGAGGGCCGCCCGCATCAGCTGCGTCAGGTCCCGCTGCTCGCCTTCCGCGATCCAGCGTTCGAACGCGACCTTGAAGACCGCGATCCCCGCCTGGGCGGCCAGGCTCGCCGCCGGGTCGGCGACACCGCGCTCGCGCAACGCGTCGGCGACCGCCGCCGCCAGTTTCGCCAGCTTGATCAGCTCGCGTTCCTGCAGCTCGGCGTTCGCGGCGATGATGGCCTGGCGCTGCTGGGCGTAGGGGCGCCGCTCGTGGAAGAAGGCGCCGACCGCGCCGAGGGCGACGGCGATCGCGTCGATCGGCGCCGCGGACGGCGGCGCGTCGGCCAGGGTGCCGACGAACAGCTCCTGCAGCGAGCCCGAGCCCCCGAACAGCACCTCGCGCTTGTCGGCGTAGTGCCGGAAGAACGTCCGCTCGGTGAGTCCGGCCCGCTTGGCGATCTCCGCCACCGTGGTCTGCTCGAATCCGCGTTCGCGGTAGAGCTCCAGCGCCGCCTGCTCCAGCCGGCCGCGCGCGTTGGGCTCCCATCGACTCATGCTGCCGATCCTACGTGATGACAGCGACTGACATGAGGGTGCTACGGTTGATGACAGTAACTGACATCGACCCGTCGTCGCGGGACCCTCCGCGGCCGGCGGGGACAACCGATCACCAGGAGTACCTCTCATGCGCATATTCGTCACCGGCGCGTCCGGCTTCATCGGCTCCGCCGTGGTTCCCGAGCTCATCGGCGCGGGCCACAAGGTCGTCGGGCTGGCTCGCTCGGATGCCTCGGCCGCCGTCCTCACCGCCGCCGGAGCAGAGGTGCAGCGCGGCGACCTCGACGACCTCGGCAGCCTGCGCGACGGCGCGGCCGGCTCTGACGGGGTGATCCACCTCGCGTTCGTGCACGACTTCTCCGCCTACGAGAAGGCGATCCGCACCGACCTGACCGCCATCGAGACCCTCGGTGCGGCACTCGAGGGCTCCGATCGACCGCTGGTGATCGCCTCCGGGACGCTCGGGCTGTCGGCCGGGGGGCGGACCGCGACCGAGAAGGACGGCACCGCGCCCGGGCAATCCGCCTCGCCGCGGGCCGCCGCCGCGGACCTGACGATCTCCCTGGCCGCGCGCGGCGTCCGGTCGTCCGTCGTCCGGCTGTCCCCGAGCGTGCACGGCGTGGGGGACCACGGCTTCATGGCCGCCCTCATCGGCATCGCCCGGGCCAAGGGCGTCTCCGGCTATATCGGCGACGGCGCCAACCGGTGGTCCGCCGTGCACCGGCTCGATGCCGCCCGGCTGTTCCGGCTGGCGGCGGAGCAGGCTCCGGCGGGATCGACGCTGCACGGGGTGGCCGACGAGGGCGTGCCGATCCGTGCCGTCGCCGAGCTGATCGGGCGCCACCTCGACCTGCCGGTCGCCGCCGTCGCCCCCGAGAACGCGGCGGAGCACTTCGGCTGGCTGGGCGCCTTCCTCGGGTTCGACAGCCCGGCCTCCAGCGCGCTGACCCGCGACCTGCTGGGGTGGCAGCCGACCGGCCCCGGGCTCCTGGACGACCTGGAGGAGGGCCACTACTTCCGCGAGCCGTCCGCCTGACCGTCCGCACCGGCGGCGCGGCAACCGCGCGGCCCGGGCCGCCACCTCACCGGCGGCGGCCCGGCCCGGTCGCCGCCGCCCGGAAAACCCCGTCGCCGCCCCGCATGCGCGGAGACCGCATCCTCGGCGCTACGCGCGGGCCGGCTCAGTGCTCGGCCTCGTGGCCTGCCCCCACCGGTTCGGGCCGGGGCAGCAGCACCCCGTCGAGGGACAGATCCACGCGCTCGTTGTAGAAGGCGACCATGCCCGCGACGGGGGTCAGCTGCCGGGTCGGGAAATCGTAGGCCCAGACCAGGTCCTTGTGCTGGGCGGTATCGCTGGTGAAGGACCAGTAACCGCTGGTCGTGCCCTTGTACGGGCACGAGGTGACGGTGTCGGACGGCTGGAGGCGCGTCCAGTCGACGAATCCGCGGTCGAGGTAGTAGCGCGTCGGCAGGCCCGTCTCGAACACCATCACCGTCGAGGGCGCGTCGGCCAATACCGTCCCGTCGACCTGCACGCGCACCGGACGGTTCGAGCGGAGCGCGTCCACCCGGGTGTACGGGCTGCGCGGGTGGACGAAGACCTGCTCGTCCTCCTCGAACCAGGCGTCGACGGCCTCCCACGAGAAACGCACCGTGGTCTCCGCGATGGCCTCCGGGGCGCCGGCCGCCCAGATCCACGCGGCGCGGGGCCGGGACAGCGAGCCGAGTTCCAGGGCGTGGCGGCGGGCCGGACCCGGGCCCAGCCGCCCGGTCCGGCCCTCGTCGACGAGGGAGGCGCCGGCCGCCAGATCGTCCAAGGGAATGCAGTACTGCGGATAATGCGGCCTCTCCCAGACGTAGAACGCTCGCTGGGTGTCGAAAACCAGTCGGCCCTCGATAAAACCGCGGAGCCGTCTCGGCACCGGTTCGACATGGCCGACCGGAACGATCGTCGCGGGGTAGTTCACTGCCGGGTCGGCCATGGTCCGCATCCTCGCTTTTCGTTCGTTTCCGATCATCCGGATCATCCGGATCACCGTGGATGCGAGCCTCGCATATTCGGCCGGTCCCAGGAAGGACCGGCGTCAGCGGGCGCCGGGTGACGGGAAGCAGTGGCGAAAAAACGCTCCGGCAACACGGTCTTCTTCTGGCATTCCACAATGGTGCGATCATCTCGATATTGCGCTGGTCGAGTGGCAGCCGGGCCAAGCTCTATCCAAGAGACGATTTTGACGCGACCCTCGCATTACTCCATCTGAGCCCTTCTGGGCTTGTTGGCGAGAGCGGAACGGAGGTCAACCGTGACCATGGCGGAGTGGCTGAAACAGAATGTCACCACCGACGAGAGAGCCCTCGGCTGGTATGCCGGACCGGAGTGCGAGGATCGCATCGTCCGCGCGTACCGGGAGTTGCTGAGCGGCTACGAGATCGATCCCTCGAAGATCCTCAAGACGACCTGCTTCGTAGAAGGAGAGCATTCCGGAGTCGTGCGCGTGCACGACGCCAACTTCTTCTCGATCTGCGCGCACCACTTCCTGCCTTTCTTCGGAAAGGTCAGCATTTCGTACGTCCCCGGTGACCGGATTCTCGGGCTGGGCAAATTCCCCCGACTGGTGCAGGCGTACAGCCGGAGATTCCAGATCCAGGAGTACCTGGTCCGGGACATCGCCGAGGAGATCATGTCGTCCGGCGGCGCCCAGGCCGTCCGCGTGACATCGAGCGGCCGGCACATGTGCATGTGCAGCCGCGGACCGTCCGACCAGACCGTCGTCACCGATACGTCCTACGTGGCCGGCCACCAGGAACTGCTGGCGAAGTACGGCCTGGCCGAATAACCGCGCCCGCCCGGCGGGAGGTTGCTGCTTCCTCCCGCCGGGCGTCCACGCCACGACCGCCGTGCGCGAGCGCGGCGCCGCCCCGGGGAGAACCCATGCACCACACCTGCGGAAGCGGTCGCCGGCCCGCGCACCGCCACGCCCGCCCGCGCGGCCGTTCGACCTCGCCGTGGCCGCACGTGGTCGCGACCTGGCTCGCCGGGACGCTGGCCGCGGTGGGGCTGGGCGCCGTCGCGCCGGTGAGTCCGGCCGTGCGGTCGTCGCTGGGCCTGTCACTCGGCACCGTCGCCTGGGCAACCTCCGGTATGACCGCCGTGGGCGCGGTGCTCGGTATTCCGGTCGGCTGGTGGACCAGCCGCTTCTGTGCCCGCCGCGCGCTACTGGTGGGGCTGGTCGCCCTCGCGGCGGCGGCCGGACTCAGCGCCGTGGGCGGCCCCTGGGCACTCCTGCTGACGCTGCGGACGGCGGAGGGCGTCGGCTTCCTGCTGGTCTTCGTGGCCGGCCCGATCGTGGTCACCGGACTGACCAGGGGCCGTACCCGGGCGGCGGCGCTCGGCCTGTGGGGCACCTGCGTGCCGACCGGGGTCGCCCTCGCCGCGGCGGTGGGCGGGGCGCTGGCGTCCGGCCTGAGCTGGAACTACTGGCTGGGCGTCACGGGCATCGGCCCCCTGCTGCTGGCCGGCTACCTGGCCGTCACCCTTCCGCACCCGCCGGCTGCCGGGGGCGCCGACGGTTCCGGTTCCGGCGCCGGCGCCGGAACCGGAACCGTCGCCGTCGCCGGTCCGCTTCCGGCGGCCGACACGGGCGCCGGCCAGCTGCCGCTGGCCGCGTCGACCGCGTCGACCATGTCGGGCCTGGGCCCGGGCATCGCGCCGCCTCCGGTGGCCGGCGCGAACCGCCGCTGGTCGCGCGCCGCCGGCATCCTGGCGCGATGCTGCCCGCCGGCCGGGGCGTACGCCTGCCTGGCACTGATCAGCGTGGCCGTGCTGGTCCTGCTGCCGGACTTCCTGATCGAGGTCCGGCACCGGTCGTTCGCCGGGGCCGGGGCCGCCGTCGCCGTGGTCAGCGCCAGCAGCGCGGTGGGCGGCCTGCTCGCCGGCCGCCTGCTGCGCCGGGGTGTGGGCCTCAAGACGCTGGCCCCGCTCGCGGCGGTGATGCCGCTCGGCTGCCTCCCCGCCTTCTCGCCACGGGTCCCGATCGGCGCGGGGGTGGCCGCGGCCGCCCTGGTGCTGTTCGTGGACGGGCTGCTCATCTCCGCGGTGTTCGCGGCCGTACCGGCCATCGCCGTACGGGCCGGTGACATCGACCTCGCCAACGGCGCCCTCGCCCAGTTCGGCAGCCTGGGGCTACTGATGGGACCTCCGGTCTACGGCCTGGCGGTGGCATACGCGGGGTGGGGCGGCACGGTTGCCGCGACCGCGGTGTTCGCGGCGCCGACCGTCGGGCTGCTGCTGGCCACCGCGCGCCGCGTCACCGCCGCCGCCCCGGACGTACCGGCGCCGCCGCCGAGGGAGTTGATCGGGATCGGGAAGGGGAACGGGACCGTGAAGACGAACGGGACCGGGACCGGGAATCATGCGGTGGTAAGTGGCGAGATCCTCGACCGGAGGTATGAGTGAGAATCGATTTCTCCCAGCCGTACGACGACACCTACCGCGAGTACTGCGTGCACTGCCACGCGGAGGCCATCGAGTGGATCACGGTGGACGGGCGCAAGAAGTGCGTATGCGGCTCCTGCGGCCGCCGGTCCGACCGGGCCATCGTGATCGACCCGGCGATCTCCTGGTGGACGGACGAGACCGGCGAGTACTGGCACGAGAGCGCCGGCGTCTTCGTCCGTGACCCGCAGCGGCGCTTCCTGTTCTTCCGCCGGCTGGCCTATCCCTTCGTCATGACGGTCCCGGCCGGCCATGTCGACCGCGGTGAGGCACCGGACACTGCCGCCGCCCGGGAACTCACGGAGGAAGTCGGCCTCGGTGGCGGGAAGCTCCGTCTCGTCACCAGCGCGCATCTGCTGGGCGACGCCTGCCGAAGGGGCTCCGACGCCCACCTCTGGCATGCCTACCTGCTGGATGTCGCCGCGGCGCCGCAGGAGGTGACGGTCAACGAGGAGGGGGAGTCCCCGGTCTGGCTCTCCCTCGACGAGGCCCGCTCACACCGGCTCACCTTCGCGGTGGCGCGGATCATCGAGACGCACGGCGATGAACTCGTCGGCGTGGTGCGGGAGGGCTGACGGGCTTTCAGCAGCCGTTCCGCGCGGTCCGCAGGGCGGTTCAGCGGGAAGAAACCCTTTTCGGAACCTCGGGCAACAGAAACGATCACGGCTGCCGGTGGGGTGAACAGAGGTCGGATGACCGGCCCGTGGGGCGGGCCGGGCGGTCCGGCGGGGCGCCCGAGCCGGGGGTGAGCACCGGGGGTCCGCGGCAAGGCGCTGGTGGGGCAGCCGCCAACCGGGGTTCACCGAAAGGCACTTGCCTCACATCCGAGCGCCGGGCGATGGGCGGCGACGTGTGCCGACCGCGCTGGGGCGGGGTCCGGATCCGGGGTCAAAGGCGACATTGGTCCGACTGCTTGTGGGGGCCATTGACGGACTTCCGGGGGCTGGCTAACTTCGCGGAAAGCGCTCTCCTCCAGTCCTCGGCGCCCGCCCGCGTCCGACCGTCTCGGGAGTCCCCCCATGCGAACCACCGCCTCAACCAGGCCCGTACGCGCCTCGCCACGGTCTGACAACGATGTCTAGCAGCGTCCGGTGCCAACCGCGCGCGCCGATCGCTGCCGCCCGCGAACGCGATCTTCCCGGCTGACCAGCTCGCTCTGCGCCGGGTTTTGTTTCTTTATGTTTTCTTGTGTCGGAATCGTTGACGGACAACCGAACAGCAGAACACACTTGCGCCGCTTCCCCCCGAGTGAAGGAGCGTCAGCTGTGCAACGTCTCTTCAGATTCGCCCCTTTGTGGGTGCTCGCCCTGCTGGCCGCCGTGCTGGCCGTCAGCAGCGTCCCGGCGCAGGCGGTCGCCACGACCTCCATCACGGTGGACGGCAGTCAGGGCGGCCGGACGTTCGACGGGATCGGCGCCATCAGCGGTGGCGGCGGCAATTCCCGCCTGCTGACCGACTATCCGGCCGCCCAGCAGAGCCAGATCCTGGACTACTTGTTCAAGCCCGACTACGGCGCGAACCTGCAGATCCTCAAGGCGGAGATCGGCGGGGACGCGAACTCCACCGACGGCTCGGAGCCGTCGATCGAGCACACCCGGGGGCAGATCAACTGCAACGCCGGCTACGAGTTCTGGTTGATGGAGCAGGCGAAGGCCCGCAATCCCAACATCAAGCTCTACGGGCTGGCCTGGGCCGCACCGGGTTGGATCAGCGGCGGATTCTGGTCCACCGACACCATCAACTACCTCATCTCGTGGCTCGGTTGTGCCAAACAGCACGGCTTGACGATCAACTACCTCGGCGGCTGGAACGAGCGCGGCCACGACGTCAATTGGTACATCCAGCTGCGCTCGGCCCTGAACAGCGCCGGCTACTCGGGCGTGCAGATCGTCGGTGACGACAGCGGCTGGGGCGTGGCCGACGACATGGCCACCAACTCCGCGTTCAACAACGCCGTTTCGGTGATCGGCGCCCACTATCCCTGCCAGGGCGGCGACGGCGGCAACGCCGACACCTGCTCCAGCACCGCGAACGCGAAGAACAACGGCAAGCCGCTGTGGGCCAGCGAGAACGGCTCCATCGACATGAACAGCGGCGCGCCGGCGCTGATCCGCTCGATCACCCGCGGCTATGTCGACGCCGACATGACCGCGTACCTGAACTGGCCGCTGGTCGCGGCGATCTATCCCAATCTGCCGTACGCGACCGTCGGCCTGGCCACCGCCGGTTCGCCCTGGTCGGGGCAGTACAGCATCGGGGAGAACACCTGGGCCACCGCTCAGGTCACCCAATTCGCCCAGCCGGGCTGGAAGTTCATCGATTCCGCTTCCGGCTATCTGGGCGGCGCCGAAAGCAACGGCTCCTATGTGACGCTCAAGGCACCCAACGGCACCGACTACTCGACCGTGCTGGAGAGCACCACCGCCACCGCGGCGCAGACCGCCACCTTCCACGTCCAGGGCGGGCTGTCCACCGGCGCCGTCCATGTCTGGGCGACGAACGTCAACAACCCCAACCCGGCGACCGACTTCGTCCACACCCAGGACATCACGCCGTCGGGCGGCTCCTACTCGCTGACGCTGCAGCCGGGCTACGTCTACACGGTCACCACCACGACCGGCCAGGGCAAGGGGACGGCCGTGAGCCCGGCCGCGCATCCGCTGGCGCTGCCGTACAGCGACACCTTCGACAACGATGCCACCAATGGCGAGGCGAAGTACCTCTCCGACATGCAGGGCTCCTTCGAGGTACGGCCGTGCGCCAACGGCCACTCGGGGAGTTGCGTCCAGCAGGTGGCCCCGGTCAAACCGATCGAGTGGCAGGACGACTCCGACTCCTTCTCCCTGCTGGGCGATCCGACCTGGTCCAACTACACGGTCAGCACGGATGTCAGCCTCCAGCAGGCGGGCACCGTCGAGTTGCTGGGACGGGCCAACACGCAGAACCGGCCGCAGAGCCACCAGGCGGCCTACGAACTGCGGGTGGGCGACACGGGCGCCTGGTCGATCGCCAAGAACACCAGTAGCGGGACTCTCAGCACCCTGGCCTCGGGCACCCACGCGGCGCTGGGGCTGGGCACCTGGCACACAATCGCGCTCGGCTTCTCCGGCGACCAGATCACCGCGACGCTGGACGGCGCGACCCTCGGCACCGTCAACGACAACTCCTACCCGGCCGGGCAGATCGGTATCGGCGTGGTGGGTTACCAGACCGACCAGTTCGACAACCTGTCCGTCACGCCCAAGGCGGCCGGCAATGTCGGCGGCATCCTCAAGGGCCGCCAGTCCGGGCTGTGCGCGGACGTGCCCGCCGCCAGCCAGACCAATGGCACCGCGGTGGCGCTGTGGGACTGCACCGGCGGGACCAACCAGAGCTGGACGGCCACCCCGGCCAAGCAGTTGATGGTCTACGGCAGCAAATGCCTGGACGCGGCAGCCGGCGGCACCGCGAACGGCACCGCGGTGCAGATCTACGACTGCAACGGGACCGCCGGGCAGCAGTGGACGGTCAACGCCGACGGCAGCGTGGTCGGCGTCGGCTCCGGCAAGTGCCTGGACGCGACCGGGCTGGGCACCACGAACGGCACCCCGCTGGAGTTGTGGACCTGCAACGGCGGCGCCAACCAGACCTGGGCGCGCGGCGCGGTCGCCGGTCCGCTCCGGGGCCTGGGGTCGGGCCGCTGCGTCGACGTACCCGCGGCCAATCAAGCCAACGGCACCCAGCCCGCGCTGTGGGACTGCAACGGCGGCGGCAACCAGACCTGGACCTCGACCAGCAGCAATCAGCTGACCGTCTTCGACGCCAAGTGCCTGGACGCCGTCGCCGGCGGGACCGCGGACGGTACCGGGGTCCAGATCTACGACTGCAACGGCACCGGCGGCCAGCAGTGGCGGGTCCGGTCCGACGGCACGGTCGTCAATGTCGCGTCGGGCAAGTGCCTGGACGCGACCGGCGCGGGCACGGCCAACAGCACCCCGCTGGAGCTGTGGACCTGCAACGGCGGCAGCAACCAGAGCTGGTCCCGGAGTTGACCCCTTCCCCGACTCCGTGACCCCGGCCCTCGGCCGATCCCCCACCGCCGAGGGCCGGAACCGGGCGGACGCCTCCTTCCCGGCGTCCGCCCGGGGTCCGCACCACCGGATTCCCGCACCACGGGGATCCGCACCACGGGGATCCGCACCATCGGGATCCGCACCACCGGATCCCGGCACCACCGGATTCCTGGCACTGACAACGTTGTCCTGATCGATCGCCCCCCTGCCGGGCCCTCGCGCCCGGCCCATCGAAGGAGAAGGTTCGCGATGGCACGATTGGCAAGACCCCTCGGGCTGAGCGCGGTCGGTGTGCTCACCACCGTCGCGCTGGCCGCGGCCGGGCTGTTCACCCCCGCGCTAGCCGCCACCCCCACGCCCGCGCTGGTGAGTTCCCCGGCCACGGTGGTGAACCCGTTCATCGGCACGTCGAACCAGGCCGACGACTTTCCCGGCGCCGATGTCCCGTTCGGGATGGTGCAGTGGAGCCCCGACACGCCTTCCCGCCCGGACGGCGGCGGCTACGAGTACAACGACACCTCGATCACCGGCTTCAGCCTCACCCACATCGCGGGCCCCGGCTGCGGCGCCGCGGGCGACGTCCCGGTGCTGCCGACCGTCGGAGCGGTCAACACCGCGGCCACGGACGCCTTCTCGCACAGCAACGAGTCGGCGTCGGCCGGTTCGTACAAGGTGGCGCTCAACAACCAGGTGACCACCGAGCTCACCACGACCACGCGCAGCGGCATGGCCCGGTTCACCTTCCCCTCGACCAGTCAGGCGAATCTGGTCTTCAAGCTGAACAAGAGCCAGGGCCCGGACAGTTCGACCCAGTTCAACGTCGTCTCCAGCACCGAGGTCAGCGGCCAGGTCACCAGCGGCAAGTTCTGCGGCGCGGGCAACTCCTACACCGTCTACTTCGACATGGTCTTCGACCAGCCGTTCACCTCGCAGGGGACGGCGGCGGCGACCGCGGCGAGCACGACTCCCTCGACGTCCGGACAGCGCGCGTCCAAGAACGCGCCGGAGGCGCCCAACAAGCCGCAGCTGCACGGCGCGATGCCGAAGGCCACCGCGGCGAAGTCCGCTACGGCCAAGGCGGTGACGCCGAACGTCGCGGCGTCGAGCGGCTATGTCACCTTCAACACCACCGCCAACCCGGTGGTGCAGGCGAAGGTGGGCGTGTCCTACGTCTCCACCGCCAACGCGGTCGCCAACCGCACCGCGGAAAACCCCGGCTGGAACTTCGACACCACCCGCAGCGCCGCCCAGAACAGCTGGAACAGCGTGCTCGGAAAGGTGGGCATCGCCGGCGGCACCTCCGCGCAGCAGCAGAGCTTCTACACCGCGCTCTACCACTCGCTGCTGCACCCGAACGTGATCAGTGACACCAACGGCCAGTACTACGGCTTCGACGCGAAGACGCACACCGTCGACGCGGGTCACAGCGCGGCCTACGCCAACTACTCGGGCTGGGACATCTACCGCTCCCAGGCCCAGTTGGAGGCACTGGTCGATCCCCAGGCCGCCTCGGACACCGCCCAGTCCATGGTGGACGACTACACCCAGACCGGCCTGTTCCCCAAGTGGTCGGAGAACAACGGTGAGTCGTATGTGATGGTCGGCGACCCGGCCGACGCGATCCTCGCCGACTACCGGGCTTTCGGCGCGACGAACTTCAGCACCTCGACGGCACTGGCCGACATGGTCGCGCAGGCGAGCAAGACCAACAACGACCGGCCGGGCCTCAACTACCTGAACACACCCGGCTACATGCCGCACGACGGCAGCTACGGCTGCTGCAACTTCTACGGCCCGGTCGCCACCACCCTCGAATACGGCGCCGCCGACTTCGCCCTCTCCGCGTTCGCCGGGGCGCTGGGGGACACCGCGGACCAGCAGACCTACCTCAACCGTTCCCAGGACTGGCGCAACACGTTGAACCCGGCGTCCGGCTTTGTCGAGCCACGCAACGCCAACGGCGCCTTCACCGGCGGCTTCGACCCGACCAGCGGCACCGACATGGTGGAAGCCGACTCGTGGATCTACACCGGGATGGTCCCCTTCGACCTGGCCGGGCTGACCGCCGCCAAGGGCGGCCGCACCGCGATGAACCACTACCTGGACACCACGCTGCGCAGCTACACCGGCGCCAACGGCTACGCCTGGGTCGGCAACGAACCGAGCATCGAGCTGCCGTGGGAGTACGACTACACCGGTGAGCCGTACCGCACCCAGGGGACGGTCCGGCAGATCCAGGACCAGATCTGGGCCGACACCCCCGGCGGTCTGGCCGACGGGAACGACGATCTGGGTGCGATGAGCGCCTGGTACGTGTGGTCGGCGCTCGGCATGTACCCCGAGACACCCGGCACCGCCGACCTGGCCCTGGGCTCACCGCTGTTCACCCAGGCCGTCATCACCCTGCCGTCCGGCAACACCCTGACGGTCAACGGCAACGGCGCGGCGGACAACGCCCCCTATGTCCAGTCGGCGAGCTGGAACGGCGCCGCCTGGAACAACGCCTACGCGCCCACGTCGGCGATCACCAGCGGCGGCACCCTCAGCTACACCCTCGGTACCGCCGCCAACACCTCGTGGGCGACCGGTGCCACCGCCGCCCCGCCGTCCTACCACGGCAACACGGTCGCGCCCCCGTCGCCGCGGGTGGGCCCGGTCACGTCGGCGGTTGGGGCCAGTGAGTGCCTGGACGACGCCAACTCCTCGACCACCGACGGCAGCCACGTGCAGATCTGGGGCTGCGACGGGACCTCCGCGCAGGACTGGACGATCGCGACCGACGGCACCTTCCGCACACTGGGCAAGTGCCTGGACGTCACCAAGAGCGGCACCACCACCGGCACCCTGATCCAGCTCTACGCCTGCAACGGCAGCGGCGCCCAGCAGTGGACC
>NZ_FMCH01000349.1 GCF_900091855.1 Streptomyces sp. DvalAA-14
GCGGCAGGTCGCCCGGGTGGTCCTGCTCGATCCGGCGGACCGGATCTTGCTGTTGCACGGCTTCGATCCGCCGAAACCCTCGGCGACCTGGTGGTGCACCCCCGGCGGCGGGGTCGAGGGCCAGGAGGAGCTGGCGGAGGCGGCCCGGCGGGAGGTCGCGGAGGAGACCGGCATCACCCAGCTGGATCTGGGGCCGGTGCTGTGGCAGCGCACCTGCTCGTTCCGGTTCGACGGCCGGCGCTGGAAGCAGGACGAATGGTACTTCCTGGGCCGTACCGAGACGGTCGAGGTGGACACCGCGGGGCACACCGACCTCGAACGCCGTAGCGTGAACGGGCTGCGATGGTGGACGTGCGAGGAACTTCTCCGCACTCGTGAGACGGTGTATCCGATCAGGCTCGCCGGGCTGCTGCGTACGCTGCTCGACGAAGGCCCCCCGCTATCCCCGATCCCGCTGGGAACGGAGCGCGACTGACGCACAATGGGGGGCACGTACGGCTGAAGGGGAACATGCCATGAGCGCCGAGGACCTCGAAAAATACGAGACCGAGATGGAGCTGAAGCTCTACCGGGAGTACCGCGACGTCGTTGGCCTGTTCAAGTACGTGATCGAGACCGAGCGGCGGTTCTACCTCACCAACGACTACGAGATGCAGGTGCACTCGGTCCAGGGCGAGGTGTTCTTCGAGGTCTCGATGGCGGACGCGTGGGTGTGGGACATGTACCGGCCGGCTCGCTTCGTGAAGCAGGTCCGGGTGCTGACGTTCAAGGACGTGAACATCGAGGAGCTGAACAAGGCGGATCTCGACCTGCCGCAGGACGAGGCCGGCTTCAACGGCTAGCCGCGGGGCCGACCGCCGGCCGGGTTCGGCAGGTTCGGCGGGTTCGGCGGGGCGCCGCGAGTGCCGGGCGGGCCGGCGGTGGTCCGGGTTATCCACAGGTTCGACGTCAAGATCATCTTCGATGGACCACCTTCTGTCACAGTGAGTGACGGAGGTGGTACCCATGAACGCACGAGGTGCTCTCGGACGCTACGGCGAGGATGTCGCAGCCCGCACCCTGAAGGACGCCGGACTGACCCTGCTCGGCCGCAATTGGCGGTGCGGACGGCGAGGCGAGATCGACATCCTCGCCACCGAAGGCGACGCCCTGGTGGTGTGCGAGGTGAAGACCCGCCGGGAAAGCGACTTCCAGCACCCCATGGAAGCGCTCACCCCGCGCAAACTCACCCGGCTGCGCACCCTGGCCGAACGCTGGACCGCCGAACACGGCGGCGCACCGCCCGGCGGGATCCGCATCGACCTGGTCGGCGTGATCCTGCCCACCCGCGGCCCGGCCCGCGTCGAACACGTCCGGGGGGTGGCGTAATGGGCTTCGCCCGTACCTGCTCGGTCGCGCTGATCGGCGTCGAAGGCGTCGTGGTCGAGGTCCAGGCCGACCTGGAACCCGGCGTGGCCGCCTTCACCCTGGTCGGCCTGCCCGACAAGAGCCTCACCGAGAGCCGCGACCGCGTGCGCGCCGCGATCGTCAACAGCGGCGAGAGCTGGCCGCAGAAGAAACTCACCGTCGGACTCAGCCCGGCATCCGTGCCCAAGAGCGGATCCAGCTTCGACCTCGCCGTCGCCTGCGCCGTACTCGCCGCCAACGACCGCATCGCACCCACATCCATCGCCGACCTGATGATGATCGGCGAACTGGGCCTGGACGGGCGGGTCCGCCCGGTGCGCGGCGTACTGCCCGCAGTGCTCGCCGCCGCCGACGCCGGCTACCGGCACGTCGTGGTGCCCGAGCGGACCGCTGCCGAGGCCGCCCTCGTGCCCGGCATCGCGGTGCTCGGCGTGCGCAGCCTGCGGCAACTCGTCGCGGTCCTCAACGACGAACCCGTGCCCGAGGAGGACGAGGACAGCGCCGACTCCGACGGACGACCCGACCCGATGCTGGCCGGGCTGACCATGCCCGGCGGGGGAGCGGGCACCGGACTCGGCAACGCCCTCGGCGGCGGCACCGGGACGGCCGGCTCCGGCTACGGCACCCAGGACAGCCCGGACCTCGCCGACGTGGCCGGGCAGCGGGTGGCCCGGCTCGCCCTCGAAGTCGCCGCCGCCGGCGGTCACCACCTCTACCTGAAAGGACCACCCGGCGCCGGCAAGACCATGCTCGCCGAGCGGCTCCCCGGCATCCTGCCCCCGCTCACCCGGCAGGAGTCCCTGGAAGTCACCGCCGTCCACTCGGTGGCCGGCATCCTCCCGCCCGGCCGGCCCCTGGTCGACACACCCCCCTACTGCGCCCCGCACCACTCCGCCACCATGCCGTCCCTCGTCGGCGGCGGCAGCGGACTGCCCCGACCCGGCGCGGTGTCCCTGGCCCACCGGGGTGTGCTGTTCCTCGACGAAGCGCCGGAATTCAGCGGACGGGCCCTGGACGCCCTGCGACAGCCGCTGGAAGCCGGACACGTGGTGGTCGCCCGGGCCGCCGGAGTGATGCGGCTGCCCGCCCGCTTCATGCTGGTCCTCGCCGCCAACCCCTGCCCCTGCGGCCGGCACTCGATGCTCGGCGGCGGCTGCGACTGCACCCCCGCCGCCGTACGCCGCTACCAGTCCCGGCTCTCCGGACCACTGCTGGACCGCATCGACCTGCGCGTGGAGGTCGAGGCGGTCAGCCGCAGCGACCTGATCGGCAGCGACCGGGGCGAATCCTCCGCCCTGGTCGCCGCCCGGGTCCGGGAAGCCCGCGCCCGCGCCGCGGCCCGCTACGCAGACAGCCCCTGGCGCACCAACAGCGACATCCCCGGCCACCAGCTCCGCACCCGCTGGCACGTCGCCCCCGGCGCCCTGCACGCCGCCGAACGCGACATGGAACGCGGGCTGCTCACCGCCCGCGGCCTGGACCGGGTGCTCCGCGTCGCCTGGACACTCGCCGACCTCGCCGCCCACCCCCGCCCCGACACCGGCGACATCCAGCAGGCACTCCAACTGCGCACCGGAATCAGCCGCGGCGCGGTCCTCGCCGGAGGCATCTGATGCCCGCCCGCGACGAACACGGCACACCGCCCGCGGCGCGCGGCGGACCGGGAACCCCCGAGGCCGTCGAGGCCGAACTGCGCCGCCACTACCAGCCGAGCCCACACCGCGACGGCCATGCCGACCCCGGGGGCGACGAACTCGGATACGCCGTCCCCTGGGCGGAACGGCTGGCCCGGGTCACCCTGACCCGGGTCGCCGACCCCGGCGACGACATCATGGGCCGGGCGCTGCGCGAACGCGGCCCGGACGCGGCACTGCGCGCCGCCCGCACCGGACAGCGCCTGCCCCGAGCCGGCGAAGGGCGGACCGAGAGCTATGCCGCCCGGGCCGCCCGCGCCGACCCGCTGGCCGACCTCGCCGCCGCCTGGAAAGCCGGCGCCCGCTTCCTGTGCCCCGGGGACGGCGACTGGCCCGCCCAACTCGACGACCTCGGCGCCCAGCGGCCCTACGGGCTCTGGGTGCGCGGCCGGCCCTCACTGCGGCTGTGGGCGCTGCGGTCCGTCGCCGTGGTCGGCGCCCGTACCTGCACCGACTACGGAGCGCACATGGCCGCCCGGCTCGGCGCCGGACTGTCCGCCGCGGGCTGGGCGGTCGTCTCGGGCGCCGCCTACGGCATCGACGCCGTCGTACACCGCAGCGCCCTGGCCGCCGGCGGCGCCACCATCGGCGTGGTCGCCAGCGGCGTCGACGTGCCCTACCCGCCCGGCAACGCCCAACTGATCGGGCAGATCGCCGAACACGGCCTGCTGATCGGCGAACTGCCGCCGGGCGACCACCCCACCCGGGCCAGATTCGTGCTGCGCAACCGGGTCATCGCCGCCCTCACCCGCGGCACCGTCGTGGTCGAGGCCCGCTACCGCAGCGGATCCCTGATCACCGCCCGCCGAGCCGCCGCCCTGGGCCGCGTCACCATGGGCATCCCCGGCCCCTGCACCAGCGGCCTGTCCGAGGGAGTGCACGAACTGCTGCGCGCGGACGCCCTCGTGGTCACCGACGCGGCCGAAGTCGCCGAACTCGTCGGGGAGATCGGCGCCGACCTCGCCCCCGCCCGGCACGGCCCGATCCTGCCGCGCGACCGGCTGCCCGCCCCCACCGCCCGCGTCCTCGACGCCCTGCCCGCCCACGGCCACGCGGACACCGAGGACATCGCGACGGCGGCCGGCGCCACCGCCCGGGACACGCTCGGCCGGCTCTACGAATTGCAGGCCCTCGGCTTCGTCGAACGCCACAAAGGCCGCTGGACATTGGTCCGTACCACCCGAAACCCCACGTCGAATCGCGATGGTTGACGCCGCCCCTACACCATCAGGTGACAGCGAAACGCTCTGACCTGCCACGATCGCAGGACCGGCCCTGAGCCGCCCGCCAGGCCCGCATGATGGCGCGATGGTGGGCAGCCTTGCCCCCACGCCGGGCCCCGCACTCGGCCCGCAGCCCCCGCCGCCGTAGAGGAACGTATCTGCGCATGTCCCACACGGAAGCCGTAGCAATGAGCGACACTATGGTCACGCTACGCTCGCGGAGGCTCGATTTTCCCACCACCCCGATGACAACGCCACGGCAGAACGGCTCACAACGACGCATGCCCCAGCACACCCCCGGGCCGCAGCGGACGACGGCAACGACCGCCGCCCCGACCGCCACCCGGCCCGCCGCCCCCACATCGCTCGACGCGCTGTGGCGGACCTACAAGTCCACGGGGGACGCACGGCTGCGGGAACAACTGATCCTGCACTACTCGCCACTGGTGAAGTACGTGGCAGGACGGGTCAGCGTCGGACTGCCGGCCAACGTCGAACAAGCCGACTTCGTCTCCTCCGGAGTGTTCGGACTGATCGACGCCATCGAGAAGTTCGACCCCGAGCGCGCCATCAAATTCGAGACCTACGCCATCACCCGCATCCGCGGCGCCATGATCGACGAACTGCGCGCCCTGGACTGGATCCCCCGCTCGGTGCGGCAAAAAGCCCGCGCCGTCGAACGCGCCTACGCCACCCTCGAAGCGAAACTGCGCCGCACCCCCAGCGAACACGAGGTCGCCGCCGAAATGGGTGTCGGCCTGGAGGAACTGCACGGCGTCTTCAGCGCACTGTCCCTGGCCAACGTCGTCGCCCTGGAAGAGCTGCTGCACGCCGGCAGCGACGGCGGCGGCCGGCTCAGCCTCGTCGACACCCTGGAGGACACCGGCGCCGACAATCCCGTCGAAGTCGCCGAGGACCGCGAACTGCGCCGCCTGCTCGCCCGCGCCGTGAACACCTTGCCCGAACGCGAGAAAACCGTCGTCACCCTCTACTACTACGAGGGCCTCACTCTCGCAGAAATCGGGCAGGTACTCGGAGTCACCGAAAGCCGCGTCAGCCAGATCCACACCAAATCGGTGCTCCAACTCCGGGCAAAGCTGGCCGACGTCGGCCGCTGACATGCGGGCGGACTGTCTACAGTGGAGCAATGCCCAGGATTCGAGCGGCCTCGGTGGCCGAACACCGGACGATGCAGCGCCGCGCCCTGCTGGACGCCGCCCGCGCGCTGCTCTCCGAGGGCGGCACCGAAGCCCTCACCTTCCCGGCCCTGGCCGAGCGCACCGGCCTGGCCCGCTCCTCGGTCTACGAGTACTTCCGCTCCCGCGCCGCCGTGGTGGAGGAACTGTGCGCGGTCGACTTCCCGGTCTGGGCCGCCGAAGTCGAAGCCGCCATGGCCGCCGCCGACACCCCCGAAGGCCAGATCGAGGCATACGTCCGCGCCCAGCTCGGCCTGGTCGGCGACCGCCGGCACCGCGCGGTCGTCGCCATCTCGGCCGGCGAACTGGACGCCGGCGCCCGGGAGAAGATCCGAGCCGCGCACGGCGGCCTGGTCGCCATGGTCGGCGCCGCCCTGTCCGACCTCGGCCACGACGAACCCCGGCTGATCGCCATGCTGCTCCAAGGCACCGTCGACGCCGCCGTTCGCCGCATCGAACTCGGCGCGGCCGAGCACCCCGAGCGGATCATCGAGGCCGCGGTGGCGATGGCACTTCACGGCGTCTCCCGCTGACAGTCCACTGACCCCGGGGGCCTCCCCCCCGCCCCCCCACCCCCTCCCCCCGGTGCCGCTACGCCCCGGCCGACCGCGCCCGCCCCAGCGGCAGCAGCCTCGACGGCTCCGACCGGCGCAGGGACGGCGGCAGCAGCGTCAGCGGGTCCAGGTAGATGTCGCCGCAGAGCAGACCCCAGTGCAGGCAGGATCCCGGGCAGTGCGGCAGCCGGCCGGCCAGTACGCCCACCGGTCCGCCGGCCGGCACCGCGGCGCCCACCGACACACTGCCGCGCACCGGTTCATAGGTGGTGCGCAGACCCCCGGGCAGCTCGACGACGACCACCGGTGTGCCGCCGACCTCCCCGCTGAAAGCGACCCGGCCCGCCGCTGCGGCGCGCACCACGGCGCCGGGCCCGGCGCGCAGATCCACCCCGCGGTGCCCCGCCGCCCACGGCGTCGCGGGCGGGTCGAAGGCCCGCAGGACCAGCGGTCTTCCGCCCGCTCCGGGCCCCGCCACCGGCCAGCAGCGCGCGGCCGTACAGCCCGGACCGGCGCCCGGACCCGCCGCGGATCGGGCCGGGGTCGGCGTACGCGTCGGACCCGGGTCGGCGCCGAGGGCCGGAGCGGCGGTCAGCAGGGCGGTGGTGAGAAGCGTCAGGCAGATCGTGGTGAGGGTCATGGGGTGATGATCGCGGATCGGGGGGCGGCCGGGACGATCTTGGTCGGGGGGCTGTGGATAACTCGGGTGTCGCCTGGTACTCCGCCCGTCCCGTACACTTCCTATGGCGATTCGGGTCACCGGATCGACTTCGCACGCCCCGCCACCCACCCCCGTTCAGGGGCGGTGGCCGCGCCCCTCGGTCCCTCGTGGCACGGCGCGTCGGGGCGTCAGGCGCGACCGCCGTCCGGCGGCCGCGGTAACCGAGCACATCAAGGAGTACGGCCATGGCCGTCGTCACGATGCGGGAGCTGCTCGAGAGCGGCGTCCACTTCGGGCACCAGACCCGTCGCTGGAACCCGAAGATGAAGCGCTTCATCTTCACCGAGCGCAATGGCATCTACATCATCGACCTGCTCCAGTCGCTGTCGTACATCGACCGCGCCTACGAGTTCGTCAAGGAGACCGTCGCGCACGGCGGCTCCATCATGTTCGTCGGCACCAAGAAGCAGGCGCAGGAGGCCATCGCCGAGCAGGCGTCCCGCGTCGGCATGCCGTATGTCAACCAGCGCTGGCTGGGCGGCATGCTCACGAACTTCTCGACGGTCTACAAGCGCCTGCAGCGCCTCAAGGAGCTCGAGGAGATCGACTTCACGGACGTGGCCGCCTCCGGCCTGACCAAGAAGGAACTGCTGGTCCTGTCCCGCGAGAAGGACAAGCTGGAGAAGACCCTGGGCGGTATCCGCGAGATGCAGAAGGTGCCGAGCGCCGTCTGGATCGTGGACACCAAGAAGGAGCACATCGCCGTCGGTGAGGCGCGCAAGCTCCGTATCCCGGTCGTCGCGATCCTGGACACCAACTGCGACCCCGACGAGGTCGACTACAAGATCCCGGGCAACGACGACGCGATCCGTTCCGTCACGCTGCTCACCCGCGTGATCGCCGACGCCGTCGCCGAGGGTCTGATCTCCCGGTCCGGCGCCGCGCTGAACGACAAGAAGACCGAAGGCGTCGCCGAGCCGCTCGCGGAGTGGGAGCGGGACCTGCTCGAGGGCGAGAAGAAGGCCGACTCCGAGGGCGAGACCTCTGCCGAGGCCCCCGCCGTCGAGGCCGCCGCCGAGACCGAGGCGCCGGCCGAGGCCGACGCTCCGGCCGAAGCCGCTGCGGAGTCGCCGGCCACCGAGGAGCCGGCCGTCGAGGCCGCCACCGAGGCCCCGGCCAGCGAGGCCCCGGCCACCGAGGGCGACGCCGAGCAGGCCTGAGCCTTCCGGCAGCCGTCCGGCAGGCCACCGCAGCCCGCCGCACAGCAGCACGACGAGAACCACGCGTGACGACGGCGGGGGCCCACGCCCCCGCCGTTGACCCGTAGAGCCACCGACCATTCGGGAAGAGACCTAAACCCATGGCGAACTTCACCGCCGCCGACGTCAAGAAACTCCGCGAGCTCACCGCTGCGGGCATGATGGACTGCAAGAACGCCCTCACCGAGGCCGAAGGCGACCTGGACAAGGCCGTCGAGATCCTCCGCGTCAAGGGCCAGAAGGGTGTCACCAAGCGCGAGGGCCGCTCGGCCTCCAACGGCGCCGTGGTGTCCCTGATCGCCGCCGACAACTCCGAGGGCGTGCTGGTCGAGCTGAAGTGCGAGACCGACTTCGTCGCCAAGGGTGACAAGTTCGTCGCCGTCGCCGAGGCCGTCGCCGAGCACATCGCCGCCAGCAAGCCGGCCGGCATCGAGGCGCTGCTCGCTTCCGAGATCAAGGACGGCCAGTCCGTCCAGGCCTACGTGGACGAGGCCAACGCCACGCTCGGCGAGAAGATCGTGCTCGACCGCTTCGCCCAGTTCACCGACGGCTACGTCGCCTCCTACCTGCACCGCACCAGCCCGGACCTGCCGCCGCAGGTCGGCGTGCTGGTCGAGCTGGACAAGGCCGACGCGCAGACCGCCAAGGACATCGCGCAGCACATCGCGGCGTTCGCCCCGAAGTACCTGAGCCGCGACGAGATCGACGCCGAGACGGTGGAGAACGAGCGCCGGGTCGCCGAGGCCACCGCCCGCGAGGAGGGCAAGCCCGAGGCAGCCCTGGCCCGGATCGTCGAAGGCCGCGTCAACGGCTTCTTCAAGGAGAACGTCGTCGTGGAGCAGGCGTTCGCCAAGGACGCCAAGAAGACGGTCCAGAAGGTCCTGGACGAGGCCGGTGTGAAGCTCAAGCGCTTCGCCCGCTTCCGCGTCGGCGTCTGACCACCCCGGCGGCAGACCCTCGGCCCGCCGAGGCGTCTGGCCGACGAATGTCCGACGGCCCCGCTAGGGTCGTACGCGGTCGGCCGCCCGCCGGCCGGCCGCAGATGTGACGAGGAGGCCATTGCCGTCCAGGGAACCCCCGAGGACCCGCGGCAATGGCCTCCTTTGTACGTGCACGAGGAGACCCCGATGGACGATGGCGCCGACAACCCCCGAGCCGACCAGCCGCACGACCCGGACACCGGCACCCGCAGCGGTGTCGCGCGCCGCCGCTACCTGCTGAAGCTGTCCGGTGAGGCGTTCGCCGGAGGAGGTGGCCTGGGCGTCGATCCCGACGTCGTGCACGCCATCGCCCGGGAGATCGCCGCGGTGGTCAGGGACGGCTACGAGATCGCGCTGGTCGTCGGCGGCGGCAACTTTTTCCGCGGCGCGGAGCTCCAGCAGCGCGGCATGGACCGGGCCCGCTCCGACTACATGGGCATGCTGGGCACGGTGATGAACTGCCTGGCCCTCCAGGACTTCCTGGAGAAGGAGGGCATCGAGACCCGGGTGCAGACCGCGATCACCATGGGCCAGGTCGCCGAGCCCTACATCCCGCTGCGGGCCGTGCGGCATCTGGAAAAGGGCCGGGTGGTGATCTTCGGCGCCGGGATGGGCATGCCGTACTTCTCCACCGACACCACCGCCGCCCAGCGGGCCCTGGAGATCGAGGCGACCGCCATGCTGATGGGCAAGAACGGCGTGGACGGCGTCTACGACTCCGATCCCAAGCTCAACCCGGACGCGGTGAAGTTCGACGCGCTGGAGTACGGCGAGGTGATCGCCCGTGACCTGCGGGTCGCCGACCTCACCGCGATCACCCTGTGCCAGGACAACAAGCTGCCGATCCTGGTCTTCGAGCTGCTCGCGGAGGGCAACATCGCGCGGGCCGTCAAGGGTGAGAAGATCGGCACGCTGGTCAACGACCGGGGCACCCGGGCGTGACGGCGGCCCGGACGCCCGACACCGGACCCGCGGCCGGCTTGGCCGGGGCGGGGATGGACAACACGCTGCCGGTCGGACACCGTGCAGGAAAGACGCGCGCAGGGACCAGGCTCTGCCTTCTGAATACCAGGAGCACATGGTGATTGAAGAGACCCTCCTCGAAGCCGAGGAGAAGATGGAGAAAGCCGTCATCGTCGCCAAGGACGACTTCGCGGCGATCCGGACCGGCCGTGCGCACCCGGCGATGTTCAACAAGATCGTGGCCGAGTACTACGGCACCATCACCCCGATCAACCAGCTGGCGTCCTTCGCGGTGCCCGAACCGCGGATGGCGGTGATCACCCCCTTCGACAGCAGCAGCCTGCGCAACATCGAAGAGGCGATCCGCAATTCCGATCTCGGCGTCAACCCGAGCAATGACGGCCGTATCATCCGGGTGGTCTTCCCGCAGCTCACCGAGGAGCGCCGTCGGGATTACATCAAGGTCGCCAAGACGAAGGCCGAGGACGCCAAGATCTCCATCCGCAGCGTCCGCCGCAAGGCCAAGGAAACCCTTGACAAGCTGGTCAAGGACGGCGAGTCCGGTGAGGACGAGGTGCGCCGCGCGGAGAAGGAGCTGGACGACACCACCACGAAGTACGTGGCCCAGGTGGACGAGCTGCTCAAGCACAAGGAGACGGAGCTGCTGGAGGTCTGAGCCTCCTGCGCACCCGCGGGGCAGCGGACGCCGGTACGTTTCCGGTGCGGGCACCCGCGGCCATGTCCGTTCCCCCGGCGCCCCGGGGGGCGCCGCCGGCCGACGCCACCAGCCGCCGGGCGCCCACCACTCGCCCACCTCAGATGCCACCACCGACGCCCACCACTAACGCCCACCACCGACCACGACGACGCGAGGCGAAGCTCCGTGAACGACTCTTCCTGGGGCGCTTCGCCACGCGCCGGCCACGTGGTGGAACCTCCGCATACGGCGGGTTCCGCGACGGGGACCGGGGCCAGGAGGAAGACTCCTTCCATGCCGCCACCTCCGCCGCCCGCCACGCAGCCGCCGTCCGAGCAGCCGCAGCCCGGGCCGGCACCCGCCAAGAAGTCCGCGGGGCGCAATCTGCGGGCCGCGATAGGGGTCGGCGTCGGGCTCGGTGTGGTCATCATCGCCGCGCTCTTCATCGTCAAGGCCGTCTTCGTCGGCGTGGTGGTGGCCGCGGTGGTGGTCGGTGTCTGGGAGCTGACCTCCCGGCTCGCCGAACGCAAGGGCATCCGGGCGCCGTTGATCCCGCTCGCGGTGGGCGGGGTGGCCATGGTCGTGGCCGGCTACGTGTGGGGCGCGGACGGCGCGTGGGTGTCGACGGCGCTCACCGCGCTGGCCGTCCTGGTCTGGCGGATGACGCGGCCCGCCGAGGACTACCTCCGGGACGTCACCGCGGGCGTCTTCACGGTCTTCTATGTGCCCTTCCTGGCCACCTTTGTGGTGATGATGCTGGCCGCCGACGACGGCCCGCGCCGGGTGCTGGTCTTCCTCCTGCTCACCGTCGTCTCCGACACCGGTGCCTACGCGGTCGGCTGGCGCTTCGGCAGCCACCGCCTCGCCCCGCGCATCAGCCCCGGCAAGACCCGCGAGGGCCTGGCCGGCGCGATGTCCTTCGCGATGATCGCCGGCGCCCTGCTCATGCAGTTCTTCATCGACGACGGCCGCTGGTGGCAGGGCATCCTGCTCGGCCTGGCCGCCGCCACCAGCGCCACCCTGGGCGACCTCGGCGAATCCATGATCAAGCGCGACCTGGGCATCAAGGACATGGGCACCCTCCTCCCTGGCCACGGCGGCATCATGGACCGCCTGGACTCCCTGCTGCCCACCGCCCCGGTGGTCTGGCTCCTCCTCGTCCTGTTCGTCGGCCAGGGCTGACCACCCACCTCCCGATCACGAAGCCGGCCCTCGCGCAGGAGCCGCGCAGGGACGCCGGACGCCGCAAGCGCGAACGCGGCGGTCAGCTGTCCGACGAGGGCCGGTTGGGCATGCTTTGTCGGGAGCGAGCAGCCGTCGCGGCGGGCGGCCGGGTTCTCATCCGCTCGGGTCGTCCCCGGGCCGTCAGACGACCGCCCCGGACCGCCACGTCCGCCACGAGCCGCCGGAGACGACCGTCACCCCGCGAACGGGCGGGCCGGTGCGCCGGGTCTGAGAGACTGGGAGGCATCATGCCTGTGCCCGGAGAACTAGTGTCGGGCGAGCGCTGAGAAGCCCTCTACCAGCAGCTTTGTGGCTGGTAGAGGGCTTCTGTTTAGGCGGGGGGCCGCCACCGGGCCGTCGCGTGGCGAGAGCACCCGGGGATCAACGAGACGGCCCCCTGCGGAAGACCACCAGGAACGGCGCCACGTAGAGGGATGCCTCCGCCGGGGTTGTTCGCCCTGCGTAGATGAGAATCACTCCTGCTACAAGAGCACCGACGTAGGCAAGACCGTCACCAGAGGGGGGCATGGCGGGCGACTGGCTTTGTCGCGGACGTTTGTTCATAATGTCGGTGGTGCCTACTTTCTCGAAGTGGGAACCCAGGCCACCCGTGTGTGTCAGAAGCAAGCGGGTGGCTTTTTGCTGGGCTGGCGGACCTGGCCGCGCGTCAGATTCTTCCCTACGCGCCATGGATTCGCAAATCAACCCCACTCGTAACAAGGGGGTTGACTCTGTCAGGGCCTGTCGTACCTTTGATTCGAAGGGTCGGGGGATAGTACGGGTCTAGGCCATCGCAGGCGTACGCCAGGGTGCTGCCTACGATTTGACGAATACTCGATCGATCGCGCGGCGGGCCCGTTCCCGGCTGCTCGGCATGAGGTGTGCGTACACCCGGAGGGTCAGTGCGGGGTCCGCATGGCCCAGGTACTCGCTCACAGCCTTGATGCTCTCTCCAGCGTCCAGCAACACCGACGCGTAGAAGTGCCTCAGCGCGTGCATGCCGTGCTCCCGCGCGGAGTCGTAGGGCTTGCCCAGCTCGGGTGTCGGGATGAGGCCAGCAGCGGCAAGCGCGGGCTTCCACTCCTGGATGTTGAAGTTACTGCGCCAGACGATCCCGCCGGCCTGGTTGGAGAAGTACAACCGCTTGGTGACGAGCGGCCCGTCCGGCTTCTTCCACGGGAGCGTGACCGCGACCGGCTTGCAGTCGTCCACGTGCGAGCGGATCGCGGCGGCGACGGACCCGGGCAAGGGCACGTCCCGTTCCTTGTTGCACTTCGGCGGGGCGAACACGGCCTTGCCACGGATGAGCTTCACTTGCCGCACCACGTGTAAGGTCCCCGCCTCGAAATCGATCGCGTCGTCTTCGGCGAGACCGATGATCTCGCCTTGCCGCAGTCCGCAACCGCCGGCCACGTCCACCATCGCCCGGTACCGCTGGGGGAGGGCCGCCCGCACCGCGAGCACCTGTTCCGGAAGCCAGGGCACCAAGCGAGCCGCGCTGATGGCGGGCGGTCGCACGGACTTGGCGTTGCACGGATTCCGGTTCAACAGTCCGTCGTCCACCGCTGCGGAGAGAACAGCGCGGACGTTGCCGTAGATGATCCGCGCGTATCCGCCGGACATCGGATCGTCTTCCAGCGCCTTGACGAGCGCCTGAATGTGGGACGGCCGGAACGAGTCGAGCGGACGGGTGCCGATCCGCGGCAGGACGTGGAGCCTGAGGCGAGTCTCCACGGCGACCTGAGTTGTCAGGTCGGTCGTCTGGGAGTTCAGCCAGCGCAGGGTGAACTGACGGAATGTCGTACGGCCGGCCTTGGGATCGACGTAGGTACCGCGTGTCATGTCCGCGTTGGTCTGGGCTAGCCACTCTTCGGCGAGGCGCCGTTGCCGGTCCGGAAAGGACTTGCTCAGCTCCGTTCCGTCCGGACCGATGTACCGGGCCCGGTAGCGCATGCCGGTGCCGTAGCGGTCAGTTTTGACGCGGATGGTCTTGCCGTCGGGATTCTGTTCGGTCTTGTACCAGCGGTCTTGGATGTGGCCTGCCATGGTGGGCGACTCCTTGAGGCATGGCGGCGGCCGGTGGCGAGCGGGCTGCTCGCCACCGGCCGCGGTGAACTCGGTTTGGATGTAGTGGCTAAGCGGCTTCGCTCTGCCCGTTGATCCACGCGCGTACGGCTTCGGGGTCGTAGCGCAGGTGTTTTCCGGCGCGGAATCCGGGTGGGCCGGTGCGCTTCTTACGCCAGGCGTAGACGGTTTCGACGCTCGGCAGGCGCAGGATCTCGGCGAGTTCTTCGGGGGTGAGGAAGTGGTCGGGGAGTACAGGCACGCCGGCGGCTCCTGAGGACTCTTCGGGTGGGATTTTGCTTCGGGACTCGCGTGTGTCCGAGGTGTGGATTTCTGCGTCATTGCGTCATCCGCGTCATTCAGGCTTCTGACCTGCGGTTTCGGGTGACGCAGCGGCCGAGGGGTGCGTCATCGCAGCGTCATGGGCTGCGTCATCGGGTGACGCAGATGACGCAGGATGACGCAGGGGCCGGTGTCTGCGTCATGGCTGTTGCAGCAGGTCAGGTGCCGTTTTCCGGCTTGCATGACGCAGGTGACGCAGCGTCTTCCCTCTTAGGACAAAAGAGAGGGTGTCCCGCTGTAGTGCGGTGCCGCTTCAAGCGTGAAGAAGGAGCCGCTTCGCGGCGCGACCACCGGGTGGCGCGGTGCGCCGAACTGCAAGAGGAGCACGCAGGGCCGGTGGTGCTCCTCTTGCTTGTTCCGGTCGGAACCGACCCGGTTCAGAACGCGGGCTGTTGCCGGTGTGGGGGTGGTGCGGCGGGGCGGGTGATTTCGAGGTAGCGGCCTTCGCTGGTGCGGCCGGTGTCGATGATGACGCCGCGGGCGGCAAGGGTGGGCTGAAGGCGCTTGAGGCGGTCGGAGAGGACTTTGCCGGTAGTGGGCCAGCCTTTGGGCAGGGGGCGCAGTTCGTCGCCGCTGTAGAGGCGGCTGAGGCCGTGCAGCCACTCGGTGGAGGTCATCCGCTGAGCCGCGCCCGGGGTGATGGTCTCGGCATGGCGCAGGACGGTCTGCGCGAGGAGATCACCCTCGATCACGTCGTCGTTGAGGTCGTCCAGACTGGCCCGGTAGGCGCCCAGCGCTCCGAGGCCGGTGGCCGCGTCGAGCTGCGCGCACAGGTGGGCGAAGTCCGCCATCCGCAGATCGGTGGGAGTCTCCACCGCAACGCTGCGGACCTTGACCGTCAGGTCCAGCAGAGACCCGAGAACGACAGGCAGCACCTCCGCGTACTCCGCCCACAACTCCGCCTCAGTGCGCCGCACGCGGGGCCGCTCCAAACGCAGCGGCAGCAGCCGTTCGGCAAGGTCCGGGCGGATGACTCCCACATCGATACCCGTCAGGAGCAGCGGCCGGCGGTAGCGGGCGCGGAACACGTCCCCGTCGGTGAACAGGGCCCGCTTGACGCTCTCCGCGCCGGTCACGATGCAGCACATCGCGTCGGACAGGTCCGGGGTCATGTGGGACAGGTTGTCGAGAGCCGTTACCCATCCGGCCGCCACCGCCGCGATCAGGTTCTCCTCATCCTTCGGTGCCCGGCGCAGGTCTCCGCTCATGCCCTCGATGATCCGGATGAGCATCCGCCCCCCGGTGGACTTCCCCGCCCCCTGCGGCCCGGTGAGGAACGGCGCCGGCACCGGCACGGACGGCCCGAGGCAGCCGATCAGCCACGCCAGGGCCAGGCACTCGGTCTCCGCGGTGGCGAAGTTGCACAACCTGAGCAGCAGGTCGATGCCCTTGCCGTCGGTGTCCTTGACGGGCAGGGGGAGTTCCCCGGTGAGCTGGGTTCGCCGCCAGCACACTTCCCGTGGGTCGGGGATGAGGATGTCCCACCCGGCGGGGTGGATACGCACGGACCGTCCGTCGTCCCGGCCCAGGTCCAGCCACGTCGCCCCGTCGAATCCGGGGGCCACCCGGATGTTGACCGGCTGCACGTCCTCGGTCAGCGCGAGCGCTTCAATCAGGTCCAACGCCTCTTTCAGCGCAGTGCCGTTGAACACACCGCGCCCGTCCCTGAACAGCCCGACCATGAGTTCCTGGCGGTGGCTGCCCGTCGTGCCCTGCGAGCGGATCGGCCGGGCCACCGGGTGGCTGTTCTTCTGCGCGTAGACGGTGCCCTCCGCGGTGCGGAAGTACCGAAAGTGCTCTTGCGCGTAGTCGGTAATGACCTCGCGGCCGGGGGTCTTCTCGTCCTCGGACACGGCTACACCCCCAACCGGGCGCGGGCGTTGGTCCACGCGTCGGTGCAGTGCCGGGCCGATTCCCCTTTGGCCTGTGCGGCGATGAACAGCCGCGCGATGTGGGCTTCACCGAGGCAGCCGCACCGGCCATGGGCGGACAGCACGGCAAGGAACGTCCGGTAGACGGTGGCGTGCACACCCTCGGACGCGGCGGTGATGCGCTGTTCGGCCATGGCAATGCCGCGGTCCAGATACGCGGGGGTGCGGTGACGGCACTGCCCACCCTCGGCCGGCGCGGGCACGGTGACGGTCGTCGGCCGGACAGCGCTGGGTTCCTTCACGGCCAGCGTGCGCACGGCCTCCGGCAGGACCGTCACCGTGCCGGTGCCGGGGCCGAGCCAACGGGCGTAGGACATCCAGGATTTGATGTCCATGCCGGGGCGGATCGCGTTGGAAGAGCGCATGCCGCCGCGGTAGATCCAATGCTCGCCGCGGGTGGTGGGCACGGTGCGGGTTGCGGGGAGGTTGGCGCGGGCCCAGGTGATGGCCGCGGTGTTGTCGAGGTCCACCACGGTCAGCCCGGCGCCACCGGGGTGGTAGGCGACCGCCACGGCCTGCCGCCATGCCAGGGCCCAAGGCGGGGAGGTGATCTCGGTTGGGTCGGTGGTGGCGGCGGCCCATCCGTGGCAGGGCGCCGGGCACTCGCAGGGGCCCGCGGTGAGCATGTTCGGCCGGCCGCCGCACGCGCTCCGAGTGCAGGCGGGGCAGTTCCCGAACGGCATCTTCCCTGCGCGCAGGGGCAGTACAGGGACGCCGGAGGCGGCGAGCGCGAGAGCGGTGGCCAGCGGTTCGGTGGGGACGGGTTGGGGCATGCTGGTGGTCTCCTGTTCCTTGCCGTGGAGCGGAGAAACCGGGACGGCCGCGTGTCTTTGGCGAGAGGTGCGGTCGTCCCGGGCGGGGTAGGCGCCGGGCATGAGACCTCGGCGGTGGTGGGTGATGGTGGGTGCGTGGGGTGTCGAGGTGGGGTTGTTCACCGCGTGGAGCCGCTGGGGGGACCATCACGGCTGGGGTGAATCCGCGGTGACCGGCGTCACCATGGCCACGTTCGTGTTGATCGTGGTGTTGGTGTGCCGGTGGGTAGCGCAATGGGCCCGTCCGGGGCGGTGAGCGCCGGGCGGATTCAGGTGCGGGCAGTGGCAGCGGCGGCGCGCACTACGGCGAGCGCCTGTTCGGCGCCGACGTGGGCCTGTTCGTTCCACTGCGGATACGGCGTGGTGATGCCGCGATCGGTGAGTACGGCCTGTATCTGTCGGCCGGCGTCCACGGCGGTGTGTTCGGTGCCGTAGCCGAGGCGGAAGATGGCGTGCTGGGCTCCGAGGATGCAGCGCCGCCCAATGGCCGAACGGGTTCGGCTACCTGTCTGGCCCCAGCCCCACCGCTCCAAGACGAGCGCGGTGAGGTCGAGGTGTTCGGCGGTGGTGATGCGCAGCCGGGCGATGCCTTCGCCGCGGCGGGCGGGGTGCAGCGAGAGCAGCCGATCGGGCAGCAGCCGCCACAACCCTCCCGGCAGCACCGGTCCGGCCGGAACGGCGGCAGGCACGGCCGGGGTACGGGTGGCGAGCGCGTCCGCCACCAGTTCTTGCGTGGTGGCGGTGACGAGCGGGTGTGCGGTGTGGCGTTGTTCGGCGAGGTAGCGGGTGATCTCGTCAACGAGTCCGGCCGCGAGTTCGCCGATGCCGTCGAGGTCGGATGGGTGGTCGGTGTCGATGCAGACGAGCGGCGCGGGGGTGCGGGTGGGGGTCATGGGTGGTGGTGCCCTCCGATCGGTGTCAGTGCATCTGTCCGATGGCGTGGGCGGTGGCGGTGACGAGCTGGGTGATGGGTCCGGCGGCGCCGGTGGCGGCGGCGTAGAAGCCGAAGAGGAAGACCACGACCGCGGCGCCGAACGAGGTGGACTTGAAGCGGATGGCCAGGGCGGTGCCGGTGCCGAAGAGCAGCACGGCGGAGACGGACAGGATCACGGGCGGTCTCCCGGGGTGCGGGTGAACGGGCTGACGGTGGGGGCGTTGGGGGTGGTCGGGGTGGTGCCGCGGTCGTAGGTGTCGCGCCAGGCGTTGAAGAGGTGGCGGCCGGTGCGTATGCGGATGCCGTGGCCGTTGCAGCGGCGGCAGTGCTTGCCGCGCTTGGGCTTGCCGCGGCGGTCGGTGGCGAGCGCGAAGCCGAGTCCGTTGCACTTGCGGCACTTGCCGAACGGCGAGACCGCACACACTCCGGCGTAACCGAGCGTGAGGAGTAGGAGGAGGAGGCTAGCGGCGAGGATGAGGGTCATGACGGGCCCTTCTGGGGCTGTTCAGGGGTTTTCGCAGGTGGGCCGCTAGAGGATAGGAACCTGCTCAGCGGCCGGATGGGGCGCTAGCGGTGCCGCTAGACCTAGCGGGGTATGCCGCTAGGTCTAGCGGCGGAAGCATCTAGCCCGCGTCCCGGTTTCCGTCACGCTCCGCAACAACGTCGGTGATGCGGGCCCGCTCGACGCCCTTGCGGTTGGCGCCCTTGCCGGCGTCGGTCTTGCCCCACACCTGAACCGTGGCCACCCCGAACGGCTTCAGCGCGGCGGCCAGCCCTTCGGGGTCCCAGCCGCCGTAGACGTCGGGGCGCAGGTCGGCCAGGCGGGCGGTGACTGTCTCGGACCACACCTTGGGCTCTTCGGCCGGGACCACCGCGAGGATGTCCCGCAGCAGGTCGTACCCGGCCGACTCGGACGCCTCGAAGGCTTCCCCGAGCGCGTGCCCGGACAGCGTCCCGGCGGTCTCGCGGAGCGTGCGGGCGCGCAGGCCGATCGCTTCCGCGGTGGGTGCGTCGACGTAGGCGGAAGAGACGATCCGTGCGTCGGCGCCTTCACCCACGAAGTAGTGGATGCCCTTGTCCTTCCAGGAGAACATCGTCGCCCGGATGCCCCGCTTGTACGACGACGTGCCCAGGACCATGTCGTTTTCCAACTGGCCCATGACCTTCAGGCAGAACCGGGCCGACGCGTTCGCGGAAATGCCGGTGGGCAGGGCTTTGGCGTCCGGGCGCTGGGTGGCCAGCAGCAGCACGATGCCGGTGGCGGGGCCGCGCTTGACCAGGTCGGTGCAGATCTCTTCGAACTCCGCCCCGTGCTTGGGGTGCTCGAACCACACCTGGCACTCGTCCACCCCGATCACGATCGGGTGCAACCCCAGCTTCGGCCGGCTCGCCAACTCGCTGGTCACCTTGGATTCGGGGCAGATGTCCCGGGGCAGGGACCGGATCATCTTCGCCCGCCGCCGCAACTCGCCGCGGACTTCCCGCAGGTCCGCGAGCGCGTATTCGATGTCCTCGTCATCGTCGCCGGCTCGGTGCCGGTGGGAGACGCGCTCGCCGACTGGATCGAGGTCGCCGGTGCCTTTTAGGTCGTAGGTGTGCAGCTCAGCGCGCACATCGAGTGCGGCGATGAGCAGCAGCAGCCGCAGCAGGAACGTCTTGCCCATGCGGGGGATGGCGCCGATGACGGCCGCGATGTACATCAGGGTGATCTCCACCCACCGGCCACGCTGGTCGGTGCCGAACGCCACGGGCTTGAACAGGTCCACCGAACCGGACTTCAGCAGCGGCCACGCTGGCTTGCGGGCGGTGGACATGTCCTGATCCCCCACCCACATCACCAGCCGCCCGGTGTGCTCATCCGGCACCGCTTCCGGCCACACGCACCCCAGCGGTCGGCGCAGACCGGACGCGAGCCGGTCACGGCGCTCGATCACGTCGGTGACGGTCACGCCGTAGGGGAGATCGCCTTCGGCGCGCCATCCGGGCCCGTCGCGGGTGATGGGGGCGGTGAACGCGAAGCCGTCTCTGCCCTTGCCCTGCGCCTGGTTGATCGCGGGAATGCCGAGTGCTCCCAGGGCGCGCAGCACGATGTCACTGGTCAGCTTGGGGGCGCTGGGTAGTTCCACCGCGCGGGTGACGACCGGCGCGTCCGCCCGGCTGCCGGCTACTCCCATGGCGAGCACGATGGTGCCGACCGCGACGGCTTGCAGCCAGCCCGGCGCCAGCACGTACATCGCCAGCGCCGACCCGACTCCGATGAAGGCGGCGAGCACCGCGACCAGGGTGCGCAGCCGCACCCGGTTGTCGCGCTGCCGCGACAGCTTCAGATACTCGCCCGCATCCTCGCGGCGGACCGCCGCGAGGCGGACCGGCTCACCCTCCCGATCGGCCAGCCACCGCACCGAGCCGCCCACGAACTTCGCGGCGCCGCGCGGCGACTGCAACGCCAGGCGGCCGGCGTAGTAGGGGGAGCGCAGGCCGTGATAGGCGGCCAGGTGCGCGTAATGACCGGCCGTCCACCGGGCGGCCGTCTTGAACTCGGCTGCGGAGCGCAGCCACGGCGGCAGCGCCGCCCGACGCCTGGCACCCATCAACCGGCCCAGGTAACCGGGCCCGGCCGCAACCGGACCGTCCACCAACACCCGAGCGGTCGGGTCGCCCGACCCATCATCCGACGCGTCGCCCGACTCCAACGGGCCGGAGTCGCCCGACGCGTCGCCCGACTCGGAACGAGCTGATCGCGCCTTGCCGAGATCGACCACGTTGGTGTCCGGGTCTGCCGACCGGTCGGGGCCGAAGTCGGCTGTCAGGTCGGCTTCGAGCCGGTTGAAGAGTTCGTTCTCTTCCTCGTGATTCACTGCTGGTTCCTTCCAGAAATGGAATGGTGAGGGGCCCGGCCGTCGCTTTGGTCGGTGGAGGGCCGGGCCCCGGGTCAGAAGTCGAACAGGCTGCACTGATCCGTCGAGGGGATATGGGTGACCGCGCACTGCGCGGTACGGCGGGCGGCGGTGAAGCAGCCCGGGCACCAGGCGCGCAGTTCAGCGGCGGGAAGTGCCGCGGCGGCCAGGTCGCCGATGGTCGGGTCGGCGGGTGCGGCGATGAGGCGGACCGTGCCAACGCGGGTGGCGGCGTAGCCGTCGTGGAGGCGACCGCAGCGGCCTTCGGTCCTGCGGTGGGACTGCCCGCACTGCCCGGTGCAGTGGCAGCGCCCGCCGGCCGCGTCCATCACCGCGCGGAACAGGCCGGCGCCGACGATCGGGGTGCTCATGCCGCGGCCCGCCGTGCGGGCGCGGGCTCGTCGAGGACGAGGCCGGCGCGCGTGGTGAGAACGCGTATGGCTGCCTCGGCCTGGCGGGGTACGACACCGTTGCCCAGTGCCTTGAGTTGCTGGGCGCGGGACAGCCCGGGAACGGCGGTGACGTGGCCCTCGGGCAGGCCCATCAACCACTCCACGAGGATCGGGCTCAGGCGTCCCAGAGCGTCGGTTGCGCCGGGCGCGGGGCGTCCGGTGACGTGTTCCCATCGGCGGACGGCCGGGGCGAAGGGACCCCAGTCGGTGGGCTCAGCACCCACTCCGCGAGGTTCGCCTTGCCCTCCCTCACCCGGCGCTCCGTGCCCGGGGTGCGGGTGACCGCTCCCTTCGTGCCGTCCGTCGCGCGGGGGGTCGGCAGCAGGCCCACGGTGGTGCGCAAGTCCGCTCCCCCCTGCCCGTGCGGGCCCGCCCCATTGGTGTCCGAGGTCCGCGGCGTCGGCAGCAACGGCAAGGATGATGAGTCGCCGTCGCTGGTGGGCAGCGCCGACATCCGACGCGCGTACAAGACACCACTCCGCATCGAACCCGATGCGGGCAAGGTCCCGCAGGACTTGATCAAATCCAATCCGAAGGTGGTTCGCGACGTTCTCAAATACCGCGAGTTGGGGTCGTAGAACCCCAAGGGCGGTGGCAATGAAGGGCCAGATGTGCCGTTCATCGGCGGTTCCTCTCCGCTTGCCGGCGACGCTGAAGGGCTGGCAGGGATAACCGCCGCACAGCACGTCCACCGGCGGCACGTCGCGCCAGTCCAGCGCGGTGATGTCCCCGAGGTTCGGCACCCCGGGATGGTGGTGGGCCAGGATCGCGGCGGCGCCGGGGTCGTTGTCCGCGACCCAGGCCAGCGACCCGCCGATGACGGCCTGGACGGCCATGTCCAGACCGCCGTAACCGGTGCACAGCGACCCGATCCGCAGCCCGCTCACGCCGCAACCCCGCCCGACGTGCCCCGGCGTCCCGCCCGACGACCGGCCAGCGTGGCGAACAGCGAGCCGAGTCCCGCCCGCCGCACCCCCGCGCGGCCCCGTTTGGCCGCGTACATCGCTTCATCCGCGCGGCGCAGCAGGTCCGGCAGGGTCTCGCCGGGGAAGTCTGCGGCGCGGGCCCAGCCCAGGGAAACGGTGGTGTGCACGGCCGGGTCGAGGCCGGCGGCGGGTCGGGCGAGGACCGAGCCGAGTACGGCGAGCATGTCGCCGGCCATGCCGTGCCGGTCGATGACCACCGCGGCGAACTCGTCACCACCCAACCGGCCCGCCACCCCATCGCGGGCGGTGAAGTGCGCCAGCCGCTCAGCGGTCGCCTTCAGCAGCGCGTCGCCGGCGGCGTGCCCGTGGGTGTCGTTGACCCGTTTGAAGCGGTCCACGTCGGCGAGCACCACCACCGCCTGCGGATCGCGCAGCAGCAAGGTGGCGCGGCGGGTGAAGCCGTCCCGGGTCCACAACCCGGTCAGCGGATCACGCCGGGCGGTGTCCAGCCGGCGGCGCAGCCACCACAGGTGTCCCGACCATCCGGCGGCGAGCGGGGCGCCCGCGGCGAGGGTGGTTAACAGGGTGCTCATGCCACTGCCGCCGTGCCGAGCAGGGGGGCGGCGGGTGTGCGGGGCAGGTAGCCGACGACTTCCACCGGCACCCCGGCGTAGCGGGTGAGGGTGATCAGCCACGACGTGCCGCCGTGCGACCCGGCGTCGACCGAGTCGGGGTCGATGGCCAGCGCGGCCCGCCATGCCTCGAACGCCCGGATGTCGTCGTGCAGGGAGACCCGCAGACCTTCGGTGATCTCGTCGGGGGTGATGATGGTCCTGATCTCGATCGTGGCGTCCGGCAGGGTCGCGAACTGGCTGACGAGCGCGTGCAGCGCGCCGGCCGCGGCGAGCTTGCGCGCAAGGGTTCCCGGGGTGCTCATGCCGCTTCTCCTTCGGCATCCGTGGCGGACTGCGGGGTGTCCAGCGGCCACACCGGCCCGTTGGCGCGCTCACCGCGCAGGGTGTCGCGCAGGGTGCGGGCCTGCCCCGCTCCGCAGCGCAAAGCGAGGCGCAGCCCCTCGGCGGTGATCTTGCTATCGGGCCACTGCGCGGTCAGGGCCCGGGCCTCGGTCAGCAGGTCCGCCAGCGAACGGCGCCCGGCCGGCCGCTTCGCAGCAGAACGCGCCGGCCGACGCGGCGCCTTCGGCTTCACCCCGGCGGCGGGAACCTCCGGCGCGGCGGGTGCGGTCACCGGCTCACCGGCCGGAACCGGCTCGGTGCCGGTGGGGGTGAGTTCACCGAGCTTGAGCAGCACTCGCGTGCGCCGGTCGGTCTGCGACCGCCAACGCCACCCGTGCGCCTCGCGCAGGTCCGCGCGGGCCAACTGCCGCTCCCGCTCACGGCTCAGCGCGTCGGTGTAGGAGGTGATCTCCCACAGCGTCATCCGCCGCCACAGCGCGAACGTCGTCAGCGGGGCGAGCACCCACCGGATACGGCGGATCTTCTCCATCCGCCGGCCGGTCACCGCGCCGATGCGCGCCGCATAGACGTGCGCCACGACCTCGGACAGCACCACCCACAGCAGCGGCATCGTGCCGTGCGCCACCTTCGCCGACACCGAATGACCGGCGGAAACGTTGAGCCAGCACGTCACCGAGGTCAAGAACCACGGCACGAACCGCACCCAGCTAAGCGCCATGTCCATACGGATCAACAGCAGGTTGACGATGGTGAACACCGGGATGGCCAGGTCGATGGCCAGCGGGAGCATCTGCGGCGTGGCGAAACCCCACCGGGCGCCGGCTGCGGAGACCGTGTCGAACGACAGGGCCAAGCCGACCCCGCCGACACCGACCCCCAGCACCCCGGCCGTGGCGAGCAGCAGGCGCTCACCCCCGGACAGCGGCGGAAGCGGCGGCCGTACCGTCTGCGGGGCGCTCATGCCGCCACCCCGTTCCAGCCCTTGCGGCGCCGGCCGGTGTCCTGCGGCAGGGACGTGATGTTGAACAGGTGCGGGGCGTGCGCCTCGATCGCCTGCGCGGCAACCCGGCTCACCCGGTCAGGGAGGGTGGGGTCATCGGCGAGGATGTCCCGGGCCGCGGCCAACCGCACGGCGCGCTCCTCTTCGGTCTCGCCCTCGACACCCAGCCACAGCTCAACCGGGGTACCGAGCGCGAGTTCGACAAACTCAGTGGCCGTGACAGCCACATGACCAGCAACGATACTTCTCATGGGTCGTGCACTCCTTAGACGGGGAACGGCCCAAACCAGCGGCACCGGAGGTGCAACTCCGGTGCCGCGCACCGTTCATGGGTGGAGAGCCCCGAGCCTGATTCGCTCCGAGCCCCTGGGGCAGGTAACGCAGTTCGTGCGGGCAGGCCGTGTAGCGGTGCGTCAGTCCTCGGTGACCTCGGCCTCAACGGTGTTGTAGACACCGGACTTGCGTTGCACGAACGCCTTGACCTTCTCCCTCGCCTGCTCGGCATCGTCGGCTTCCGCCGTGCCCTCCCACTGCGACGACGTGCGGCCGATCGGGTTGTGACTGTTCGCGGTCCAACGGAACTTCGCCATTGGTTCTCCTGATCCTTGGTCCGGCTCGGTCCGCCGCAGCGGCCGGGGCGTTTCGACCACTCCTCACGAGCAGTCACGGCCGCCGACCTCCGCCCTTACAAGACGGATGTCGGCGACTGCGATCACTGGTGAGCGGGCTTCACCGGCCGACCGCCGCAGCGGCCTTGCCAGTCCCGAGCCCTAATCGGGCGCGCCATGTCTCTGCCTGGCACACAGCAGGGCAGCTCACATCGAGTGGCGCCCCAGAAGAGGGCGTTGTCCAGAGCCGATGTGCGGTGCGTACCGCGCCGACGCGCGGCACCGCTGCCGACGAACATCACCCGGTCGTCACGGGGACAGGGACTCTCACCCCATCGCAAGTTCACTGTTCAGTTCTCAATCAACCAGCAGTCCGGAACCCCCGTTGGCGTGCGGCAATGCCGCCGTGCCTCGGTCGTCTCCGCCCGCTTGTCCGCTCGCGTCTCCAACGGATTCACATGCAGTACCTGTATTACAGGTACTGCATGGAGGCTGTGTCAAGCAGCCCGCCGAATCTCGTCGGCTTCGCAAGAGGATTTCTTGGTGCACCATCAGCATCGGTGCAGGTCAGGGGACTTGGTTACCTCACCCATGGACAGCTCGGGTGCATCTGGTTACCGTCAAGAGGTCCCTGGACGTCCCAAGGGGGAGCAGATGTCCAACGAGCGCTTACGGTCAGCCCTACTGGCTCAGGGCATGAGCGTGCAGGACCTGGCAGACGCCATAGAAGTCAACCCGAAGACCGTGGAACGCTGGATCACTCAGGGGAAAGTCCCGTACCGCCGGCACCAGTACGCCACGGCGGCGCTGCTGAAGGTCGATGTGACCCTGATCTGGGACGACGCGCGCTCTGCTGACAGTGCGACGGACCTGAGCAAGGCAGAGATCATTGCTGTGTACCCGCACCGGCACGTGGTTCCACCGGGCCTCTGGCGCGAGATGTACGCGCGGGCGCAGACGCACCTTGACGTACTCGTGTACTCCGGTTTCTTCCTCTCGGAAGATCCCCAGTTTCACGATCTTCTGAAAGGCAAAGCGGACGGGGGGTCTCGGGTCCGCATCCTGCTCGGCGACCCCGACTGTCCAGCAGTCCGTCAGCGCGGCATTGACGAGGGCCACCAGGTCATGGATGGGAAGATCCGCAACGCCCTGGTCAACTACCGCCCGCTCCTCGTGAGCCGTCCTGACATCGGCTTTAGGCTGCACGCGACGACGCTCTACAACTCCATCTACCGATCCGATGACGAGATGCTGGTCAACCCGCACGTCTACGGCATCGGCGCGTACATGGCCCCGGTCTACCACTTGCGCCGACTCCCCGGCGGTGGGCTGTTCAACACGTACGCCAATAGCATTGAGCACACCTGGGAAGGCGCACGCCAGGTCACAGACCACGACTTCACGGGAGCCTGAGCATGGGACGCATCGACTACCTGCACGACCCTGCCGCACCGCCGGCCAACTCGGTCGTGCCGTCGGTCGTGGCGTTGGTCCAGAACGATGCCGGGCAAGTCCTGATGATCAAGCGGTCGGACAACGGTCGGTGGGCACTGCCCGGGGGTGGTCACGATGCGGGGGAGTTCATCAGTGACACCGTGGTGCGCGAGGTGTGGGAGGAGACGGGAATCAAGGTCGAGGTCTTGGACCTGACAGGGATCTACACCGACCCCGGCCACGTGCTCGCCTACGACGATGGCGAAGTGCGTCAGCAGTTCAGCATGTGCTTCCGCGCGCGGCCGGTGGGAGGCGAGATCCGCACGAGCAGCGAGACCACCCAAGTCCGTTGGGCGGAGCCGGCGGACCTGTCCCAATACGACGTCCACCCCACGATGCGTCTGCGGATCGAGCACGCCATGGATCGCTCGCGCACGGCCCCCTACGTCGGCTAGCGGGCCGCCGCTGCCAGGCGTTCAAGCACGCGCGCCGTGCTGGCCAGGATCTCCGGCTCGGCACGACGGATGAAGGTCCCGATCAGGCTGTCCGGCCCGTACCGGCCGGCGATCTCGTTCACCCGGTCAACCGGATTGGTCGGAGTGCCATCCGGCGTGGTGTTCATGTCGCAGTAGGTCACCGCGTCGATGAGGGATGCAGGCGGCCGGGGGAACTCTGCTTCCAGTTCTTCACGCAGCCCGCGCGCTTCCGCCTCCATCCACGCGCACGAGTGGTGCG
This sequence comes from Streptomyces sp. DvalAA-14, assembly GCF_900091855.1. Taxonomy (GTDB): domain Bacteria; phylum Actinomycetota; class Actinomycetes; order Streptomycetales; family Streptomycetaceae; genus Actinacidiphila. The sequence goes on from NZ_FMCH01000349.1 coordinate 26,971, forward strand.
CGACTAGGCCCACCACCCGGGGGTCGCCACCGACCGTGTCCCGCAGGTACCGGGCGCCATCCAGCGGGTGGAACCCGGTCTTGGCCAGGTCGGGGGAGTAGCCGACATCGTGCAGCACCGCGGCGGCTTCCAGCACCTCAGCGTCCGCACCGAGTAGGGCCGCGAGGTTCCGAGCCCGCTGGGCAACCCCGAGACTGTGCTCCCAGCGACGTGGCAGCGGCCCGGCGAGCAGCGATTCGGCAAGCGGGTACGCCCACTCCGTGAGTCCCGTGCTGGTGGTCAAGGCTGGAAACGCCCCTCTCGGCTCGGCAAGGCCAGTACGGTACGTAGCTTGCCCTGTCCGCCCTCGCTGAGCAGCCCCTGAGCCTCAAGTTTGTCTAGTGCCCTGCGAATGGTCGGCCGGGAGACGCCAAACCGCTCGCACAACGAACTTGAGCTAGGGAATTCAGCTCCCACTGTAAGGCCATCATCGATTATCACTTGAGCGATTTCTATCGTCAGCGGGGGCCTCTCCGGTTGATCACCACTTTGTATGGTTTGCCATCTAGCTCCTGGTACCCGGCGGGCTAGAGATTCTTTCTCAAGAAAAGCGAAGGCGCGGAGCGCGACGCCGCGTGATACATCGTGACGCTCCATGATTTCCGCTATTGACGGTAGTTCGACCATGTCTGGATTATCACGCATCTCCTGCATAAGCTCGGTCGCGATCTTCATGTAGGTTCCTCGGGGATTGACTGGCTTCTCCTTCACCGATCCTCCTCGTCGGATGTGCCGCGGACTGCTTTTTTCGCTTCCACTGTATGGATGTCCGGATATGGGTAGAAATTCCGCATCGAGTGCAGCGTTGCAGAAATGTTGTCCCAGTTGATCCTTTCTAGGAAGGCGTCGAAGTCGAAATCTTTCCTAAGCCGAGCCATAAACGGCTCGACCCAGCCGTAATAGTTCGTGCTCCCTTGCAGGAGGACTGAGAAGCGACGCTTAACGGAGACTTTAACGAAGACCTTCACCTCCATGGCGCTTGCCTTGAAGGGGTCGAGGTTCATGTATTCTTGCAAAAAATTGAAGGGGACACCCGCCCCGAATCCGTCGCAGACCACTGCAAAATCTATGTCGACTAGCGGCCCCCGGATGGCGAGAGACCCGATCGATTCCTTATCGCTCCGGGAAATTCTACTTCCTTGGGGGAGTGTTAGCGAAAAGTGGTGGTAATACTTGTCGCCACTGTAGGCTGAGACAACTATGGTCGTGATAATTTTATCTCCCGACATCACCCGCTCTGGTTTAGTGCTTGAAGGCCCGAAGCCGTCTCTATCGGCTAGGTCACGGGAGAATAGCTCAAATAGTCGGTTCCCTAGTAGAATCTCCGGGAGATCATCGCGAGCGTAATCTTTGATCCTATCTGCGTCGCGCTTGCTGTTGAAATAATCGGTTAGTTGGGTCGCAAGCGTTTCGAGAATTTGGTACTCGACGGCTTCTTTGATGATCCTCAGAGCTGGACCCAATCGCTCTTCACGGTTGGATGGCCCATCAGCTTCGCGCTCAAAAGATTTTTCCCATTGTGCTTTGATTGCGGGATTCTCGGCGAAGGCTGCGCGAGTGTGTCGGGTCAGCGCTTCCGAAAATTCATATTCGGCGGCAGGAGCCAATGCTTCTCTTTCGGCCAAGAAAAAAGCGGACGAAAATGATGCATCATAGACGCGGGGCCTAGTTTTTTGAATGATCAGATATGCGGCGCAAGCGAGGGAAAGCGACCCGCCGAGAATGCATGAGGCCGTCGTTCCGATAAGCTCGTAAACCCCGGCGCCCAGGACAGCAATGGCAAATGCTAGAACTCCTGCGAGAGTCAGTGTCTCCTGGATGCTTCCCCGTGATTCCCGGATTTGGGATATGAAGCCAAGATCATCATTCTGCATAATGAGTCCCAATCGGGATACGGCACTGGGCCAAGGTGCAAGATAGGGCGTGCTCGATCCTAGAGCCTTGGGCCAGGCCGCCGTGGGAGAAAAGCGGGAAGTCGGGCCGTCCCTGGGCCGTCAGGCGACGGCCCGGGACCGCCACGGACCACCAGAGACGACCGTCACCCGGCCGTCCGGACTGGCCATGGCGCCGGGTCTGAGAGACTGGACGGCATCATGCCTGTGCCCGGAGAACTTACTTTCGCTGTGCCGCGCGGAGCCAAGAAGCCGCCGCGGCACCTCGCCGACCTTTCGCCCGCGGAGCGGAAGGAGGCGGTGGCCGCGCTCGGGGAGAAGCCGTTCCGGGCCAAGCAGCTGTCGCAGCACTACTTCGCCCGGTACGCGGACGATCCGGCGGCGTGGACGGACATCCCGGCCGCGTCGCGGGGGAAGCTGGCCGAGGACCTGCTGCCGGAGCTGATGACGGTGGTCCGGCACGCCTCGTGCGACGACGGCGACACCCGCAAGACGCTGTGGCGGCTGTTCGACGGGACGCTCGTCGAATCGGTGCTGATGCGCTACCCGGACCGCGTGACGATGTGCATCTCCTCGCAGGCCGGCTGCGGGATGAACTGCCCGTTCTGCGCCACCGGCCAGGCCGGCCTGGACCGGAACCTGTCGACGGCGGAGATCGTGCACCAGATCGTGGCGGGCATGCGCTCCCTGCGCGACGGCGAGGTGCCCGGGAGCGCCTCCCGGGCCGCCGGCTCCGAGGCGGGCCCCGCCCGGCTGTCGAACATCGTCTTCATGGGCATGGGCGAACCGCTGGCGAACTACAACCGCGTGGTCGGCGCCATCCGGCGCCTCACCGACCCCGAGCCGGACGGCCTCGGCCTGTCCCAGCGCGGCATCACCGTGTCCACGGTGGGCCTGGTCCCGGCGATGAACCGGTTCGCCGACGAGGGCTTCAAGTGCCGCCTGGCGGTGTCGCTGCACGCTCCCGACGACGAGCTGCGCGACACCCTGGTACCGGTCAACACCCGGTGGAAGGTCCGCGAGGTGCTGGACGCCGCCTGGCGGTACTCCGACCTGTCCGGCCGCCGGATCTCCATCGAGTACGCCCTGATCCGCGACATCAACGACCAGGCATGGCGGGCCGACCGGCTGGGCCGGATGCTGAAGAGCCACCGGGTGCACGTCAACCTGATCCCGCTCAACCCCACCCCCGGCTCCCGGTGGACGGCGTCCCGGCCCGAGGACGAGCGGGCGTTCGTCGCCGCGCTGGAGGCGCACGGCGTGCCTGTGACCGTGCGGGACACCCGGGGCCAGGAGATCGACGGGGCCTGCGGTCAGCTGGCGGCGTCCGAACGCTGAGCTGCCGCCGGGCAGCGGGCGACGCCCTGCTACCGTGCAGGCATATAAATGAACATTCCGACAGGGGAGCGCCTGCGACGGCGCTGAGAGTGCGGCCCCCGAGGCCGCAGACCCTCCAACCTGATCCGGGTCATACCGGCGTAGGGAGTCAGCACATGAAGTCCGTCCGTCGGCGTGTCATCGGCACGCTCGTCCTGGCCACCGCGGGAGCCACCGTGCTGGCCGCGTGCGGCAGCAGCTCGGATTCCGGCAGCAAGGGCGGGAGCGGCGCGGCGGCGTCCAAGACCGTCACCCTCGTCAGTCACGACTCCTTCGCGGCGTCCAAGCCGGTCCTCGCGGAATTCACCAAGGAGACCGGCTACACCGTCAAGGTGCTGCGCGGCGGTGACGCCGGCGCCGCCGTGAACCAGGCGATCCTCACCAAGGACCACCCGCGCGGCGACGTCTTCTTCGGCGTCGACAACACCCTGCTGTCCCGCGCCCTGGACAACGGCCTGTTCGACCCGTACACGGCCAAGGACCTCGACCAGGTGTCCTCCGACGTCCAGTTGGACGCCGCGCGGCACCGCGTCACTCCCATCGACTCCGGCGACGTGTGCGTCAACTACGACCGGGCCTACTTCACCGCGCACAAGCTCAGCCCCCCGCAGACCTTCGCCGACCTGGTCAAGCCGCAGTACAAGAACCTGCTGGTCACCGAGAACGTCAGCACCTCCTCCCCGGGCCTGGCCTTCATGCTCGGCAGCGCCGCCACCTTCGGCGACAGCGGCTGGCAGTCGTACTGGAAGCAGCTCAAGAGCAACGGCGTCCAGGTCGTCGACAGCTGGGAGCAGGCCTACGACCAGAGCTTCTCCGGCTCGGGCGCGGGCAAGAAGGCCGGGGGCGACCGGCCGCTGGTCGTCTCCTACGCCTCCAGCCCGCCCGCCGAGGTGGTCGGCGTCAGCCCGGAGCCCGCGCAGTCGCCGGTCGGGGTCTCCACCGGCACCTGCTTCCGGCAGATCGAGTTCGCCGGGCTGCTGCACGGCGCGAAGAACACCGCGGGCGGCAAGGCACTGATCGACTTCATGATCAGCAAGGTGTTCCAGGAGGACATGCCGCTGCAGATGTACGTGGACCCGGTGCGCAAGGGCGCCACCGAGCCCGCGGTGTTCGTCAAGTACGGGGCGAAGATCGACCACCCGACGACGCTGGCGCCCGACAAGATCGCGGCCGTGCGGGACGACTGGGTGAAGGCATGGACGTCGATCGTCCTGTGACCGCAGCGGCGGCGGCTTCCAGCCGGCCCGACCGGCTTGACCTGCCCGACCTTCCCGGTAGGCCGGGAAACCCCGGAAAGCCCCGCCGCGGGCCCTGCCCCAGCCGCGCCACCGCGATCCGGCTCGCCCTGATGACCCCGCCGCTCGCCTTCCTCGGCGTCTTCTTCGCCTACCCCGTCGCCTCCATCGTCGGCCGCGGCCTGCACCAGGGCGGCAGCTGGCACCTCGCCCCGATCGGGGACGTGCTCGGCGACGCTTCGATCCGGCACGTGCTGTGGTTCACCTGCTGGCAGGCGGCCGCCTCCACCGCGCTGACGCTGGCCCTGGCGCTCCCCGGCGCCTACGTCTTCGCGCGGCTGGACTTCCCCGGCAAGCGGCTGCTGCGGGCGGTCGTCACGGTGCCGTTCGTCCTGCCGACGGTCGTGGCAGGCACCGCCTTCCTGGCCCTGCTGGGCCGGGGCGGCTTCACCGACGACCTGTTCGGCTTCCGACTGGACACCAGTGTGTGGGCGATCCTCGTCGCGCACGTCTTCTTCAACTACGCGGTGGTCGTCCGCACCGTCGGCGGTCTGTGGGCGCAACTCGACCCCCGGCAGGAAGAGGCCGCCCGGATGCTCGGCGCCGGACGGTTCCCGGCCTGGCGGCGGGTGACGCTGCCCGCGCTGGGGCCGTCGGTGGCCGCCGCCGGGCTGATGGTCTTCCTGTTCACCTTCACCTCCTTCGGCGTGATCCAGATCCTCGGCGGCCCCACCTACTCCACCCTCGAAGTCGAGATCTACCGGCAGACCGCCGAACTCCTCGACCTGCCGACCGCCGCCGTCCTCACCCTGCTCCAACTCGCCGCCGTCGCCTTGATCCTGGGCGTGCACGCCTGGACGGTACGGCGCCGCGAGGCGACCTTGCGGCTGGTCGACGCGGCCCGCACCGCGCACCGGCCGCGCGGCGGCGAACGAGCCCTGCTGGCCGCCGTGCTCGGCGTGGTCGCGCTGCTGATCCTGCTGCCGCTCGGTGTGCTCGTGGCCCGCTCGCTGGACGGCCCCGGCGGCTACGGCTTCACCTACTACCGCGCCCTCACCTCCGCCGACGCCAGCGGCGGCACCTTCCTGGTCGCCCCCTTGCAGACGGTGTGGAACTCGCTGCGGTACGCGGCCGTCGCCACCGTCGTCGCCCTGCTGATCGGCGGGCTGGCCGCGGCGGCCCTGGTCCGCAGAGCCGGGCGGCTGGTGCGCGGCTTCGACGCGCTGCTGATGCTGCCGCTGGGCACCTCCGCCGTCACCGTCGGCTTCGGTTTCCTGATCACCCTCGACAAGCCGCCGCTGGACCTGCGGGACTCCTGGCTGCTGGTGCCGCTGGCGCAGGCGCTGGTCGGGGTGCCGTTCGTGGTGAGGGTCATGCTGCCGGTGCTGCGGGCGGTGGACCACCGGCTGCGGGAGGCGGCGGCCGTGCTGGGGGCCTCGCCGGCCCGGGTCTGGCGCGAGGTGGAACTCCCGTTCGTGGGGCGGGCGCTGGGCATCGCCGCGGGGTTCGCGTTCGCGGTGTCGCTCGGCGAGTTCGGGGCGACGGTCTTCATCGCCCGCCCGGACAGCCCGACCCTCCCGGTCGCCGTCGCCCGCCTGCTCGGCCGTCCCGGACCCGCCGACTACGGCCAGGCGATGGCCCTGAGCACCATCTTGATGCTGGTGTGCGCCGCCTCGCTGCTGGTCCTGGAGAACCTCAGGACCAGCTCCGCATCCTCCGGGGAGTTCTAGATGGCGACACAACCCCACGCACAACCCCACGCACAACGCCGGTCCGAGGCGGGGCCGCGGCCCGAGGTCCGGTCCCTGTCGGAGCCGGCGCCCCCCGCGCTGCTGCGCCTGGACGCCGCGACCGTACGGTTCGGGGCGCGCGCCGCGCTCGACGCCGTCGACCTGGACGTCGCCGCGCACGAGATCGTCTGCGTGCTCGGGCCCAGCGGCAGCGGCAAGTCCACGCTGCTGCGGGCCGTCGCCGGACTCCAGCGGCTCGACGCCGGGCGGGTCCTGCTCGACGGCGCCGACCAGCGGGCGGTGCCCGCACACCGGCGCGGGGTGGGCCTGATGTTCCAGGACCACCAGCTCTTCCCGCAGCGCGACGTCGGCGGCAACGTCGCCTTCGGACCGCGCATGCACAAGGTGCCGCGCGGGCCGCGCGAGCGCCGGGTGGCCGAACTCCTCGACCTGGTGGGGCTGCCCGGCGCCGCCCACCGGTCCGTCGCCACGCTGTCCGGCGGCGAGCAGCAACGTGTCGCCCTGGCCCGGGCGCTCGCCCCCGAGCCCCGGCTGCTGATGCTGGACGAACCGCTCGGCCAGCTCGACCGCTCGCTGCGGGAACGCCTCGTGGTGGAACTGCGGCAGCTGTTCGGCCGGTTGGGCACCACCGTGCTGGCCGTCACGCACGACCAGGGGGAGGCGTTCGCGCTCGCCGACCGCGTGGTGGTGATGCGGGACGGCCGGATCGCCCAGTCCGGGACGCCACTCGAGGTCTGGCAGCAGCCGGCCTCGGAGTTCGTGGCCCGCTTCCTCGGCTTCGACAACATCACCGAGGGTGTCGTCGACGGGGCCGTCGCGGACACCGTTTGGGGCAGGGTGCCGGTGCCCGACGGCACTCCGGAAGGGCCCTGCCGGCTGCTGATCCGGCCCGCCGGGGTACGGCTCGGGCCGCCCGGCGGCGGCCTGGGCTGCGAGGTGGTCGCCCGCACGTTCCGCGGCGGGCACGTCGCGGTGATGCTGCGGCCCGAGCGCGGGCCGGCCCTGGAGGCCGAGTGCGGGCTGCGGGACGCCCCGGCCGAGGGCGCCCGGGTCGGCGCCGCCTTCGCGGCGGAGGAAGTCGTCGTCCTCGACGGGCCCGCCGCCGGCTGAGCCCGCCGGCTGAGCCCGCCGGCCGGACCCGCCGCAAGCCCGCCGGCCGGGCCCGCGGCGGTCAGCTCCTGGTGAGGCGGTTCAGCGCGCCCGGCACGTCCGCCACGCTGTCGACCAGGGCGATCCGGCGGGCCATCGGCCGGTCCGCCGCCAGGGCCTCCAGCAGCGGCCACACCGGCAGGTGCGTCGTCCAGTGGGCACGGTCCACCAGCACCATCGGGGCGGCCCGCCCCGCGACGCGTAGTAGTTCGGCGTCGCCGCGTCGAAGACCTCCTGCACGGTGCCGGCCGCCCCCGGCAGGAAGACCACGCCCGCGGTGCAGCGGGACAGCAGGCCGTCCTCCCGGGTGGCGTTGGCGAAGAACTTGGCGATGTGCGCGGCGAAGGCGTTCGGCGGCTCGTGCCCGTAGAACCAGGTCGGCAGCCCGTACGAGGGACCGCCGTCCGGCCACCGGTCCCGTACCGCGAAGGCGGCGGCCGCCCACTCGGTCACCGACGGGCGGAACGAGGGCGCGCCCGCCAGGACGGCCAGGGCCTTGCTCAGCATCAGGTCGTCGTACGGGGCCGCGTACGCGCCGAAGTTGGCGGCCTCCATCGCGCCGGGACCGCCGCCGGTCGCCACCGTCAGTCCCTGGCGGGTCAGGTCCCGGGCCAGGCGGGCGGTGCCCGCGTAGGCGTCGGAGCCGCGCTGCATGGCGTGGCCGCCCATCAGGCCCACGACGGGCCGGCCGCTCAGGCGTTCGTCCAAGGCGTCGCCGACCGAGTCGTCGTGGATCGACCGCAGCATCGAGGCGAGTATGTCGCCGTTGGCGGCGGCCCGCTGGAACCACTCGTACGTGCCGGCGTCCGCGGTGGCCGGATAGCCGCCCTCCTCGAGCCCTTCGTACAGTTCCTCGGGCGTGTAGAGCGTGGCCCGATAGGGGTCGAACGGCAGGCCGGGCACCGGCGGGAAGACGAGCGCGCCGTTGGCCCGGACGTGCGCCAGGGCCTGCGGCTCCATCGCGCAGCCCAGGAACACCGCTTGCGAGGTCTCCGCGACCAGCAGTGCGAACGTCCGCTCCGTCAGGTCCACCGCCTGCACCCGGTAACCGGCGAGCGACCCGGTGACGGCGACGTGGTCGAACTCCTCCAGCGTCTCGATCTCCCGCACGGCGCCCCGCGCGGGCCGCACGACCCCGGGCTCGACGGCCGCCGGCCCGTCCCCCGGCCCGGGCGGCTCGACGCCGCCCCGGCTCGCGTTGGATTCACCGCCCGGCGCGGGCATCGGCGGTACGTCGGCGGAAGGCGTCTCAGCGGGCACGTCCAGCACGATAGCCCTCCGGGCGGGGCGCGTGGGCCTCACGGCGCCGCCGCCACGCCTGACGGCCCGGCTTCGCGGGGACGCCGCGGCCGGACGGTGGGAGGTGTCCCGCCGCCGCGGTGGATGACGGCATCCGCGGCCGCCGGGTGGGTGGTGGGGCGTCCCGGCCGGCCCGTCCCGCCGACGGGGGGCGGTGAGGGCCGCCGCTCCCGTCAGGGTTTGGTGGGGATGGAGGACAGGAGCGCCACCAGGGCCGTGAGGGGGAGGAGGGCGGTCAGGAGGAAGGTGGTGCGCAGGGCGAGGGCGGTGCGCTGGAGGGTGGGGGTGGCGGCGACCGCGTGCAGGGCCGTTGTGGTGTCGGTGCGGGCGTCTTTGGTGGCGCGCAGGGCGAGGGCGGAGGTGGCGAGGACGCAGAGGGTGATGAGCGCGGTGGCGAAGAGGGTGACGGGGCCGATGGGGTGGTGGCCGGCGTGCCGGAAGCCGTAGACGGCGAGGGCGGCCGCCGCGGTGGCGGAGAGCAGGCCGAGGGGGCGGCCGATCGCGCGGGACTCGTGCTGGAGGGCGCGGCCGGCGAGCAGGCGCAAGGGGCCGGGGCGGTAGCAGGCGAGGATGCGACCGCAGGCGTGGACCAGGCCGGGACCGGCCACCGCCAGGCCGGCCGTGGCGAGGACCCAGCCGGCGACCGAGCCCGGCGGGATCGAACCCAGGCCGCTGGGCAGCGGGAGCGCGTGCCCCTGGGTGACGGTCACTTCGACGGCCAGGCCGATCGTGGTGAGCACCACCCCCCACGGCAGACCGCGGGGCGCGTCGTGCGACGGGGCCGATCCGGGGCGCAGCCGGGATGCGGTGGCGGCGGCGGCGACAGCCGGGACCAGCGCGAGCAGGGTGATCGCGCCGGCCAGCGGCAGCGGCTTGCCCGCGGCCAGCAGGCCCGGTCCGACCCCGTCGAACGGCACACCGGTCACATCACCGCGCAGCTGGAGGAAGACCAGCAGCGCCACGACGCTGCCGACGGCGCAGACCATCGCGGTGGTCGCCGCGGCGAGCAGCACGAGGGCGGTCCGGCCGAGCCCGGCCGCCGAGAGGCCCGCGGCGGGCCAGTCGGAGGGCTGCGCCCGGCCCACCGCGACGGCGAGCTGCGCGGTCACCGCCACCGGCAGCGCGCACCACCCGAGGCGTACGACCGCGTCGGACGCGCCGTGCTCGGGATGGGCCAGTGCCCAGCCGAGTGAGGACAGCAGCAGCAGCCCGGTGCCCGCCGACGCGGCGACGACCAGGGCCCACCTGGCCAGCGCGGCGGGGCGGCTTCCCCGCAGGACTCGCAGACTCAGCACGCGGCCACCGCTTTCTTCCAGGCGCCGCGCGGACCCCGCGCCGCTGTGCCGCCGCTCATACCGGGGCCGGTGCGGTGAGTTCGCGGTCCTCGGTGCGCGTGGCCCCCGCGGGGCGGCCGTCCACCAGGGCGAAGGTGCGGTCGGCGTGCCGGCTGATCTCCGGGTCGCCGGCGGCGAGGACCACGGTGATGCCGTGCGAGCGGGCCGCACTGGTCAGGGTGCGCAGCAGCTGGTCGCGGTCGGCGCGATGCAGCGGCGCGGTCGGCTCGTCGGCGAAGACCACGTCGGGTCCGGTGACCAGCGCCCGGGCGATCGCGACGCGCTGCCGCTGGGCGTGCCCCAGGTCGACCGGCCGGCGCTTGGCGATGTCGCCGATGTCGAGCCGGTCCAGCCACTCCTGGGCGGCGGCTCTGGACACCCGGTGGCCGTCGCCGCGCATCAGCAGCGGCAGCGCCGCGTTCTCCCACGCGCTGAGTTCGGGCAGCAGTTGCCGGCCCGCGCCGACCCAGCCGAAGCGTTCGCGCCGCAGGGTCTCCCGGGCCCCCTCGGACAGGGTGTGCACCGGGGAGCTGTTGAACCACACCTCGCCCTCGTCCGGGACCAGCTGCCCGGACAGGCAGTGCAGCAGCGTGGACTTGCCGGAGCCGCGCGGACCGGTCACCGCGAGGATCTCGCCGGCCCTGACGTTGATCGAGACGCCGAGCAGGGCCGGCGAGCCCTGGTGGGCGTGGTGCAGGGCGCGGGCCCAGAGCACGTCGTTGTCGGGCGGGGTCCCCATGCCGTTCCTCCGCGGGTCGTTCCCCCGGTGCGTTCGGCTGGGGCGTCGAAAGCCAGTACGTCGAACACCGATGCGTCAAACGAGCCGAGGGGTTGGGCGGTCACTTCGGCACCCTAGGCACGCGGCGGTGACGGCGGCCGCAGGCGCGGCGCCCGGGTCCTCCGGATGGAGGGCACCGGCCGGGGCCGCCCGCATCGCCCCCGCGAGCGCGGCGCCCCATCCGGTGCCCCGCCCGCTGCCCCGCCCGGCCCTGGATCACCCACATCCCCGCGTTGTCCACAGCCCAGCTTCTCGCCGACCGGCATCCTGTTTAAGCTGGGCGGTGTCTCACCGATTGGACAAGCATCAGGGAGCGAGCGCCGTGACCGAACTCCGTACTCTGCGCAACTACATCGACGGAGAATTCCGCGACGCCGCCGACGGGGGCACCACCGAGGTGGTCAATCCGGTGACGGGGGAGCCGTACGCCCGCGCGCCGCTGTCCCGGCAGACCGACGTGGACGCGGCGATGGAGGCCGCCGCGGCCGCCTTCCCGGGCTGGCGGGACAGCACGCCCGCCGAGCGGCAGCGCGCGCTGCTGAAGATCGCCGACGCGGTCGAGGCCCGGGCCGAGGAGCTGATCGCCGTCGAGAGCGAGAACACCGGCAAACCGCTCGGGCTGACCGCGAGCGAGGAGATCCCGCCGATGGTCGACCAGATCCGGTTCTTCGCCGGCGCCGCCCGCATGCTGGAGGGCCGGTCGGCCGGTGAGTACATGGAGGGACTCACCTCCATCGTGCGCCGCGAGCCGGTCGGGGTGTGCGCGCAGGTCGCACCCTGGAACTACCCGATGATGATGGCCGTGTGGAAGTTCGCGCCGGCCATCGCGGCGGGCAACACCGTGGTGTTCAAGCCGTCCGACACCACCCCCGCCTCCGCCGTGCTCCTCGCCGAGATCCTCGGCTCCGTCCTGCCCAAGGGCGTCTTCAACGTGGTGTGCGGCGACCGCGACACCGGCCGGCTGATGGTCGAGCACCCGGTGCCGGCCATGGCGTCCATCACCGGTTCGGTACGGGCCGGCATCGAGGTCGCGGCGACCGCGGCGAAGGACGTCAAGCGGGTCCACCTGGAGCTGGGCGGCAAGGCGCCGGTCGTCGTCTTCGACGACCTGGACAGCGCGGCCATCACCAAGGCGGCCGAGGACATCGCGGTGGCCGGCTTCTTCAACGCCGGCCAGGACTGCACCGCCGCCACCCGCGTCCTGGTCCAGGAGTCCGTCCGCGAGGAGTTCACCGCGGCGCTGACGAAGGCCGCGGCCGGCACCAAGACCGGCCTGCCCGACGACGAGGACGTCCTGTACGGCCCGCTCAACAACGCCGCCCAGCTCGCCCAGGTCAGCGGCTTCATCGAGCGGCTCCCCGGCCACGCCAGGATCGAGACCGGCGGCCACCGGGTCGGCGAGCGCGGCTACTTCTACGCGCCCACCGTCGTCTCCGGGCTCCGGCAGGACGACGAGATCATCCAGCGCGAGGTGTTCGGACCGGTGATCACCGTGCAGTCCTTCACCGACGAGGACCAGGCGGTGCAGTGGGCCAACGGCGTCGACTACGCGCTCGCCTCATCGGTCTGGACGAAGAACCACGGGCGGGCCATGCGGATGTCGAAGCGGCTGGACTTCGGGTGCGTGTGGATCAACACCCACATCCCGCTGGTCGCGGAGATGCCGCACGGCGGCTTCAAGCAGTCCGGCTACGGCAAGGACCTGTCCGGATACGGGTTCGAGGACTACACCCGGATCAAGCATGTGATGACGTCGCTGGACGCCTAAGGGCTGTCCCACTCTTCCGGGCCCGCGGCCCCCGGCAGCTCCGCCGGCCCCGGCGG
>NZ_FMCH01000449.1 GCF_900091855.1 Streptomyces sp. DvalAA-14
CGGCCCTCAGCCGTCCGCGAGCCGCTCGCGTACCGCGGACCCGCGCACGCCCAGTTCGGCGAGCAGATCGGCCGCCGGGTCGGGATGGCGGGTGGTGAGCAGCGCCAGCAGCAGATGCCGGCTGTCGATGCGGCGCCCCCGGCGCTCGCTCTCGGCGGCCTCTTTCGCCCCCACGATCACTGCCCGCGCGGCGGAGTTCAGTGTCATCCGGCGCTGTCCGCGCGGGGACCGCGGCGCGAGCCGCCCGTCGAAGTGGATGCCCAGCGCCGTCAACGCCGCCTGGTCCATGGTGTCCAGCGCGGACCGCCCCTGATCGAGGGTCACGCCCAGGGCGCGGGCGGGCGCGGCCCCGTCGTGCAGGAGCGCGAGCAGCAGGTGGTCGGTGCCGATCCGGCGGTCCCCGCGCCGGTCGGCCTCCTGGCGGGCGAGTTCGAGCAGGGCCTTGAGCCCGGTGGGCACGGCGGTTTCGGCTGCCGGCATGACGACCTCACTTTCCGTACTTCGCGTGTACCGACTGGCGGGACACCCCGAGGGCGTCACCGATCTGCTCCCACGACCACCCCTGCTGCCGGGCGAGCGCCACGTGTGCGGCCTCGATCTGCTCGGCGAGCCGGTGGAGCGCGCCGACGGCGCGCAGGCCGACGGCTGGGTCCTCCGAATGCACGACCGCGGTAAGGTCCATGGCCGTCAGTCTAGGCTGACAGCGACCGGAGTGTCAATCCAAACTGACACCTGGGACGGCGGAGGGACCCGGGCGGACCGCCCGTCGTGTCCGGATCAGTTCAGTCCGGCGGTGAAGGACTTCGCCGCCGCGGCGGCGGCCGCCTGCACCAGATCGATGCCCTTCTGCTCCGACGCCTGTCCCGAGGACAGCACGGAGATCAGCAGCCGGTGGCCGTTGTTCGTCACCATGCCGATGCTGTTGATGTCCCACCGGCCGGTCGCGGTGCGCTCCAGCCAGCCGTTCTTCAGGGCGTAGCCGGCCGCGTCGGAGTCGGCGGCCGAGACGCCCCAGCGCTGGCCGTCGGATATCGAGGTCATCAGCGACTTCATGTAGCCGCGGGAGGCCGCCGACAGCGGTGAGCCGCCGCCCCCGAAGACCGCGCGCAGCAAGGTGAGCTGGTCGGCGACGGTGGTCTGGGTGAGGCCCCACAGGTCGCCGGAGCCGCCGACGGTGTGCCGCAGCCCGAGGGTGGCGTTGGCGGACGCGAGTCCCGAGTCGCCGCCGATGGTCTCCCACAGGGCCTCGGCCGCGTCGTTGTCGCTCACCTCGATCATGGAGGTGGCCAGCTCCCGCTCCCGCTGGGTCACGTACGT
>NZ_FMCH01000143.1 GCF_900091855.1 Streptomyces sp. DvalAA-14
CCCGGACGATGCCGGGGCGGCGCAACGGGCGGCGGTGTTCAGCGCGGTGGCGGGGGCGTCGGTGTCCAGACCGTTGCGGTAGTCCGTGCCGCTGTAGCCGGAGGTACAGGGCAGCGGCGAGAAGAAGGTGACGGCCATCCCCAGGTGCAGCTTCCCGTGGCCCACCGCGGTGGACCCGGCCGCGACCACCGCGGGCACCTTGACCAGGAACTCCTGGATGCCGTTCTGCCGGGTGACCGCCACATCGGAGGTGGTCAGCAGATTGGCCAGCACCACGCTCAACTGCGGACCCACGTCCCGCAGCAGGGCGGTGACCTGCCCGGCCGCCTCGGGCGCGGCGGTGATCAGACGGCGCAGATCCGTGTCGGAGGAGTCGAGTTGGGCGGCGAGTTGACGGGCGCTGTCCGCGAAGGAGGTGATGGCGTCGCCCTCGTCCGCCTGGGTGCGCAGCACCGTCTGGGCGTCGGTGGCCAATTGGGTGTCGGCGGGCAGATTGGCGTCGGCCGCGGAGATGAACCGGCCGCTGGCGTCCAGCAGCGCCTGCAGGTTGGCGGCCTGCCCGTTGAACGCTTTTCCGAACTCGTCGACCACCGTGCGCAGCGAGTCCAGCGGGACGGAAGCGGTGAGGTTGTTCACGCTGGTGAGCAGATCGGTGACGGGCGCCGGGATGCGGGCGTCGGCCTGGGCGATCTGTGAACCGTCGCGCAGGTAGGGGCCGTTGTCGGTGCTGGGCCGCAGGTCGATGTACTGCTCGCCGACCGCGGACAGGCTGGCGACGACGGCTTGCAGGTGGTCCGGGATGCGCGGGGCCGAGTCGTTGATCCGCAGCGACGCCTCGACGCCGTCGTCGGTGAGCCGGATCGGGCCGACCCGGCCGACCGAGACGCCGCGGTAGGTGACGTTGGCGTGCTCGTACAGGCCGCCGGCTTCGGGGAGTTGGACCTTGACCGTGTAGTAGCCGCGCAGGCCGACGTAGTGGCCGAGATCGGCGTAGCGCACGCCGAGGTAGCCGAGCACCAGCACGGCGATGACGACGAAGGCGATGTTCTTGACGACCGTGGTCCGGGTCAGCATCAGCGGCCCCCTGCGGAGGTGACGGGGGGCAGCGGCAGCGGGATGCCGGCGGCCCGGCCCAGCGATTTCTGGACCTTGTTCCGGGTCGCGAGCGAGTCGTCGGTGGGAGCGGGGGGCGGGTAGACGTTCTCGTCGGCGGGCATCAGGGGGATGAGCTGGGTGCCGGGCACGGCGGTGATGTGCAGATAGACGTTGAGGTAGTCGCCCTTGACGCCGCTGAGCACCTGGTCGGTGAACGGGTAGGTGAGCAGCACCTGGAGCGAGTCCGGCAGGTCCTTGCCCGCGTCGGCGAGCCGTTGCAGGGTCGGCGCGAGGGCCTTGAGGTCGGCGACCATGTCGTCCTTGCTCCGGTTGACGGTGTCGACCGCGACGCCGGACAAGGTGTCCAGGGAGCGGAGCATGGTGACGAGCGAACCGCGCTGCTGCTCGAGCACTTTGAGGCCTGGGCTGAGTCCGGTCAGGACGGTGCCGATCTTCTGGTCGCGGGCGGCGAGGGTGGCGGACAGTTCGTTCACGCCGTCGAGCGCGTCGGTGATGTCCTGCTTGTGGTGGTCGAGGTCGGTGACCAGGGTGTCGACCTGGCTGAGCATGTCGCGGATCTGCGGCTCGTTGCCGGTGAGCGCTTTGTTCAGCTCGACGCTGATGGTCTTGAGCTGCTGGATGCCGCCGCCGTTGAGCAGCAGGGACAGGGCGCCGAAGACCTCTTCCACCTCGGGGTTGCGGTTGGTGTGCGAGGCCGGGATGACCGCTCCGGAGCGCAGTTGCCCGGTGGCGGGCTCGTTCGCCGGGGGCGCGGTGAGCTGGATGTACTTCTCGCCGAGCAGGCTGGACTGTTCGAGGTGGGCGTAGGCGTTGCCGGGCAGTCGCACATTGCCGTTGACCTTCATCGTCACCATCGCCGACCAGCCGTCGGCGGCGAGCGCGATGCCGGTGACCCGGCCGACCGCGACGTCGTTGACCCGGACCGATGCCTGCGGTACCAGGTCGAGCACGTCCGCGAATTGTGCCTTGACGGTGTAGGGGTGGCCGCCGAGGGCGGCGCCACCGGGCAGCGGCATGTTCTGTACGTCCAGGGAGCAGCCGGTGAGGGCCAGGGCGAGCAGGCCGCCGGCCGCGGCGTGGCGGAACTTCACTGGGCCCCTCCCTTCGTCCGGCCGTGTTCGGCGGAGGACGGGTGGGGCGCGGGCCGCGCGGGGGGCGCGGCACCGTAGACCGTGCCGACCGGCGGCAGGGGCAGGGGCAGTGTCGTGCCGCCCGGGCCGACCGGGACCAGCCCGGCCTCGGAACTCGCCGCCGAAGGTGCCGCCGAACTCGCCGCCGCGCCGGGCACGGTGCTGCTCGGGGTATCCGCCGGCGAGCCGGTCGCCGGGCCCGTCGGGGCGATGTCGCCGCCCATGCTCAGCTCGTTGATGTCGGCGCGGCCGTCGAGGGTGCCGTGCTGCGGGTCGTACGCGTTCAGCAGGTTGTCGGCGGCCAGCGGCGCGGTGTCGAGCAGTTCGGCCAGCGAGGCCCGCTGGTCGACGAGGGTCTGGGTGATGGGGGCGAGCTTGGTGATGCTGGCCTTGAGGCGGTCGCGATTGTCCTGGATGAAGGTCTTCACCTGGCCCAGTGCGGTGGACAGTTGCTGGAGCGCCCCGCCGAGGTCCTCCTTGTCGTCGGCCAGGAAGCCGGTGACGGTGGAGAGTTGCTCGGCGGCGGTCTTCACCTTGCCGTCGTTGTTCTTCAGCATGGTGGTGAAGGACTGCAGATAGCTGAGGGTGGCGAACAGGTCGTCGCTGTGGCTGTCGAGGGTTTTGCTCGCCTGGCCGAGCTGGTCGATGCTGTCGCCGATGGCCTTGCCGTTGCCGGACAGGTTCTGCGCGCCGGTGTCGAGCAGCCGGGACAGCGCGCCGGTGGCGTTGGCGCCGTTGGGGCCGAGGGCGTCGCTGAGCTGGGTGATGCTGTCGTAGAGCTGGTCGATCTCGACCGGGGTGGCGGTGCGCCCGGCCGGGATGACGGCGTGGTCCTTCAGCCGCGGACCGCCGGTGTAGGCGGGGGTGAGCTGGACATAGCGGTCGGCGACGACGCTCGGGGCGACCACGACCGCGCCGGCGCCGGCCGGCACCTTCACCCCGTGGTCCAGGGTGAGGGCGACCTTGACCTGCTTGCCCTGCGGCGTCACCGAGTCCACGGTGCCGACCTTGACGCCGAGGATGCGCAGGTCGGAGCCGGCGTAGACGCCGACGGCCCGGTCGAAGTAGGCGGTGACGTGCTCGCCGCCGGGCCCGGCGAAGGCGGCCAGGCCCGCGGCGGTCGCCGCGCCGGCCAGCAGTGCCAGGGTGATGCCGAACGCGAGCCACCGCCGGGTGGACCGGCCCAGCCGGGCGAACCGGCCGGACCCGGCGGAGGTCCGCAGCCGGGTGGGGCGGCGGAACCAGGTGGACCGGAGCGGTCCGTCGGAACCGCGCTGGCGGCGGTGCGAACGCCGGAAGGCGCTCATGATCCTGCTCCCGTCACCTTGGGCGGCATGCATCCGGTGGGCGGCGGGAAGCCCGGCGGCAGATAGCTCTTGGGCACCAGCCCGCACAGGTAGCTGTCGAACCAGCGGCCGTTGCCGAGGGCGTTGCCCACCAGCCGGTAGTAGGGGCCGACCAGGGCCAGGGCCTTGTCCAGGCTCGACTGGTTGGCCAGCAGCACCGTGGTGACCCGGTCCAACGCATCCAGCGTCGGGGCGAGTTGGCGGTTGTTGTCGGCGACCAGGCCGGTGAGCTGCACGCCGAGGTCCTGGGTGCCGGTGAGCAGCGCGTGGATGGCGTCCCGGCGGCTCTGGATCTCGCCGAGCAGCAGATTCCCGTCCGAGATGAGCGTCTGGAAGCGCCCGTTCTGGTCGGACAGGGTCTTGGTGAGCTGTCTGCTGCCGCTGAGCAGGTCGGCGAGCTGCGCGTCGCGGCTGGAGATGGTCCGCGACAGCGACGACAGGCCGGTGGCGGCGCTGCGGACCGAGGACGGGGTGTCCTTGAAGGTGTCGGAGATCGCCTGGAAGCCGGCCGCGAGCTGCTGGGTGTCGATCGCGCCGAAGGTGCGGCCCAGGCCGTTGAAGGCCTGGGTGACGTCGTACGGCGAGGTGGTGCGGCTGCTCGGGATGCGCTGGGCCGGGTCCTGGGCGCGGCTGCCCAGCGGGTCGAGCGCGAGGTATTTCTCGCCGAGCAGTGTCTTGATGCCGATGGCGGCGGTGCTGGCGTCGCCGATCCAGGTGTGGTCGACCTGGAAGGTCACTTTCACCTTGCCGCCGTCCAGGCCGACCCCGGTGACCTTGCCGACCTTGACGCCGGCCACCCGTACCTCGTTGCCGGAGCGCAGCCCGGCCGCCTCGGTGAAGTCCGCGGTGTACGTCCGGCCGCCGCCGATCAGCGGCAGCGCGTCGGCGTTGTAGGCGGCCAGGCCGACCAGGGCGAGCACCAGCAGGCCGACCGCGCCGACGACCACCTGGTTGCGGTCGCGCAGCGGCCGGAAGAGCGGCCGGCCGCGGCGGGCCGGGTCGCGGAAGGGCAGCCGCAGGCGGGGCCGCGGCAGCGTGCGCAGGCGGGCGGGGAGCCGGGCGGCGCTGATCCGGGGGCGGTTCATGACCGGCACCTCGCTTCGGTGATCGGTCGGCCGGTGGGCGGCTTGCTGCCGTCGGAGGTGGTCAGTCCGGTCACCGTGGCCTGGCAGAAGTAGAGGTTGAGCCAGGAGCCGTAGGAAGCCAGCCGGCCGACGTCCTGCAGCTTCTGCGGGGTGGTGGTGAGGAACTTCTGCAGCTCCGGTGTGCTGTCGGCCAGGTTGGTGGACAGTCGGCCGAGCTGGGCGATGGAGTTCTTCAGCGGTTGCCGGCCGTCGTCCAGCAGTCCGGCGGTGCTGGTGGTGAGTTGCGAGATGGCGGTGATGGAGTCGCCGATCGGCTGCCGGTCGCCGGCGAAGCCGGTGACGAGCTGCTGGAGGGTGGTGATCAGGTCGTTGAAGCCGGCCTCGCGGGCGTTGACGGTGGCCAGCACCGAGTTGAGGTTGTCGATGACCTGGCCGATCACCTTGTCCTTGGCGGCGAGCGTGGTGGTGAGCGAACCGACGTTGCTGAGCAGGCTGTCGACGGTGCCGCCCTCGCCCTGGAGGACCTGCACGATCTCGCCGGCCAGTTGGTTGACGTCCTTCGGGGACAGTCCCTCGAAGAGCGGCTGGAAGCCGTTGAAGAGCTGGGTGAGGTCCAGCGCCGGGGTGGTGTGGTCCAGCGCGATGGTCCCGCCGGGGTGCAGGACGGCGCCGACCGGACCGGTGCCCTGTTCCAGGTCGATGTAGCGCTGGCCGACCAGGTTGAGGTACTTGATGGTGGCGGTGACCGACGCCGGCAGGGTGCGGTCGCGCTCGACGGAGAAGTGCACCTGGGCGACGCGTCGGTCCACGACCTGGACCGAGTCGACCTGGCCGACCTTGACGCCGGCGATCCGGACGCTGTCGCCGGAGGCCAGGCCGGTGGTGTCGGTGAAGCGGGCGTTGTAGCCGGCGGTGTCGCCGACTCCGGCGCCGGCGATGCTCACCGCGAGCACGGTGGTGGCCAGCGCGGTGACCAGGATGAAGATCAGCGATTTGACGACGGGCCCGACGAGGCTGCGGCGCTTCATTTCACCGTCACCTCCGCCCCGCGGAAGACCGGCCCGGTCAGCAGGCTGCTCCAGTCCGGCAGCGACTGCGGCGAGGCGTGCTCGGCGGGCGCGAGCAGTTCGTCGACGAGTTCGTTCTCCTGGGGCGAGTTGGCCAGCGGGGTGGTGCCGCGCCCGGTGTACGGCACCGGGTAGCACTGCGGACCGCCGTCGGCGTCGTAGACCGGGGTGTCCTTGCCGGGCAGGTATTTGCCGAGGGAGGGCACGGTGGTGACGTCCACGTGCAGCCCGGGGGTGCCGGTGCCCTTGCCGAGGGCCTTGTCCATGTCCGGCACGAAGTCCGCCAGCGTGCGCAGGGTGCAGGGGAAGGCCGGGGCGTACCTGGCCAGCAGCCGCAGGGTGCCGCGGCTGTCGGCGGACAGCCGGATGAGGTTGTCCTTGTTCTGCCGCAGGTAGCTGGTGAGGTCCTGGGAGGTGGCGGTCACCGAGCCGTACAGGCTGCTCAGATTCGCCTGCTGTTCGGCGATGGTTCCGCTGGTTTCGGTGAAGTCCGTCAGGGCCTGCACGATGTCGGGCGCGGCGGCGGCGTAGACGTGGCTGACGGTGACGAGCTGCTTGATGTCGTTGTTGAGGGCGGGCAGTTGGGGGTTGAGCTTGGTGAGGTAGCGGTCCAGCTCGACGAGGGTGGTGCCGAGTTGGGCGCCGCGGCCGTCGAGCGCGCCGGCCACCGCGTTCAAGGTGGCGGCGAGCTTCTGCGGCTGGACCGCGGTCAGCAGCGGCATCAAGTTGTCCAGCACCTGCTGGAGTTCGACGGCGTCGCTGGACTTGTCCTGCGCGATGGTGGCGTCGGCGGCGAGCGCGGCGCCGCCCGCGGGGGCGCCGGCCGGCGGGACGAGGGCGACGAAGCGTTCGCCGAACAGGGTGGTGGGCAGCATCTGGGCGGTGACTCCGGCCGGGATGCGGTGCAATTGGCCGGGTTCGATGGCGAGTTCCAGCCGGGCGCCGTCACCGTCGGCGTGGATGGACTTCACCCGGCCGACGACGACGCCGCGGACCTTCACGTCGGCGCCCTGGTGCATCTCGTTGCCGACGGTCCCGGCGTCCACGGTGACGGTCGCCGAGTCGGTGAACTCCTTGTCGTAGACGGCCACGGCGAGCCAGGCCAGCAGGCAGGGCACCAGCAGGAAGACGATCCCGGCGGTTCTGCGCCGGGCGGTGGCGCCGGGCCGGTTGCGGCGGGGCGGGGGCGGCTGGGCGCCGGGGCGGATGTCGAAGCTGCTCATCCGGCGACTCGCACGGTGGTGGTGGCGCCCCAGATGGCCAGGCTGAGGAAGAAGTCGGTGATCGAGATGATCACGATGGCGTTGCGCACCGAGCGGCCCACCGCGATGCCGACGCCGGCCGGCCCGCCCTTGGCGGTGTAGCCGTAGTAGCAGTGCGCGAGGATCACGATGACGCTGAAGATCAGCACCTTCAGCCCGGACAGCAGGACGTCGGCCGGGGACAGGAAGAGGTTGAAGTAGTGGTCGTAGGTGCCGGCCGACTGGCCGTTGATCCAGACGGTGACCAGCCGGGAGGCGACGTAGCTGCTGAGCAGGCCGATGCCGTAGAGCGGGATGATCGCGACGACGCCGGCGATGATCCGGGTGGTGACCAGATAGGGCATGCTGCGGATGCCCATGCCCTCCAGCGCGTCGACCTCCTCGTTGATGCGCATGGCGCCGAGTTGGGCGGTGAAGCCGGCTCCGACGGTGGCCGACAGCGCGAGGCCGGCCACCAGCGGGGCGATCTCACGGGTGTTGAAGTAGGCGGAGATGAAGCCGGTGAAGGCGGTGGTGCCGAGCTGGTTCATGGCCGCGTAGCCCTGCAGGCCGACGACGGTGCCGGTGGCCAGGGTCATGCCGATCATGACGCCGACGGTGCCGCCGATCACGCCGAGGCCGCCGCTGCCGAACACCACTTCGGCGAGCAGGCGCTGGACCTCCTTGAGGTAGCGGCGCAGGGTGCGCGGGATCCACAGGACCGCGGTGAGGTGGAAGATCAGGTGGTCGCCGGTCTCGTCCAGCCAGTGCAGCCAGCGGCCGGCGTCGAAGCGGGGGCGCCGGCGCGGCGGCGGGGGCGGTCCGGGCGGCTCGGCCGGGGGCGCGTCCTTGTCGAGGAGGGCCATCGCTCAGGCTCCCTTCTGCGGGACGAGCTGCAGATAGATCGCGGTGAGCACCACGTTCACCAGGAACAGCAGCAGGAAGGTGATGACGACGGACTGGTTGACCGCGTCGCCGACGCCCTTGGGGCCGCCTTTGGGGTGCAGGCCGCGGTAGGCGGCGACGATGCCGGCGATGAAGCCGAAGATGAGCGCTTTGATCTCGCTGATGTAGAGGTCGGGGAGCTGCGCGAGGGCGGAGAAGCTGGACAGGTACGCGCCGGGGGTGCCGTGCTGGACGACGACGTTGAAGAAGTAGCCGCCGGCCGTGCCGACCACCGAGACCAGGCCGTTGAGGAAGACCGCGACGAGCATGGTGGCCAGCACCCGGGGCACGATGAGCCGCTGCACCGGGGAGACGCCCATCACCTCCATCGCGTCGAGTTCCTCGCGGATCTTGCGCGAACCGAGGTCCGCGCAGATCGCGCTGCCGCCGGCGCCGGCGATCAGCAGCGCCACGATCAGCGGGCTGGCCTGCTGGATGACGGCCAGCACGCTGGCGCCGCCGGTGAACGACTGGGCGCCCAACTGCTGGGCGAGCGAGCCGACCTGCAGGGCGATGACGGCGCCGAACGGGATGGACACCAGGGCGGCGGGCAGGATGGTGACGCTGGCCACGAACCAGAACTGCTCGATGAGTTCGCGCAGTTGGAAGGGCCGTCGGAAGGTGTCGCGGACCGTGGTGGCGGCCAGCGACAGCAACTGCCCGGTCTGGCGCAGCGCTCCGCTGCCGGGGACCGGCCGGCGCGGTGCGGCGGCCCGTACGGGTGCGGTCATACCGGCTCCCCCCGTACGGGGACCGCGCGGAAACCGGACTGGATGGCCTGCCGTGCGTGCGGGGGCAGTTGGTCCCACATCTCCAGCACCCGGGCCCTGCGGCGCTGTACGGCCTGGCGGGGCGGGAGACCGGGGCTGGGTTCGAGCTGGGGCACGATCCGGGGCGGCGCCGGGGCGGCGTCACCCGGGTTGAGCTGCTCGCGGGCCAGCGTCGCCTCGTCCTTCTCCTCCGACATGCCGATCGGGCCGGCCCGGCGCCCGCTGAGGAACTGGCGGACCACCGGTTCCTCGCTGGTGAGCAGCAGTTCGCGCGGGCCGAAGGCGACCAGTTCGCGGCGGAAGAGCATGCCCATGTTGTCCGGGACGGTGGCCGCGATGTCGAGGTTGTGGGTGACGATCAGCATGGTGGCGTCGATCTGGGCGTTGAGGTCGATGAGCAGTTGGGACAGGTAGGAGGTGCGGACCGGGTCCAGGCCGGAGTCCGGCTCGTCGCACAGGATGATCTGCGGGTCCAGCACCAGGGCGCGGGCCAGCCCGGCCCGTTTGCGCATGCCGCCGGAGATCTCGCCGGGCAGTTTTCCCTCCGAGCCGACCAGGCCGACCATGTCGATGCGTTCCATCACGATCCGGCGGATCTCCGACTCCTTCTTGCGGGTGTGCTCCCGCAGCGGGAAGGCGATGTTGTCGAAGAGGTTCATCGAGCCGAACAGCGCGCCGTCCTGGAACATCAGGCCGAAGAGCTTGCGGGCCTCGTAGATGTCCCGTTCGGGGCTGTTGACCATGTCGACGCCGCCGACCAGCACCCGGCCGCGCTCGGGTTTGAGCAGCCCGATCACGGACTTCAGAAAGACGGTCTTGCCGGTGCCGGACGGGCCGAGCATCACGCTGACCTCGCCGGGCGGCAAGGTGAGCGTCACGTCGTGCCAGACGGTCTGCGTGCCGAAGGACTTGGTCAGCCCCTCGACGACCACTTCGATTCCCATCGCGCCTCCCGGAGCGTTCAGTGGTGGGGCGGGTCGGGGAAGGCGATCTCGGGATCGCAGCCCGTCTCCGCGATGGGAACGCACAGCGGACCCTGGATGAGGTTGAGCGAGTTGCCGTGGCCGGAGATCGCCGAGGTGAACAGCTGGTCGAAGTTCTCCCCGTGCGAGCCGCAGCCGGCGAACCGCGGTATGAAGAGGTCGTCCTGGGCCAGCGGGCCGCCGGTCTGGACGCTGTAGTCCTGCGGCCGGGTGGGGATGCCGGTGAGCGAACTGCGGTCGTAGCCGACGAGTTTGATGTCGATCGGGTCGACCGTGTGGCAGTTCGGGCCGACGTCGAGCGGGGTGCCGTTGACCTTGACGTTGTACAGCCGCATCTGCTGCCGACCGTAGATGGTGGTGGTGCTGATGGTGCCTTCGGTACCGGAGCCGACCGTGATCACCGTCATCAACCCGATGGGCTCCAGGGTCAGGTCGGCGCTGACCGGCATGAAGCCGTAGACGAGGAACGTCGAGTGGATCGGCGGGAGCACCAGCTTGGCGATCGAGTCGATCTCGAAGTACCACTGCAGCGGGTCGTCGGAGGAGAAGTCGCTCCAGGTGCTCTTCTGCACGATGGTGGCCAGTGTCGGGTGCCGGTTCAGGTCGTTGACGACGGCGGCGCCGTTCAGCTTGCCGATGTTGGAGTAGCCGGTGATGTATCCGCACTGCGAGAAGGGCG
>NZ_FMCH01000564.1 GCF_900091855.1 Streptomyces sp. DvalAA-14
ATGTCCCAGCCGACGCCGGTGCCCATCGGCGTTCGAACGCCCCGGCCGGCATCCCCCGCCCGCCCAACGCCCGCCACAGGTACGGCGCGACGAAGACCCCGCCGAACGACCAGAGCACCGCGAACAGCAGAGCCTCCAGGACGCCGGACCCCGCGGTGGAGTGGCCGATCCCGCTGGCGAAGGCCACCGTGCCGGAGTCGCCGCCCGCGGTGAAACCGCCGACCGCGACCAGCAGCAGGAACAGCACCGTGAACACGCCCGCCACCACGAACTGTTCGACCCGGTCCCGGGACCGGCGTACCGCCAGCAGGCCGATCAGCAGCGCGCACAGCAGGCCGCCGGCCAGTGCGCCGGCCACCGCCCAGCCGCCCCACAGGCCGTTCAGCCCGGACAGGCCGAAGGAGAGGTGGGTGAGGTCGCCCGCGTAGGTGTGCTCGGTGATCCGGAAGGGGGCGCCCCAGGCCAGTCCGAGGCCGGACACCCCGAGGTTGAGCACCAGCAGCCCGGCGAACGCGACGCCCCAGCCAGTCAGTTGGTGATAGTGGGCGGCGGCGACCACGAAGACGACGACCCCGGCGAAGGCGATGCACAGCGCCAGGGCCAGCGCCGCGGTCCGGACCGCCCGGGCGAAGGCGGCCAGATCCGGGTGGCCGGCCAGCCAGGCCCGCAGTTCGGGCCGGCACAGCACCACGAGCGCGGTGGCCAGGCTGATCAGCAGGGCCCAGAAGGTGACCAGGAACGGCCCGGTGCCGATGTCGTCCACTCCGATGCTCGGCTGCCCGACCAGGGCGAGCACCAGCGCACCCGCCGCGGCCGCCAGCGCGACCCGCACCGCCGCCTCGGGGCCGCGCTGCCGCCGGCGCACCGCGACGAGCACCAGGACCAGCAGGCCGATCCAGAGCAGCGTGACGGTGAGCGGCAGCAGGGTGTAGGTCTCGGTGACCTTCCTGGCCGGCGGGAAGTGGCCGCCGTCGCCGAACACGGTGCCGCCACCGGCGTCGTCGCCGTCGAAGCTGCCGCCGAAACCGGTGAGGTCGAAGTTCTCACTGATGCTGAGCGAACCGCCGAGCCCTTGGACGAGCAGGCCGAGCGCGGCTCGGGCGCGGGTGCCGAAACCGAGGCCGGCCTGGTGCACGGCGGTCCCGGACCAGCCCCCGATCAGCAGCGCGAGCGCCGCCACGCCCAGCGCGGGGACCAGCGCGGTCCACTCCCAGGGACCGCTGACGACACGGCCGGCGAAGTGGGCGACGGGCGCCCCGATCGGTGCGGGCCGCGCCGACGGGTCGGACTCGGCGGGCGACGCAAGCAGATGGACGGTCGGCGGCCCGGCGGGCGGCGGCGGAGGCAGCGACGGCCGAGGCAGCGACGGCCGAGGCAGCGGTGACGGCGACGGCGACGGCGACGGCGACGGGGGCACCGGATCCCGGCCCGACGCGCCGGATGCGGCGTCGAGCCGCGCACCGCAGCGAGGGCAGGCCCGCACCCCCGCCGCCTCGTCGACCTGTTCCCCGCACGCGCGACACTGGGACACGGGCACCTCCGGAGCGAGCCGGGGGATGCCGTCCTCCCCTCGGACTTCGCAGCTTAAAGGCGCCCTTCCCGCCCGCGCCCCCGCAATGCGCGCTTCAGTTCCGCGCGGCCGCCGGCACCGTCGCGTTCGTCCCGCGGTGCAGGGCGACGATGCCGCCGGTCAGATTCCGCCAGGCCACCGCGGACCAGCCCGCCTCCTGCAACCGGCGGGCCAGCGCGGGCTGATCGGGCCAGGCCCGGATGGACTCGGCGAGATAGACGTAGGCGTCCGGGTTGCTGCTCACCCGCTGCGCGACCGGCGGCAGCGCGCGCATCAGGTACTCGGTGTAGACGGTCCGCAGCGGGCGCAGCGTCGGGTGGCTGAACTCGCAGATCACCAGGCGCCCGCCGGGCTTGGCGACCCGCCGCATCTCGCGCATGGCCGCGGCCGTGTCGTGCACGTTGCGCAGCGCGAAGGAGATGGTGACGGCGTCGAACACGCCGTCGGCGAAGGGGAGTCGGGTCGCGTCCCCGGCGGTCAGCGGCAGCTCGGGGTGCCGCTTCTTGCCCTCCTTGAGCATGCCGAGCGAGAAGTCGCACGGGACGACCTCGGCGCCGGCCGCGGCGAACGGCAGCGAGGAGGTGCCGGTGCCCGCGCCCAGATCCAGCACCCGCTCCCCGCGGCGCACGTCCAGCGCCTCGGCGACGGCACGCCGCCAGAGGCGGGCCTGGCCCAGCGACAGCACGTCGTTCGTCAGGTCGTACTTGGCCGCCACGCCGTCGAACATCGCGGCGACTTCCTGCGGCTGCTTCTCCAATGAGGCCCGGGTCACGTCCCCCACCCTATTGCGCGCGGGGCGCCCCACCGGTCCCGCCCCCGCCCGGGTCGCCGCCGCCTTCCGGCTGCCGGCCGGGGTGCCACCGTTTGGGAGCGTGGGCAACCGCGCGAGCAACCGGCCGGCGGCCGGTGGCCCGGATACGACAGCAACAGCGCCTTCGGGCCGGTGACGACCCGCAGCGCCGGCGTGGCCGCTCGCGCGGTTCCTCGCGCCTCTGCGGGACGCCCCGGGCGGGGTGCGTCA
>NZ_FMCH01000141.1 GCF_900091855.1 Streptomyces sp. DvalAA-14
CCCGCGCTGACCGTTCCCGGCGCCCACCCGCGCCGGTCCGGCCGCATCCACGACGGGGTGCCGGCCGCCGTCCGCCGAGGGCACCGGCCGTCCGCGTATCGGCCCGCGCGTCTGCGGTCTTTCGGGGTTGGGGCAGCGGTGGTGAGAGACAGTTGGTTTTGTGGTTGTTGTTGCTGGTCAGTTGGTGTTTTCGGGGGGTGCCCCTGTGTCTTTAGTCAAGGTGGTCGGGTGGCAGTGTGGCTGTCGTGAGTGATGACGTGCCTGTTCGAGAGTTGGCGGGCGAGGGTATGCGGCCGTGCGACTTCTGCGGTCATCCGGTCGTGATGGACTCGGTCGACGAGCGGGATTGCCCCGTGTGCGGCGAGGCCGCTGAGGGTCAGCCAGCTGAGGCTGGCCGGGGTTGGTAGGAGGTTCCGTCGCGGAGGATTGCGAAGAGGACGTCGGCTCGGCGTCTGGCGAGGCAGAGCGGGGCCTGGGTGTGGTGCTTGCCCTGGGCGGTCTTCTTGTCGTAGTAGGCCCGCGATGCGGGTGGCCGAGTGCCGCGAACGCGGAGAGGGAGAAAGCCCGTTTGGGCTGCTTGTTTCCTCTGCGGGAGGGTTGTTCGCCGCGGATCGAGGAACCGGAATTACGGGTTGCGGGCGCGAGTGCGGCGTGGGCGGCGAGGTGGCGGGCGGTCGGGAAGGTGCTGCCGTCGGCGACCTCGATCTGGATGCGGGCTCCGGTCCTGACGCCGACGCCCGGCATCGACCTCAGGACGTTCGAAAGAGGGTGGGCCTCCAGGAGTTCCTCGATCCGCCCGGCCAGCAGTTCCGCTGGTCAAGGACTGCGGTCAGGGATCCGGCCGGGCTCGGGACGATCAGCGCGGCCGTCTCGGCGTACGGGGCGCGGCTGATGCTCTGCTCGGGCTCGCGGACCCGGCGGCCGCAGGTGGCGAGGAGAAGCGCAAGACGCAGGGGCTGAAGCGCGCGGCACAGCGGCTGCTGCAGGAAGCGGACGCGGGGATTTACGCGGCGACGACCATCGAACTGGGTTAGCGCCGCGGCCGGGTTATATCTCCCGTCGCCGGAGAGCGCGGCCGAATGTGGCTGGATAGGCGTCCGGTGCCCCCGCTGCCACCCGTCTCCAGGATGAGATTCTCCGTACGTCCGGCGGCGCGGCGGTTGGGCGGGCCGCCGAGGCGGTAGCAAGGACGGGATCACGGGGGAACGGCCGGACGGCGCCCGGGGCGGGCTGACTGTCCGGCCCAGTCCCCGGGTCTGCGACGTTCGTGATGTCCGCGCACCTTCCTCGCAGGGAGCTCCATGAAATTCACCCGATTACGCGCCCGCGCCACAGCCGGGGCGGCCACGCTCGCGCTGCTCACCCTCGGCTCGGGCCAGGCGTTCGCCGCCGCCCCGCACCACCGACCGCCGCCGGCACCCCACTACACCGCCGTGGACCTGGGCACCCTCGGCGGCACGACCAGCGGGGCGATCGCGTTCGACCGCAGCACGGTTGTCGGCAACTCCTCGATCACCGGCGGCTTCGACTTGCACGCCTTCGCCTACGACCGCTCCAGCGGCGTCATGACCGACCTGGGCACGCTCGGCGGCACATCCAGCGGCGCGGTCGCCGTCCAGGGCCGTTACGTCATCGGCGACTCCACGACGGCCAGCAACGACGAGCACGCCTACGTCTACGACCTGCGTACCCACCGCATGCGGGACCTGGGCACGCTGGGCGGCTCCGGAAGCAATGTCGACGCCATCAGCGGCCACTTCGTGGTGGGAAGCGCCAGGACGGCGGGCAACCAGAGCACCCACGCGTTCGCGTACGACCTGCGCACCCAGGTGATGACCGACCTCGGCAGCCTGGCCGGACCGTCCGGGGCCAGCACCGCGTCCGGGATCTCCCAGGGCCGCTACGTGGCGGGCACCTCCGACATCCCCACCGCGCCCTACCCCGCTCAGCACGCCTTCGTCCTCGACCTGCACACCCACACCACGACCGACCTCGGCCCGAGCGGCAGCTCCTTCAGCAGGGCCTCCGCCATCAGCGGGAACACCGTGGTCGGCGTCGAGCAGCCTAGCGGCGACCCCGGCGGCAGCGCCCCGCGCGGCTTCGCCTACGACATCCGCACCGGGATCTCGACCGACCTCGGTGAGCAGCTGAGTTACGCCCCCAAGGTGAGCGGCCGTACCGTCGTCGCCACCGACGGCCACGCCGGCTCCACCGTGGACCTCACCACGGGCGTCCGGACCCCCTTCGGACCGGGAACCGGCACCACCGACTTGAGCGGGATCACCGGCCGCTTCGTCAGCGGCGACACCTTCCCGGGCCCTGTCGGCTACGTCTACCGGGTGGACACCGGCCAGTTCAGCGCGCTGCCTGCCCTCGGCGGCCCGGACTCTACGGCGAACAGCTCCGACCGCCGCGGCTACGCGGTAGGAAGCGCCGAGACCGCCACCGGCACCTACCACGCGACCCTCTGGCTACCGCATCCCGCCTGACCGCCCGACCAGCCGACGCCGTCGGAACGCGCGCCGCCCACCCGCGAGAGTCCGATGCCCTGCTTCTGGCCGTGCACCTGCTCTCCCGGCCCGGCCCCGACACCTGGTACGACATCGAAGGGCCGCCGGCATGCCCGGGCCCTGCTCAAGGCCGCGGTGGTACTGCCGGAGGGTGAGCGGCCCCGGGACAGAGCAGCTGCGGCGCGCGCTGGTCGACGCCGCCCGGACCTGCCCCGTGCGTTGTCGCTGCGCTCCCGGGCGCGGCCGCCGGGCTGCGGCCGCCGCCGCACGTGTCCCTCGTGGCGGCCGCTGCCTCAAGGGCGGGTCTGTGTCAGGCCGGCGGGAGTGAGGTCGGCCGGCGAAGGCGCCGGGTGGCGGGCCGAGGAGTTTCCCTGGTGTGGTGCGGTCGGTGCCGGGAGCGGGCTGCGGCGCACGAGTGGCAGGGGGCAGGTGTTGTAGGGGTCGGGGTCGACGCCGTTGGCGGCGGCCATGTCCTGGTAGGAGCCGTACAGCTCGATGCCGTCCGGGAGTTCGGGCGAGGCCAGCGTGCCGTCGGCGAGAGCCTGCTGTACCTGGTCATGGTGCTGGGCGCCGCGCAGCAGCCGGCCGGCGCAGATCAGCGGGCGTTCACGGGTGGAGGAGTGGCAGCCGAAGCGGCTGGTGGCGCCGGGCAGGCTGGTGGTGGCGCTGTCGCGGTAGGCCTGTGCGGGGAAACTGCCCGCGCGGGGCGTCGCGGCGCCACGGGCAGGGCTCGGCCCCGGCACACGGGCGGTGGAGCTCCGTCCGATCGAGGCCTTCGTGCGCCGGGAGGCGGGCCCGTACCTGGACCCCTGGTACAAGCAGTTTTCGGAGGCGTACAGGGCGACGATGGCCGACCTCGGGGTGACCTCCGACCTGTCCCCGGCCGACTTCCTGGCGGTGATGGAGACGCACAAGGCCGGCGATCCGGGGATGGCGGCGCTGCTGTCGGCGATCAAGTCGACGGTCAAGGGCGGCATCGGCAAGCTCCGGGAGCGGTCGCAGGGCGCGCAGTACCGGCCCGGTGAGCGGTGGCCGGCGCTGGAGCGCCCGACGTGGCGCCCGGACATCCGGGCGGCTGTCATCTCCGCGGCCCGGGTGAACATGCACAGAAAGCTGGTGAAGACCGCGCTGGCAACCAGCAGCACACCGGCTCCGGTCGGGCGGCTGGTGTTCGGCGAGGACGCGCTGCTGCCGATCGCGCTGCTGTCGGACTGCGCGGTCTACCCGGCGGCCGGTCCGTCGCCGCGACGTCCTGCCCTACGACGCGGCGGGCAAGCCGGCGCCGGGCACGTTCCGGCTCGGGGTCTCGCCCGGCATGATCAAACACGAGGGAACGCAGGCGCTGTTCTGGGCTGTGGAGCTCCTGGAGCAGCAGCACAACCCGGCCCGGCACATCAAGGGCGATCGCGACGAAGACGACGGGGAGGAGACCGTGGGGGAGGTCGAAGACACACTGGTCCGGGCGGCCGCAGGCACCGCCACCCGGGCCATTCCGAAGTCCGCGCAGGCGCAGATGCGGTTCCTGCTCAAGGCGGAGAAGGGCTCCACCCGCGCCCTGGCCGCCCGGCCCGGGGTCACCCAGCGCACGGTGGAGCGGTACCTCAAGGGCACGCTGCGGCGGCCGCGCAAGGACCTGGCGGCCCGGCTGGAGAAGGAGGTCCGCCGCGACTGGCAGCCCCGCGTCCAGCGGCGGGCGAAGAAGCGCGCGGCGACCTCGGGCGGCATCGTGATCGAGACCCGGGCCAGGTTCGGGTTCACCGCCGCGCCCGGGTCGACGGACGACGGCCGGGTCCGGCGCATCACCCAGCACCTGCCGCCCACCTACGCCGCGAGGCTGTTCGACGCGCAGGCCGCCGGCGCCACCGAGCAGCAGTTGCAGCGCATCGCCGCCGAGGGACTCCAGGAGATCTCCTTCAAGGACTGCGGCCGCCGCGCCCAAGACCTCCAGGTGGAGTTCACCGACATCGACTACATCGAACTGGACTTCTGATGACCGCCACCACCGAGCCGGAGCCGGCAGGCGAACAGGAAGACGCCGGGTACCGCCACGTCGGCGTCGACACCATCTGCAAACGCTGCGGCGCCCAGGGCCGGTCGTTCAGTTGAGAAGGGTGAGGAGGATGACCACGGCCCAGCAGATGCTTACCAGCACAGGCAGCAGCATCATGATCAGGCCGGTCGGAGACTGGCGGAGCCAGTCCTGGCCTGCCTCGTGGGTGTCGCGGCTGACCACGCGCTCGCCACCGTGCCAGACGAGATACCGCTCCAGGTCGGCCACAGCACTTTTGCGGGCATGGAGGTAACGGCGGCCCCATCGCAGCATCTGGGAGAAGGCGAACGAGAACCCCAGCCCGATGACCGCGATCACCAGGACGAGGTCGTTGTAGAGCTGCGAGGAGCCATCGTGCGGCTCGTTACCGAAGGCGAATCCGGCCGCAGCTGCGAGCGCGGCGGTGACGTAGAAGAAGTTGTTGAGCTTGTTCCAGTTGGTGGCGTCCTCGTGCTTGTAGAGGTCCACAGCCACTGCCCACTGGGCCTGGATCAGTGTCTCGCGCGGCTTGCGCCACACCCACACCGTCCGTAATCGCCCGTCGGGCGGAGTGAGCTGGGCCAGCACCTCGAAGCCGAGCTGGCGGTGGAAGGCCGTGGAGGCGCGGTTCGCTGGGTCGGCGACGACGGCGGCGATCACGGGGCTGGCCGACCATTGGCCCAGTACATGGTGGTACAGCAGGGTCGCGACACCCTGACGGGCAGCGCTGCTCGCCACGCACACCTGCTTGATGACGAGGAAACTGCCCAGCCCGATCCTGATCCGATGGTTCAGCCACTCGTCGGACCGCAGCCGCTGGTCGGAGTAGGCGAGCAGGAAGCCCAGCACCTCCTCACCCTTGACCGCGACATAGAAGTGCTCGGCATCGGACAGCCGTTCGCGGTACGTGCCCTCGGCGTACCCGGAGACCAGGAAGCCGTCACGGCCCGCCGTCGAGGCGTCCAGCACGGTCAGACTGCGGGACGCGGCCAGCGCTGCAATTGCAGGGATGTGCCCCTCACGCGCCTGCACGATCTCCACCAGGTGATCCTGCGCTCCCACTGGTCCCTCCCCTTAATGTGCCCGTGAGCCCACGGGACTCCCGTCAGGAAAGTAGCGTCCGACGCAGCCCGACGGAACCTCTTTCGTCGCCACAGCACCAGGATTCCCACGCCTTCCGCACCACCCGCGAGTGGCCGATACCGAAACGACGCTTGCCTATGAACGTGGCCGGTAGTTCGGCTCCAGCAGGGAGCCTGCCTCGGCGCGCCAGCAGGAGAGAGCATCGACCGGGTGCCGCCAGATACTGGAGTGACGCCCGAAATTCCGACACCTGGGCACTGGATGATAGTCATCCAGGGGAAGTGATCCAAGGTGGCGAAGCGGAAGAACTATCCCGAAGAGTTCAAGCGGGACGCGGTGGACCTGGTCCACTCCTCGAAGGACCGGACGCTCACCGACATCGCCCACGGCTCGGGCATCCATCTGGAGACCCTGCGCAAGTGGGTCCACGATGACAAAGCTCGGGTCCGGGCGGCGGATGGTGGGGGTGATGCCGGCATGACCCCCGATGAGAAGGAAGAGCTCAAGCGCCTGCGACGGGAGAACGCCCGCCTGAAGGAGGACAACGAGATCCTCCGGAAAGCCGCCTTAGATTCAACCGGTCAGAGCAACAGTGCTGGTTGAGGACGGTATTCGTGGCGAGGCTGGGTCGGCCGGGGATGTCGGACGAGATGAAGGCCGACCTGTGGCGGCGATGGGGGGCCGGGGAGTCGATCAGCGTCATCTCACGGCAGATCGGCAAGCCGCCCGGCTCGGTGTTCACTGTCCTGGAGCACCACGGTGGGATCGCTCCCGGATCCTGCAAGCGCGCGCTGGAAGCCTAACCGTGGGTGAGCGTGAGGAGATCTCGCGCAGGCTCTGTGCCGGCGAGTCCTACCGGGCCATCGCCAGCCTCCTGGGGCGCGCGGCGTCGACGATCAACCGTGAAGTGAACAGGAACGGTGGACGCGACGTCTACCGGGCGATAGCTGCGCAGGGTCGGGCACTTGACCGCGCACGGCGCCCGAAGCAGTGCCTGCTCGCCCGCAAACCCGCCTTGCGGCAGGCGGTGCTGACCCTGTTCAAGAAGGAGTGGTCGCCCGAACAGATCGTCGGACACCTGCGTCTGCATCACGGGGAAGACCCGCAGATGCGGATCACGCACGAGCCGATCTACCGGTCGGTCTGCACCATCCGGTGGAAGGTGGTCCCCCGCGAGTTGTGCAAGCGCCTTCGCACCGGGCGCCCGATCCGGAAGAACAAGCGCCACATGGTGAAGGGCCAGTGGCGTTCACAGATCACCGGTGCCCGGCCAATCGAGGAGCGGCCCGAGGCGGCGGAGGACCGGAGCGAGTCCGGACACCTGGAAGGCGACCTGCTGATCGGCTCCAACAACAGTCAGGTCGTGACGCTGGTCGACCGGAAGTCACGGTTCCTCACGGTCGTGAAACTCGCCAGCCGCCGCACCACCGTGGTCGTTCCCGCTCTCGCCGAGACCTACGCACGCATGGACCCGCGACTGCGCGGCACGCTGACCTGGGGTCGGGGCATGGAACTGGCAGCTCACAAGCGGTTCACCGCGGACACCGGTGTCGACGTGTTCTTCGCAGCCCCGCGCAGCCCCTGGCAACGTGGCACCAACGAGAACACCAACAAGCTGCTCAGGCAGTACTTGCCCAAAGGCACAAACCTGTCGACCTTCAGCCAGGACGACCTTGACGCCATCGCGACGAAGCTCAACAACCGTCCGCGCAAGTGTCTGGGATTCCGCACACCGGCGAGTGTTGCCTTGACCGGTTGAATCTAAGGCCGCCTGTTTCGCGCGGGAGACGACACGGTGATCCGCTTCCGTTTCGTAGATGAGCATCGGAACGCCCACAGGGTGAAGCGGATGTGCGATGTCCTCGGCTGGGACCGCTCTGGCTAC
This sequence comes from Streptomyces sp. DvalAA-14, assembly GCF_900091855.1. Lineage (GTDB taxonomy): Bacteria > Actinomycetota > Actinomycetes > Streptomycetales > Streptomycetaceae > Actinacidiphila. The sequence continues at coordinate 7,508 of NZ_FMCH01000141.1, forward strand.
TACACATGGCACCAGAAAAAGGAGGCACGGCAGGAGAAGGCCGACGAGGAAGAGGATCTGGTCCGCCACATCCGGGAGATCAAAACTGATTCGCGGGGAGCCTACGGTGCCCGGCGGATCACCGAGAAGCTTCGCAGTCTTGGGCGCGTCGTGAACCGCAAACGCGTCGCGCGGGATCATGCGCAAGCGTGAGACCACCGGGATAACACGACGAAAATTGCGGTCGCTGACGAAGCAGGACCGCACAGCGCCTCCAGCACCGGACCTCATTCAGCGGGACTTCACCGCGCCGATGCCGGGCCTGAAATTCGTCGGAGACATTGCATCCGAATGGCCCAGACGGGCGGGCATACGGCCGGAAACGCTATCTTCCACTCGGACCGCGGCTCGCAATACACGTCCCATCAATTTCGCGATCTGCTGGCCGACAGGGAGCGGATCCACTCGACGATCGGCTACATCACGCCGTACCAGGCAAGGCTCCGCTGCCATCAACGGCTGGACCTCGCGGCATAAATCGGAAGTGTTGGGACCCGAGGGGCACTTCACCCGCCGGCAACACCCGCAGCGGCGCCACCGCCACCATCCCCCAACCCCTCGGCTACACCGGCGCCTACCTCGACCCCACCGGCCTCTACAAGCTCGGCGCCCGCTCCTACGACCCCACCCTCGGCCGCTTCACCCAACCCGACCCCTCCGGCAAGGAAACCAACCCCTACGTCTACGCCGCCGGCGACCCCGTCAACAACACCGACCCCAACGGAACATTCTTCTGGTCGTCTGCGCTCAAGGTGACCGGTATCGTGCTCGCAGTGGCCGCGGTACCGGTGTCCGGCGGTGCTTCACTGGCCCTGGGTGCGGCATCTATCCGCGCGGACCAGGGAAGTCTGGCGCTGGACGGGGCCTCGACTGGAACCATGCTCACCACGGGAATCCTGGATGCCGCTGCGGTGGGTACCGGCTACGGCGCGGACGAGTTCGCCAGCGGAGCCACTAAGTGGGGCATCAAGGCGGGCTACGCAGGCGGCGTTCTCGGCGTGAACGAGTCCGGCATCACTGAATCCGAGTAATTGGATAACCGAGCAAGCGACGGGGGTGCGGGGGGCTATCGATTCCCGCGCGCCCCCTTCCCGCCAAATTTCACGAAGGTGGTAATACTCTTGCTGCATACAGCCGGTGGCGCAGGAGTCAACGGAAATCCTGCGCTGGTAATTTTTACAGCCGTGGTTTTCGTGCTGATGATCGTGTTCATCATTGTGCGGTCCAAAAGGAAATAGCAACAAGGGCATCATGGGAACCATCGTGACCACGGCGCTGTTCATCGCCATCGGCGTCATCGCAGCAGGCCGCCTTCGCGGGTGATCCCGACGACGTGACGTGGGAGGTCTCCCGGTGACCCCCTCGCCGTTCGAGACGCCCGGCCCTCCCGCCCAGCCGGAGCCGGCAGGCCCGGAGCCGACCGGCAGGCGGGGCCGCCAGCCCGGGCCGATCGCCGATGATGTGCGGATCGCTCACCGCGGTTGGCTGGAGCCGGTGCGCCGGCGCCCTAGTGGACGTTTGGTTCTGTCTTGTCCGTTTCATCTGGGGTCAGATGTCTCGCCAGGTGGGTGTTTTTGGCGGTGAGTCGGCGGGTCATGAGGTTGATGGCTGCGATGTGGATCATGGCTTCGGATCGGTGTGGGAGGGCTTCGTAGTCGCGGGCGAGGCGGCGGTGCTGCATGAGCCAGCCGAGGGTGCGTTCGACGACCCAGCCTGGTGGCTGGACGGAGAACCCCCTGGTTGCGGGGTCGCGTTGGACGATTTCGAGGTCGCTGCCCCGGCCCGCTGTTCACCGTCTGCCCGCCGCCCGCGAACCGGTCGACCCCGCCCGCACCGGTCGGCGCTGGGTGCGCCGCCTCGCCCGGGGCATGACCGCCGACGCCGACGCCGCCGCGGGCCGCTCTCGAGGACGCCCGGTTCGACGCGCGGCAGACCTCCCGGCACGAGCACCTCGATACCCGCGGCCGCTCGGAGCTCGTGGAGCGGGAGAGCATCGACCAGCTGCTCGCCGCCGTCAGGGCAGCGTCTACGACCCTGACGCCGACGACGTCGTCCAGGCGGAGCTCGCCGCCGCCGCGGCTGCCGCCGTACGGCAAGCAAAGCTGGGCGAAGCCGCCCGGAGCAGGCCCGCGCCCATGAGCTCCAGGTCTTCTGAACGCCCCGGCGCCTTCCGCGTCGATGGTGGCGAGCTCGGACTCGACACCCCGGACGCCGGACTTCACCCCGGGAGCGCTGCCGAGGAAGACGGGGGCAGGGCCACGCTGACAACCTCCCGCAGTTGACCAGTCGGGGGATGAGCCACGCGGCACAACAGGGATGATGGAAGCTGTCAGCGAAGACCTGTAAGGACGACCGGCGGAGGCTTTTTATGTCGAACTGGATTATTTCACAAGAGGACGCACATAAAATCTGCGAGGTGGTCTTCTTGACCCTCCCCGTGCTCGCAATCTCATTCCTGATCGCCGATCGCGACACTCTCGGTAGCGATAGAGCCAAGAAAAAATACGCTCCGAAACGGATCGTCTTGGAATTAGCCCTTGGAATTATCTATCTGGCTTGCACTCTCATCGGAGAGACGACGGCCATGATTGGGCTAGTCGTGACCATCCCAAAACTCATGCTACTTGCCGTCATGGACTGCATGCTGATCTGCCTCATCATCTTACTGACCAGCGCCTACCAGATGAACATAACGAGAGCTAACACGCTCGCAGGTCGCCCGATTTCCTCGATCGCACCCCGGATGGTTAAATCCGGAATATGGGTCCTCTCAATCGCCGGAACCGCGATCTTCTATCTGAATACGACCTTCCTCGTAACCGCCTCGGTTGCCAATTAGCGGTCAGGTCTTGGTGGCCTTGCCCATGCGGTCTCCCAGACGGCGGCCATCTTGGGCTCGCGCCCTGCGCACGCCCGGCGCGGAATAGGTGTACTGGCCCTCCAGGCGCTTCTTGTACAGGTTGCGGACCCCGGCGTCGATGCCCACGCCGGAAGCCGCCCGGGATCGGCTTGGGGCGCAAGCTGCGGACTCCGGCCCGGTCGCTACTCACGGCACTCCGGCCCCGAGCGCGGGCACCGCGGAGTCTTTGCCCCCTTCCCCACCTGCGCCGCCGGAGAATCGTGCAACGCCGCAGGGCCGGCCATGGCAACGGCGCCGCACCTCGGGAGCGCAGCGCCGTCGTCCTTGGGGAGCAGGCTCAACTGGCTGCTTCGCCGTTGACCATCCACTCACCACCGGGCCTCTGCGCCGGGATGGCCAGGTTCATCACGTGGCTGTCGTCCATGACGAGGCACCCATGCGCGTGCAGCTGGTGGATGTACCAGGCGGCGCCCTCATCCGTCACCGTGCCGTCGGGCTCCAGATCCTCAGTGGCCTGGGGGTACTTCTCTTTGAGCTCCTGGACGTACTCGGGGCTGCGGATTGAGGCAACCAGGTCGTCCAGAGGCACGGGCCGGAACCGGTCCGGCTGACCGGTGATGGCGACGTTCACTATCCCTCCAGCCAGCTGCTGGTCCAGGTACAGCGCCGCCAGCGGCACCTTCCCCCGGTATCGCGGCCCGAGCTTGATGATCAGGTCTGCCATGTCCTTGGTCCCGTCGGACACCTCGACGGACTCCGGAAACGGGTACTCCATCAGGTCCTTCGCCTCATCGGGGACGTTGATCCACTCGCTGTACGGCTCGAACGGCGGCGGCGAGAAGAACAGCGGGTACTCCGTCAGCCGGCGCCCGTCCCGACGTCCACGCTCCCGGTCTCGGCGCTTGTCGCGGGCGGACTGGTTCTTCGACTTCCGGGCCATGCGCGCGTCCTTGTCGATCAAGTGCTGTCCACGGTGGGGTCACACCGCTCAGTGCCTGACGCTGTCGGGGATCTTGAAAAGTCCCGCCTTCCTGCGCTCGGTAGCCTCAGGACTCGTAGAGTTCTGGTCATGGTGATTGCGATTGTCCGGTGGTGGAGCGATGAAGAGGGGTGGGGTGTGCTCGACTCGGCCGAGACTCCCGGCGGCTGTTTCGGCCACTACTCCAACATCCAGATGACTGGCTTCCGCGCTTTGTACCTCGGTCAGCAGGTAAACCTCACCTGGGAAGCCCCCGGCTTCAAACAAGACGGTTACGACTACCGAGCAGTGAGCATCGTGCCTCTGCCAGCTTGACCTCCTGCGCCACCTTGAAATGATCAGCTCAGCCTGCGGGGCGGGTGGCGGCGCGCCAGGACCAGGGCCGGGGGATGTGCTGCCAGTCGAGGAAGCCTGGGAGCGCGGTTGGGTTCCGGGGGCTGGCGAGCGGGTGTCGGCGGCAGGTGGACGTCGATGCGTTCGAGGTTGACCGCGATGGCGGTCAGGACCTGCTGGACGTGGGCCTTGTCCTGGCTGCGGTAGCGGCACTGGCGCATGCCGTGGCCGTTGACGAACTCACTGATCGTGCTCTCGATGGCGGCCAGCAGCGCGTAGCGCGAGAGCCATTCCTGGGTCTGCTGCTCGGCCCGCGACTCCGACTGGATGGCGTGGAGATCGCGGGGCAGGAAGGAGACCTTCCGGGCGTCGGTGCGGGTGCAGGCGGTCTTCACCGGACACTGGCGGCAGTCGTCCGGGGCGAACTCGGCGTTGACGTAGGGGGCGAGGGAGGGCGGTGTCGACCACCGGCGGCTGACCTTGCCCTGGGGGCAGGTGACCTGCTGGGCGTCCCAGTCGATGGTGAACGCTTCGCGGTGGAAGACGGTGCCCTTGCGGGACTGGCGGGTGCTTCTGGCCCGGATCGGTCCGACCAGGCCCACGCCGTGCTCGCGGGCGACCTGCTGCTTGAGCGCGGCCGAGAGGTAGCCGCCGTCGACGAAGTGCTCCTTAGACAGCAGGTTCCGATCCTCCAGGCTTGTCAGGATGCCGGGCAGGGCCTTGGTGTCGTGGACGGGGGCCTTGGTGGTTGTGACGTCGGTGATCACGCTGGGGGTGTCCGGGTCGCAGGTCTCGGTGACGTGCGCGAGGAAGCCCTTCCAGCGGGTCTCCCCGCGGCGTGCGTAGCGGGCGCTGGTGTCGTAGGGCGAGACGATGGCGACCGCCGAGGGCGGCAGGCCGGCGTCCTCGGGCTCGCGCCACTTCGGGCGGTCGTCGGCGTCGAGGTGGTAGTTCTGCACGAAGATCTGCCGCAGGGCCTGGAGTTGCTCGCCGTCGCGGAGGGCGGGCAGGTAGCGGTGGACGTAGCCAAGGAGGAGGCGGGCGTCCTCGCCGGTCCGTTTGATCCGGGTCTTGGGCTTGGAGGGGTTCTGAGCGGACACACATCTCGGACCTCCGAAATCGCGGGCGCCAACTGTCCCATCCGCCCGGATCACGAAGGCAGCGGTTCCCGGAGCGGCTACCACGAACGGGTGAACGTTCTCGACGCACCAGTCACGACAGCGACTCCAACACCAGAGAGCACGAACGATGCGTTCGCCCAACGGTCAGCAGACCGCAGCTACGTTCTCCATCGATCCGCCAGCGCGTTCGCTGGGTCTCTGAGCAGCGGAAACGGATCGCTCGACCGACATCGTCACCATGATCGACAACCTCTAAAACCAAGATCCCCGACAGCGTCAGGCACTCAACGAAGTCGCCGGCGTCCGCGAGGCTGTCGGGACAGCCCGGGACGCTGGCGCCTACGGCCACTGATGGCGCCTGGGCGCGGCAGTTCACCGTGTGGCTGCAGTGGCGGAGCACCCCGTCGGGGTGGCGCGCACCGAAGGGCGCTCGTTACGGGCGGAGGTTGGAGCCGGGATGCCGCGGTAGGCGCCGGTGATTGGACAACTGTCCTCCGGCAATTGTCCAGGACACTTCACTCTGGACAATTCCCGCCCTAGACAGGTCCCACCGGCTGGGTACCCGTCAGTGCCCCGTCGGTTCGGATCTCTCCTGGAGGAACCATGAAACGAGCACCAAGAATTGCCGCCTTTACCGCGGCGGCAGCGCTCACCCTGGTACTCACCCCCAGCGCTGCTCAGGCCGTCACGGCACCCGCGTCTATGTCGCCGCAGCACGGAGCCTGCGGCTGGACCCCGGCCAACAACAGCGGGGCGTCCGGCTTCGTCCTCCAATCGAGCAACGTTCTCAACGACAGGTGGCTCGGCTGTCCGGCCGTGACCAATGTCGGCGCCCAGGACTCGGTTCCCGTCCGGTGCGTGCACTCCGGGGACACGGTCGCCGGCAACAGCAACTGGTACTACATTGCCGGCCGGGGCAACATCATCGGCTGGATACCGGCGGCATACGTGTCGGTGGATTCCGGCTGGACCGTGGCAACCTGCTGACGTACCGATCACGGACGTAAGGCGCCGGACGCGCTGCTGTGGCGCTTCAGGGACAGGCGTTCGCCTAGCAGCGAGCGACTCCTCCGGTGCCGACCACTGACTCCGGGCCGCCGCCATGTGCGAGGCCCGGGGTCCACCGGTCGTCCACCGGACCCCGGCGAGCCGGCCGCTGCGGTGTCCGGCCGGCCGATGGGGACGGCAGGCGCCGACTCGGCTTTGCAGCGCGGCGTGTTCGTAGGGTGTGGTGGTCAGCGACCCGCAGGGAAAGGCGCATTGTGGCTGAGCAGCTGACCGCGACGCTGAAGACGAGCCGGGGCGAGATCGTGGTGCGGCTGTTGCCGGACCACGCCCCGATGGCCGTGAAGAACTTCGTGGAACTCGCCGAGGGCACCCGCGAGTGGGCCTATCCGGACGGGGAGGAGACCACGGAACGGCTCTACGACGGCACGCTGTTCCACCGGGTGATCGGGGAATTCATGGTCCAGGGTGGTTCCCCGGAGGGCACCGGCAACGGCGGCCCGTTCGCCGACGAGTACCACCCCGATCTCGCCTTCAGCAGGCCGTACCTGATGGCCACGGCGGACAACTTCGAGAAGAACAGCAACGGCTCGCAGTTCTCCATCAGCGCCGTTGCCGACCCGGCGCTGAGTGCCTGACACTGTCGGGGATCTTGGTTTTAGAGGTTGTCGATCATGGTGACGATGTCGGTCGAGCGATCCGTTTCCGCTGCTCAGAGACCCAGCGAACGCGCTGGCGGATCGAACGTAGCTGCGGTCTGGTGACCGTTGGGCGAACGCATCGTTCGTGCTCTCTGGTGTTGGAGTTGCTGTTGTGACTGGTGCGTCGAGAACGTTCACCCGTTCGTGGTAGCCGCTCCGGGAACCGCGGCCTTCGTGATCCGGGCGGATGGGACAGTTGGCGCCGGACGTATGGCGTGCCGATGATCATGGTGTTTTTGATCTTGGTTGTGCTGGGGTTGTGCGGTTGTTTCGGGTGGGTGAGCTGGGTGGGGGTGTGGCCCGGTGGGGTCCGGGTGGGGGTGGGTGCTGACCGGGGATGGGGTGTGAGCTGGGATTTCAGGGGGTGTGCAGGTGTTCTGGGTGGGGCGCGGGTTCTGTGCAGTTGTGTTGTTGGGTCCTTGAGGGAGATGAGTGTCCGGCGTGGTCAGCGTGTGTTGATGCGGGCCCAGATACCGCCGGTACCCCTGCGGCCGCACGCGGCCGCAGCCTGTTCGGCCAGGGCGCGCAGTTGGACTCGGGCCGAGGTGGGGCGGTGGTCGGCGCGCAGCCACCACGGGTCCAGGCCGTACCCGTTGGGATGCTGCCGGCCGCGCCGGATGCGGGTGAACGCGCCGATGCAGTCCAGAAGCGGCCCGGCATGCAGCGGCCCGCCCAGCACCAGTGCGCGCTGCGGGGACTGGCCAACGTCGGCCAGCCAGGGCCCCGTCTCAGCCGTACGGCGAGTTCGCGGAAGAACGCCCCGTCGGGCCGGAAGGGCCGTACCGGTCCGCCGCCCCCGTGGTCGTCCCAGATCCGTTCCTGCATGCGGGGGTCGAGCAGGGCGCCCGCCAGCTTCACGGTCTCGGGGAATACGACCGCGTCGCGGGCGATGATCCGCCACCACCAGAACCGCGGCCCGGCGTCCCCATCAGCGACCGCACGGAGCCGGGCCGGCCAGATCCGTTCCTGCTCCCATTCCAGGGCCTGTTCCCACCAGGCGCAGACCACCGCGTGGGCCAGGGCGAACACCCGTCCCGGATCGGCCCCGGCGGCAGTCGCCTGCCGGGCCACCTTGGGCCAGGCCCGCGGTGCCGCGGCGATCTCCGGGGCCGCGCGCAGGTCGAGGTTGCGGTGGCGGTGGCCGTCCCCGGCGGTGAGCATCCACCGCTGATGGCGGGCGCACACCCGTAACCACGGCTGCGCATACCGCACCACCACGATGTCCCGGCCGGTGCGGGCGGCCGTGCACAGCGCGCACCCGTACGCCGCCGGCCCGTGCGCCCCGGCCGAGGCGACCTTCCATCGGGCCGCCGGTCTGCCGGTACCGGCCGCCTCGCCGGGCGGTGCTGGCTGCAGCCCGTCGCCGAACGCGGGCAGTGCCTGGGCCCGGGCGTGTTCGCCGGCCCCGCCCAGCCGGGCGAGTAACTGCCGGCCTGCCGGGTCCAGCAGCACCTCGGCGTCGTCGCGCGGGCCAGCGTCATCCCGCGGCCGGGAACCGGCCCAGGTCCACCACGGCAGCAGCGCACCGGGGTCCATGCCATAGCGGCCGGCCAGCCGCGACAGGTACGACCATGTCGTTTCGCCAACCGCCGGAGCGACACGCAACGCTACGGGTACCGTGCCTCCTTGGGGCGGTGCAGCCTCCCAGAA
>NZ_FMCH01000488.1 GCF_900091855.1 Streptomyces sp. DvalAA-14
ATCCCGTGGGTCACCGGGCAGGGCGGCGCGGCGGCGGGCCCCGCGGCGGCGCCGAAGCCGGATCGGGGCCGGGCCGGATCGGGGCCGGGCCGGGCAGCGCGCCGCCCGGCCCGGCCACGAGGTTCACGGCGCCGGCCGGTCCGGCGCGCCGAACGGACCGGGGTCGGGGCGGTACCGGAGCCCGGTCAGGGCTTGGTGGTGACCTTGTTGCCGGTCGCGTCGAGGGCCCACCACAGGCCGCCGAACTGGTTGAGGCCCTGGCCGTTGGCCTGGCCGGACTTGGTGTCGCTGACGAAGCCGTAGACCGGGTGCCCGTTGTAGGTGACCTGGGTGCCGCCGGACCGCTTGGTGGTGCCGAGCAGGTCGCTCTTGGCCTCGCCGGTGGCCTTGGCCTTGCCCGAGGTGAGCAGGGGCGGCCACGCGGCGGCGCAGGCGCCGGTGCAGTTGGACTTGTCCTTGGTGTCCTTCGCGAACAGGTACAGGGTGTGGCCCTTGCCGTCGACCAGGATCGTGCCGAGCTTGCCGACGGACTTCGTGGTCACCGTCGCCTGCGAGGTGGCGGCGTGCACGGCGGTGTCGGCCGCCGCCTCGCTGGCGGCGACGGTCGCCGACGCCGTCGCGGCCTGCTCGGGCGCGGCGGCCTTCTTGGTGCTGGAGGAACAGCCGCTCATCGCGGTGGCGAGCAGCATGGCGGCAACGGTGCAGGTGACCGTCGTGGCGGTGCGCTTCATCAAAGCTCCAGAGGGTGTGCGTGGGCCAGGAACCCCACCCTCGGTCCTCGGGGTCCCGCACGGCCGTTCCCCACGCCCATGGACCGCCCGGCGCCGACCATTCAGACCAACCGCTGCGCCACCTGGAGCAGGGTCCCGGCCGGCCCGCGCGGGCACCGCCCACCGCCGGCCGGGGTCACTTCCAGCCGGGGGTGATGACGTCGCGGCCGAAGCGCGCCATCTCGGTGTGCTGGGGCGAGAACTGCAGGAGCATGAGGTCCACACCGGCCTGCTCGTACGCGCGGATGCGGGCGGTGATCTGCTCCGGGGTGCCCACCAGGCCGGCCCGCAGGCCGCGGTTGGAGACGCTGTACTCCTCCAGCGAGACCTGCGACTCCAGCTGCGAGCCCTCCACGAAGTCCTGGTAGGAGGCGTAGGCCTCGGGGGACGAGCGCACGTCGAGGATGCGGCTCAGCTCCTGCTGGGCCTCCTCCTCGGTGTCGCGGCAGATCACATAGCCGGAGACGCCGAAGGACAGGGGCGGCAGCCCCCGGGCGGAGCGGCGCTCACGCATGTCGGCGATCTTGGCGGCGATGGTCTCGGGGGAGTCGCCGTGCATGACGTAGGCGTCGCCGCGGGTGGAGATGAGGTCCTTGGCGGTGGGGGACTCGCCGCCCATGTACACGGTGGGCCGCCGGGCCGGCTTGGGCTCCAGGACGGCGCCCTCCAGGTCGTACAGGGCGCCGTGGTGGGTGACCGTCTCCTCGGTGAGCAGCCGGTGCAGGACTTCGAGCCATTCGTCGGTGCGGGCGTACCGCGCGTCGTGCACGTCGAAGGGGGCGCCGTACTGGGTGGCCTCGTCCTTCCACCAGGAGGAGACGACGTTCAGGCTCAGCCGGCCGGGGGCGACGGTGTCCAGGGTGGACAGCGCCTTGGCGGTCAGCGACGGCAGGTGGTAGTTGGGGCGGACGGCGAGCATGAGTTCGAGGCGGGTGGTGACGGCCGCGACGGCCGGCGCCAGCGTCCAGGCGTCCAGGCTCGGCGCGCGGTGGCCCTTGATGTCGTTGAGATTGAGCTCGGCGATCAGGCTCAGGTCGAATCCCTGCAGCTCGCTCGCCACCGCGAGATCGCGGATGTAGGGCCAGTCGATGGACATGGCCTCGTCGGGCACGTTCCGCAGCCAGCCGCCGAAGATCGGCATCCAGTATCCGAAGCGCATCAGCGGGTCTCCTCTTCCTCGATCAGCCGCTTGAGGAGGCGGGCGATCTGCCGGGGTCCCGAGCGGGGCGCCAGGCCCTCGACTTCGGGGTTGTAGTTGGTGTTGGTGTTGACGTCGTAGGTGACCAGGCGTCCGTCGGTGGTCTCGATGAACTCGAAGCCGGCCACCTCGATGCCCTGTTGCCGGGCGAAGTCGAGGTACTGCCGCAGGACCGGGTGGTCGAAGCCCTCGCGCAGCGCGAACAGACTCGGCGCGTCCGGGCCGCCGTCGATGGCGCAGGCGTCGGCCGGGCACAGCTCGAAGCCGCCGCGGGCGGTGTCGGCGGTGAGCGCGTAGACGACTGCGCCGTCGACGATCTCGACGCGGGTGATCCGCGGCTCGGCGGCCGGCAGGTACTCCTGGAGCAGGGTGACGCCGTCGACCGGCGCCTGGTGGTCCGGTGCGGCAAGGTGGTCGGCGAAGGCGTCGACACTGTCGAAGAGCGCGACCCCCAGGCCCTTGCCGCCCTGGTTGTGCTTGACGATGAAGGGCAGCGGCAGCTTGGCGGCCGCCGCCAGCAGCCCGCCGCGGCCGACGACCGCAAGGGTGCGCGGCACCTCGATGCCGGCCGCGCGCAGGGCGGTGAGCTGGTCGACCTTGCTCATCTCCAGCTCCAGCACCCGGCGGCCGTTGACCACCCGGCGGCCGTGGGCCTCCAGCCAGTTCAGTACGGACCGGGTGTGGTCCTTGGCCAGCTCGTGGCCGCGGGTGTGCGCGGAGGCGCTCATCCGGGACCAGAAGACGCCCTGCGGCGGCTCCGCGTCCAGGTCCAGCACTCCCTCGCCGAGCAGCCACTGCTCGTGCTCCACACCCTCGGCCTCGAAAGCCGCCGCGAACGGCGGATACCAGTCCGGGTTCTCGTGGATCACATACGCCTTCACCTGACATGCCGCCTTCCGCCGGTCCCGCCCCCTCCGAGGTTATCGCACGGGTTTTCGCAGGCGGCAGAGCGTGTCGTCAGCCCGCGGCCCGCCGCGGCCCGGTCACCAGACCGGCCGGAGCGCCGGCAGCTCGTCGCCGGCCAGGGAGCGGATGATCGCGGCCAGCTCGGCGCGCGGGACCTGCCGGCCCCGGGCGCGCAGCCGCTCGGCGAGTTCGTCCTCCACCTCGCGCATGATCCGGCCGGCCACGTCCATGTGCTCGCGCCCCTTCCCGGTGAGCACGACCAGCCGGCGCCGGCCGCCCGCCGGGTGGGGCCGGCGCTCGACGTAGCCGCGCTTCTCCAGGTCGTCGACCATGAGGCCGGCCGCCTGCTTGGTGACGCCGAGCCGCTCGCCCAGCTCGGTGCTCGTCGAGCCCGCGCCGCGCAGCAGCTGGAAGACCAGGCCGTGCACGGGCCGCAGTTCGGCGTAGCCGGCGGCGTCCAGACGGCCGACGAACTCGGAGAGCACGAGCTGGAAGGCCATACCGACCAGGAAGGTCAGTTCGGCTGTCTCCAAGGGGTCGTCGGTCGGCACGGGTCCATCTTGACACCCCTTTGTACAGTTGCTTTACTCGCGGTGAGTAAAGCTACTTTACACAGGAGGCGCCATGTACGTCGTCAGCGAGAGCGCGGAGCGCACCACCCGCACCCCGGCGGGCGCGATGTTCGGTTTGGCCGGCCCCAGCAGCGGAAGCACCGAAGTCGCCACCTGGCGGGTGGAGATCGGCGCCGGCGCCTCCACTCCCGAGCACATCATCGACCGCGAGCAGGTCTGGACCCTGCTGTCCGGGGAGTTCGAGGCCCTGGTGGACGGCGAGACCGCCGCCGTGCAGGCCGGGCAGGCCGTCGTGCTCCCGGCGGGTGCGGTCCGGAGGCTCACCGCCGTCGGCGGTCCGGCGCAGGCGCTGTGCGCCATGCCCGTCGGCGGCAAGGCGATCATTCCCGGCGGTACCGACAAGCTCCCGCTGCCCTGGGCCGAGTGAGGCCGCCCCGATCCGGGTGGCCCGGTGCGGTCGCGTCAAGGGCGTTGGGAGGGATCACCGAACTCATCGTCCGGCGCAGGTGTGGTGGAGGGGTCGCAGTGGCAACGGAGTAAAGCAAGAGGCCTGTTGGCGGCAACTCCCGCTACCACGACAACGCGTGGTGATGTGTGTCCGAGGGGGGACTTGAACCCCCACGCCCGATAAAGGGCACTAGCACCTCAAGCTAGCGCGTCTGCCATTCCGCCACCCGGACCGGGTATGTCACCGCGGCCTCGGGGCCGTGGCGACGAGGTAAACCATAGCAAAGATCCAAGGGCGCTCGATCACGCTGTCGGGCGCGGGACAGGGGCCGGGACGGGGGTGGGACCGCGGTGCGGCAGAGGTGCAGCAGGGGGATGGCAGGGGGACGGCAGAGCCACGGCAGGGGTGCCTCAGGGGTGGGGAGCCTTGGGGATGGTCGGGGCGGCGGGGGAGGATGGGCGCGGCAGCGGTCGTAGGCGCCGGGGTGCACCGGCGGGCACGGCAGGGAACGAGCGAGGAGTCGGCGTGGGCGCATCGGAGTCGGGCAGGGCGGACGGCGTGACGGGCACGGGCGAGGACGAGGTGGTCGCGCTGTGCAGTGAACTGATCCGGATCGACACCAGCAACTACGGCGACCACTCGGGGCCCGGGGAGCGGGCCGCCGCGGAGTACGTGGCCGAGAAGCTGGCGGAGGTCGGACTCGAGCCGCGGATCTTCGAATCGCACCAGGGGCGCGCCTCGACGGTGGCGCGGATCGAGGGCGAGGACCGGTCCCGGCCGGCGCTGCTCATCCACGGGCACACCGACGTCGTACCGGCCAACGCCGACGACTGGACCCGCCATCCCTTCGCCGGCGAGGTCGCCGACGACTGCGTATGGGGGCGCGGCGCGGTGGACATGAAGGACATGGACGCGATGACGCTCGCGGTCGTACGCGACCGGCTGCGTACCGGCCGCAAGCCGCCGCGCGACATCGTGCTGGCCTTCGTCGCCGACGAGGAGGCGGGCGGCACCTACGGGGCCAAGTTCCTGGTGGACAAACACCCGGACCTCTTCGAGGGCGTCACCGAGGCGATCGGCGAGGTCGGCGGCTTCTCCTTCACCGTCAACGAGAACCTCCGGCTGTATCTGGTCGAGACCGCCGAGAAGGGCATGCACTGGATGCGGCTCACGGTGGACGGCACCGCGGGCCACGGCTCGATGACCAACAAGGACAACGCGATCACCGAACTGTGCGAGGCGGTCGGGCGGCTCGGCCGGCACGAGTTCCCGGTCCGGGTCACCAAGTCGGTCCGCGGTTTCCTCGACGAACTGTCCGACGCGTTCGGCACCGAGCTGGATCCCGAGGACATGGAGACCACGCTCGCCAAGCTCGGCGGCATCGCCAAGATGATCGGCAGCACCCTGCGCAACACCGCGGCGCCCACCATGCTCGGCGCCGGCTACAAGGTGAACGTCATCCCCGGCCAGGCCACCGCCCACGTCGACGGGCGCTTCCTGCCGGGCTACGAGGAGGAGTTCCTCGCCGACCTCGACCGGGTGCTCGGCCCGCGGGTCAAGCGCGAGTCGCTGCACTCGGACAAGGCGGTGGAGACCGACTTCGACGGCTCGCTGGTCGACGCGATGCAGGCGGCGCTCAAGGCGGAGGACCCGATCGCGCGCACGGTGCCGTACATGCTGTCCGGCGGCACCGACGCGAAGTCCTTCTCCGAACTGGGCATCCGCTGCTTCGGCTTCGCGCCGCTCCAGCTGCCGCCCGAGCTGGACTTCGCCGGGATGTTCCACGGGGTGGACGAGCGGGTGCCGCTGGCCGGGCTGCGCTTCGGGGTGCGGGTGCTCGACCGCTTCATCGACAACTGCTGATCGGGGCCGGGGTTCGGCCGTCCGTTCCCGCGCGGCGGCCGGGTCCATCCCCGGTAAGGGTGAATGAACCGGTGCTTTCGTAGCTCTAATGCGTTCGGCCTCGTTACGGCATGTGTGGTCCGCGGCTGGGATCACACATGTCCCATGAGGAGGAACAATGATCAAGAAGGTCGTCGCTGCTGCGGCTGCCACCGGCGGTCTGGTGCTCGCGGGCACCGGGCTGGCCTACGCCGACTCCGGTGCGCAGGGCGCGGCGGTCCAGTCGCCGGGCGTGCTGTCCGGCAATGTCGTGCAGATCCCCGTCCATGTGCCGGTGAACGTCTGCGGCAACACCATTTCCGTGATCGGGCTGCTCAACCCGACCTTCGGCAACACCTGCGTCAACCAGTAGTCCTGCGCCGGCCGTCACCGGCCGGATCGGCCCCGGGCGCGCTTCCTGCGCGCTCCGGGGCCGATCGTCTTTTCGCCGGGCGCGCTCGGACAAAACGTAGATATGCCCATACGCAGGTATGCGGAACAACACCAAGGCAGGGATGTCAGAAGTCATGCGAGAGGTCACCAAGAGGGGTCTGTTCACGGTCGTCGCCGCCGGCGGCGTGCTGGCCGCGGGCAGCGGCGGGTTCGCCCACGCGGACGCGGGCGCGGCGGGAGTCGCGGCGGGCTCGCCGGGCGTGCTGTCGGGCAACGCGGTGCAGATCCCCGTGCATGTGCCGGTGAACATCTGCGGCAACACGGTCAACGTCGTCGGGCTGCTAAACCCGGCGCTGGGCAATTCCTGCGGGAACACGTCGGTCCACACGACGCCGCCGAAGGACTGCCCCCCGGGACAGCCGGGCACCCCGCGGGGCCCGGGCAACCCGGGGACGCCTGGAAACCCGGGAAACCCGGGGAACCCGGGCACGCCAGGTACGCCGGGTAATCCCGGCACGCCGGGCAACCCGGGCACGCCGGG
>NZ_FMCH01000431.1 GCF_900091855.1 Streptomyces sp. DvalAA-14
ACCCTCCGCGCCCGCACCCCCCGCGCCCACGCCCGCCGCACCGGCCCACCCGCCGCCACCGGGTATCCGACCGGCTCACAGCCCTCCGCCGTAGACTCCGCCGCCGTGCGATCCGATGAGGAGAAGAACCTCCATGACCCGAAGGACTGACCGCAAGCCGCTGCACCTCAACGCCTTCCTCATGTCGGTCGGGCACCACGAGGCCGCCTGGCGGCTGCCGCAGAGCCCCGCTGCCGGCGGCACCGGCGTCGAGCACTACAAGAACCTGGCCCGGATCGCCGAGCGCGGCCTGCTCGACTCGCTCTTCCTCGCCGACAGCCCGGTCCTGATGGGCGACCCCGGCCGGCGCCCGGCCGGCAAGCTGGAGCCCACCGTGCTGCTCACCGCCCTCGCCGCGGTCACCAGCCGGATCGGGCTGATCGCCACCGCCTCCACCAGCTACAACGAGCCCTACAACCTGGCCCGCCGGTTCGCCTCCGTGGACCACGTCTCCGGCGGCCGGGCCGGCTGGAACATCGTCACCACCGCCGGCGCCGACGCCGCCCGCAACTTCGGCCTCGACGACACCCCGCTGCACCGGGACCGCTACCTGCGGGCCGCCGAGTTCGTGGACGTGGCCACCAAGCTCTGGGACAGCTGGGCCGACGACGCGGTGATCGCCGACAAGGAACTCGGCGTGCACGCGGGCCCCGACCGGGTGCGGAGGATCGAGCACCGGGGTACGTATTTCCGTGTGGACGGCCCGCTGAACGTCGAGCGCTCCCCGCAGGGCTACCCGCTGCTCGTCCAGGCGGGATCCAGCCATGACGGCAAGGACTTCGCCGCACGCTACGCCGAGGCCGTCTTCACCGCGCAGCAGACCCTCGACGAGGGCATCGCCTTCTACAAGGACGTCAAGCAGCGCGCCCTCGGCTTCGGCCGCGACCCCGAGGGCATCAAGATCCTGCCCGGCATCGTGCCGGTCATCGGCGACACCGAGGCCGAGGCCAGGGAACTCGACGCCGAACTGGACCGCCTGATCCGCCCCGAGTACGCCAAGCGGCAGCTCGCCGACCGGCTGCGCCTGCACCCCGACGAGCTGGACCTCGACCGGGAACTGCCGCTGGACATCCCCACCGAGGACGAGATCGAGGGCGCCAAGAGCCGCTACACGCTGGTGGTGGAGCTGGCCAGGCGCGAACACCTCACCGTGCGCCAGCTGATCGGCCGGCTCGGCGGCGGACGCGGCCACCGCACCTTCGCCGGCACCGCGGAGCAGGTCGCCGACACCATCGAGCACTGGTACGAGCAGGGCGCCGCCGACGGCTTCAACATCATGCCGGCCGTGCTGCCCTCGGGGCTCGAACTGTTCGTGGACCGGGTGGTCCCGATCCTGCAGCAGCGCGGCCTGTTCCGCACCGAGTACACCGGCAGCACGCTGCGCGAGCACTACGGGCTGCCGCGTCCCGCCAACCGGATCTTCGAAACCGTCGACACCAGCGCCGGGCATCTCGGCATCGCCCTTACGGAGGTCCGGTGACGGACTGTCAACCCGCGACACCCGGGCCGGCCGCTTCGGCGGCCGGCCCGGCCGCGCGCCAGGAACCCGCCGCCGGCTGGGTCCGCCGGCTGGGCGGCTACTGCCTGCGGCACCGCGCCGACCTCGGCGCCGCCTTCCTCGGCGCCGTGCTGGCCGCCGTCGCCACCGCCACCTTGCCGCTCGTGCTGCGGCACGTGGTGGACGGCGTGGCGGCCGGCACCACGAGCTCGCTGACACCGTGGACGTCGCTGCTGGCCGGCCTGGGCGCGCTGCGCTTCGGCGCCAGCTTCCTGCGCCGCTACCGGGCCGGACGGCTCTCCCTCGGTGTCCAGTACGACCTGCGCAACGACGCGTTCGCCGCGCTGCTGCGGCTGGGCGGCGCCCAGCAGGACGGCCTGCGCACCGGGCAGATCGTCAGCCGCTCGATCTCCGACATCACCTTGATCCAGACCCTGCTGCAGTTCCTGCCCAACATGACCGGCAACGCCTTGATGTTCGTCGTCTCGCTGGTCTTCATGGCGCTGCTGTCCCCGCTGCTGACCGTGGTGGCACTGGTGGTCGGCCCGCTGCTGTGGCTGATCGCGCTGCGCAGCCGCCGCGACCTGTTCCCGGCGAACTGGCACGCCCAGCAGGAGGCCGCGGAGGTCGCCTCGGCGGTGGAGGCGACCGTCACCGGCGTCCGCGTCGTCAAGGGCTTCGGGCAGGAGCAGCGTGAGCTGGCCGCGCTGGAGCAGCGGGCCCGCACCTTGTTCTCCTCCCGGCTGCGGGTGGTGCGCTGCACCAGCCGCTACAACCCCGCCCTGCAGGCGGTGCCCGCGCTCGGGCAGGTCGCGGTGCTCGCGCTCGGCGGCTGGCTGGCCCTGCACGGCCGGATCTCACTGGGCACCTTCCTCGCCTTCACCACCTACCTGGGCTCCTTCGTCACCCCGGTCCGCCAGGTCGCCACCCTGCTCACCGTCTGGCAGCAGGCCAGGGCCGGCACCGAACGCGTCCTGGAGGTCATCGACGAGGCGCCCGCCATCACCGACGCGCCCGATGCCCGCGAGCTGCCCGCCGGACCTCCCGCGGTGAGCTGGCAGGACGTCACCTTCGGCTACGACGGCCACGAACCGCTGCTGCGCGGCTTCACCCTCGACATCGCGCCCGGCGAGACCGTCGCCCTCATCGGACCGGCCGGCTCCGGCAAATCCACCGCGGCCGCGCTGCTGCCCCGCTTCTACGACGTCCCCTCCGGCTCGGTACGCGTCGGCGGCATCGATGTCCGCGCGCTGCGGCTGTCCTCACTGCGGTCGTCGATCGGCTTCGTGTTCGAGGAGAGCCTGCTGCTGTCCGACACCGTGCGGAACAACATCGCCTACGGGGACCCGGACGCCGACCGGCGGCGGGTCGAGGAGGCCGCCAGGATCGCCCGCGCCGACGAGTTCGTGGAGCGGCTGCCGCAGGGCTACGACACGGTGGTCGGCGAACAGGGCCTCACCTTGTCCGGCGGGCAGCGCCAGCGGGTCGCGCTGGCCCGCGCCCTGCTCGGCGACCCCGCCGTGCTGGTGCTCGACGACGCCACCTCGGCGATCGACGCCCGGGTGGAGTCCGAGATCCACACCGCGCTGCGCAAGGCGACCCGCCGCCCCACCACCTTGATCGTGGCGCACCGGCGGTCCACGCTGGAACTCGCCGACCGGATCGCGGTCCTGGACGGCGGCCGGGTGGTGGACACCGGCACCATGGACGAACTGCGCGCCCGCTCGGCGCTGTTCCGTTCGCTGCTGATGGCCGCCGAGGTGGCCGAGCCGGAAGGCGACACCGACCCGGCCGCCGACGGACCCGCCGGACAGGCACCGCCCGAGCCCGCACCCGGCGCCCAACTGCCCCCCGACGAGCAGGAGCTGGTGACCGCGGCCCCCGCGGCGCCCGCCGTCACCGCCGCCCTGTGGCGCCGGCCCGACGCCGACAGCCCGTCGCGCCAGGAGGGCACCGCGCTGCGGGCCGCCCAGATGATGGCGATGGCGGCCGCCGCCGCGGGCCGCGGCCGGGCCGGTCCCGGCGGGGGAGTCCTGGGCTCGGCCCCGCCGACCCCCGAACTGCTCGCCGGGCTGGCCAGAATGCCGCTGCCCGACGCCGACCCGGAGGTGCCCACCGAGGAAACCCGCGCCGCCGACCCGCACTTCGGCCTGCGCGCGCTGATCCGCCCCTTCCGGGTGGCCCTGACGCTCGGCCTGCTGCTGGTCGCGCTGGACGCCGTCGCCCAGATCGTCGTCCCCATCCTGGTCCGTCAGGGCGTGGACCGGGGCGTCACCCGGCATTCGGGAACGGTGCTGCTGATCGCGGCCGGCGCCGCCGCGGCCGTGGTCGCCGCGGACTGGACAATCTCCGTCGCCCAGCTGCGCACCACCGGACGCACCGGGGAACGGCTGCTCTACACCTTGCGGGTGAAGACGTACGCGCAGCTCCAGCGACTCGGCCTCGACTACTACGAACGCGAACTCGGCGGCCGGATCATGACCCGGATGACCACCGACGTGGACGCCTTGTCCAACTTCCTGCAGACCGGGCTGATCACCGCGGTGGTCAGCCTGCTCACCGTGCTCGGCGTACTCGTCACCCTGCTGGTCATCGACGCCGGGCTGGCCGTCGTGCTGCTGTGCGCCCTGCCGCTGCTGGTCGGGGCGACCGCGCTGTTCCGCCACTACTCGGTGCCCGCCTACCACGAGGCCCGCGAACGGGTCAGCGCCGTCAACGCCGACCTGCAGGAGAACGTGACCGCCATCCGCGTCACGCAGGCATTCCGCCGCGAGGAGCGCAACGCCCGCGATTTCGCGGCGCTCGCCTGGTCCTTCCGGGACTCGCGGCTGCGCGCCCAGCGCTACATGGGCACCTTCTTCCCGTTCGTGGAGTTCCTCGGCACCCTGTCCACCGCCGCCGTGCTGACCGTCGGCGCCGGCCAGGTCCGCGGCGGGACGCTCACCGCCGGCACCCTGATCGCGTTCCTGCTCTACGTGGACCTGTTCTTCTCGCCGATCCAGCAGCTCTCCCAGGTCTTCGACGGCTACCAGCAGGCCGTCGTCGGCCTCGGCCGGCTGCGCACCTTGATGCGCACCCGGACCGGCACCCCGGCCGCCGCGGCGCCACTGCCCGTCGAGGCGCTGCGCGGCGGGATCGAGTTCGACCAGGTGTCCTTCGGCTACGCGGGCGGCGGCGGCCAGGAGGTCCTGCACGCGCTGGATCTGCGGATCGCTCCCGGCGAGACCGTCGCCCTGGTGGGTGCGACCGGCGCCGGCAAGTCCACCGTGATGAAGCTGATCGCCCGGTTCTACGACCCGACGTCCGGCTCGGTCCGGGTGGACGGCCATGATCTGCGCGAGCTGGACCTGGCCGGATACCGCCGGCGGCTCGGCGTGGTCCCGCAGGAGGCGCACCTGTTCAGCGGCACCGTCCGGGACGCCATCGCCTACGGCCGGCCGGAGGCCGCTGACGCCGAGGTCGAGGCCGCGGCCCGCGCGGTGGGAGCGCACGACATGGTGGCCGGGCTGCCGCTCGGCTACCTCCAGCCGGTGGGCGAACGGGGCCGCAATCTGTCCGCGGGACAGCGGCAGCTGCTGGCCCTGGCCCGGGCCGAGCTGGTGGACCCCGACATCCTGCTGCTGGACGAGGCCACCGCCTCGCTGGACCTGGCCACCGAGAGCCGGGTCACCGCGGCCACCGAAGCCCTCACCCGGCGCCGGACCACCCTGGTCGTCGCCCACCGGCTGACCACCGCCGCCCGCGCCGACCGGGTGGTCGTCATCGATCGCGGCGCGGTGGTGGAAAGCGGCACCCACGCCGCCCTGCTCGCCGCCCAGGGGCCGTACCGCAGGCTGTGGGACGCCTTCCGGCAGACCGGCGGCGGGGCCACCGTCGACCAGCTCACCCCGGACCCGCCGTCCGGTCCGCCCGTCCGGCTCGCCGGCGACACCGGCGACCACCTCGTCAATGGGAGCGCACGATGACCGACTACCGCCTCTTCGGACGCACCGGCCTGCGGGTCAGCCCGCTGTGCCTGGGCGCCATGATGTTCGGACCCCGGGGCAATCCCGACCACGCCGACGCCGTACGGATCATCCACCACGCCCTGGACAGCGGCATCAACTTCGTGGACACCGCCGACGTGTACTCGGCCGGCGAGTCCGAGACCGTGGTCGGCAAGGCGCTGGCCGGCGGCCGCCGCGAAAACGTGGTGCTGGCCACCAAATTCCACGGCAGCCTCGGCACCGACCCCAACGAGCAGGGCAACTCCCGCCGCTGGATCGTCCGCGAGGTGGAGAACAGCCTGCGCCGGCTCGGCACCGACTGGATCGACCTCTACCAGGTGCACCGCCCCGACCCCGAGACCGACTTCGACGAGACGCTCGGCGCCCTGACCGACCTGGTCCGCCAGGGCAAGATCCGCTACATCGGCACCTCCACCTTCCCGCCCTCGTCGATCGTGGAGGGCCAGTGGATCGCCGAGCGGCGCGGCCGGGAGCGGGTGGTCTCCGAGCAGCCGCCGTACTCGGCGCTGGCCCGCGGCATCGAGCGCGAGATGCTGCCGGTCGCCCAGCGCTACGGCCTGGGCGTGCTGTCCTGGTCGCCGCTGGCGGGCGGCTGGCTGTCCGGCCGCTACCGCAAGGGCGCCGAGCAGCCCCGCTCCAGCCGCGCCGACCGGCAGGCGGCCCGCTTCGACATCGGCTCACCGGAGAACGCGGCCAAACTGGCGGCGGCCGACGCGCTCGCCGTGCTCGCCGAGGACAGCGGGCTGACCCTGGTCCAGCTCGCCCTGGCCTTCGTGCTGGAACACCCCGGCATCACCTCGGCGATCATCGGCCCGCGCACCTTCGAGCAGCTGGACAGCCAGCTCGGCGCGGACAAGATCACCCTGAGCCCGGACGTGCTCGACCGGATCGACGAGATCGTGCCGCCGGGCACCAACCTGGTGGACCGGGACGCCGGTTACACCCCGCCGGCCATCGCCGACCCGGCCCTGCGCCGCCGCGGCGCCCGCTGACGGCAGGCGCCCGGTGACGGCACGCTCCCGCTGACGGCAGCCGCCCGCACCGCTACCGCCAGGCCCGGGCCAGCAGTTCGAGCGAACGCACCCGGTCCTGGTGGTCGTGCGTGATCGTGGTGACCAGCAACTCGTCGGCGCCGGTGGCCCGCTGCAGCACCCGGAGCCGGTCCACCACGGTCTGCGGCGAACCGGCGAACTGGGTCCGCACCCGGTCCTCGACCAGCCCCCGCTCCTGCGCGGTCCACTCGTGGGCGGCGGCCTCCCGCGGAGCCGGGAAGGGGATGGCGCCCCGCCCGGAGCGGATGCTGTGCACCCACAGGCCGTACGGGGAGGCCAGGTGCCGGGCGGTCGCGTCGTCCTCGGCGACCACCACGTCGGCGGAGACCAGCACATGCGGCGCGGCCAGCGCCGCCGACGGCACGAACGCCTTGCGGTAGGCCTCCACCGCCTCCAGGATCGCCGCCGGGCTGACGTGGTAGTTCGCCCCGAAGGGCAGCCCGAGCGCGCCCGCGGTCCGGGCACTGATGCCGCCGCTGCTGCCCAGGACCCACAGCTGGAGGTCCGCGCCCTCACCGGGCAGCGCGTGTGCCTCCAGGCCGTCCCGGGTGCGGAAGTCGCCGCGGATCAGACCCTGGATCTGCTCCACCTGCTCGCGGTAGTCGGCCGGTTCGGCGCCCTGCTGCTGCACGAGCTGGATGTAGCGGGCCAGCAGCGGCGAGCCGATCAGCGAGCTGATGTCGAACGGCGCGGGAATCAGCAGACCCTCCGGCGTGGTGTACTCCTCCTTCGTCGGCGTCGGCGTCGGCGTAGGCGCCGGGGCCTTGGCCGCTGGGGCGCCGCCGCCCCCGCCGGCCGCGGGCTTTCGCTGCGGGAAGCCGGACCGGCCCAGGCCGAGATCGATCCGGCCGGGGAACAGCGCGTCCAGCAGGCCGAACTCCTCCACCACCGACAGCGCCGTGCGGTGGCCGAGCTGCACCGCGCCCGCGCCCACCCGTATCCGCTCGGTGGCCGCCGCGACCAGCTGGATCACCAGCGCCGGCGAGACCCCGGCCACACCGGTCGCCAGATGGTGCTCGGCCAGCCAGTAGCGGGCGTAGCCGGCGGCCTCGGCCCGCTGGGCCAGGTCCACGGTGTTGCGCAGCGCCTGCGCCGGGGTCGAGCCGGACGGTATCGGCGACAGGTCGAGGATCGACAGGGGGACAGCCGGCCGGCCGGCCGCCGTGGGCGCGCTCATAGGGCGCCGCCTTCCTGGGTCGTGGTGGGCGCGGGGCCGGCGGGGGCCCACGGCCAGGGCGGATCGGGGATGCCCCTGCGCAGGGCGGGGGCGATGTCGGACTGGAAGAGTTCCAGCGCGCCGCGGTGCTGGGCCTCGGTCAGACCGCCGGCGTCGGCGTGCAGATGGAGCACGGTGTGCCCGAACTCCTCGTGGTAGCGGTGCACCTTGTCGATGATCTGCTGCGGGCTGCCGATCAGCGCGGAACTGCGCTCGACGAAGTCCTCCAAGGTGGCGAAGACCGGGGCGGCGCCCAGCGACTTCTGCAGCGCCAGCTGGCCTTCGAAGACCGGCCGGTAGGTGGCGAGGGCCTCCTGCGAGGTACGGGCGGCGTAGTAGCCGGCCGTTCCGGCCCCGACGGTGGCCAGCGCCGGGTCGTGGCCGTAGTGCTGCCACCGCTGCCGGTAGTGGCGGACGAGTTCGGCGTAGGGCTCGATGGGATGGGTGACGTTGGCGGAGAACAGCGGGTCGCCGTAGCGCGCCGCCAGGTCGACCGAGGCGCGGCTGGTGGCGCTGCCGTGCCAGACCCGGATCGGCTGCTGGAGCGGGCGCGGCCACACCTCGGCGTCCTTGAGCTGCGGCCGGAAGCGGGGGTCGGCGGTGACCTTGTCCTGCCGCCAGATCCGCCGGAACAGCTCGTAGCTCTCCGCGTTGCGGTCCCACTGGTCCTCGGTGGTGACATGGAACAGCTCGCGCTGGGCGGCCCCGTTGCCCTTGCCGACGATCAACTCCAGCCGCCCGCCGGACAGATGGTCCAAGGTCGCGTAGTCCTCGTAGGCCCGCACCGGATCGAGCAGGCTCAGCGTGGTCACCGCGGTGAACAGCCGGATCCGGGAGGTGAGCGCCGCGATGTGGCTGAGCACCACCGGCGGGGAGGACGAGATGAACGGCCGTTCGTGGCGCTCGCCGACCCCGAAGCCGTCGAAGCCCAGCTCCTCGGCCAGCACGGCGTTGCCGACCACCTCCCGGAAGCGGTCGAGTGTCGGCTTCTTGACGCCGGTCCGGTGATCGGGCGTGTGCACGATCAGGGTGATGGCGAGGAATCTCATGAGGCCGCCTCCCGCGGTGCCGCGCCGGCCGGCGGCGGGATGCGCAGGCCCAGGTGGTCGCGCAGCGTGGAGCCCGTGTAGTCGGCGCGGAAGACCCCGCGCTCCTGGAGCAGCGGCACCACCGAGTCGGCGAACTCGTCCAGGCCGCCGGGAGTGACATGCGGCACCAGGATGAAGCCGTCGGCGGCCTCGGCCTGCACGAAGGAGTCGATGGTGTCGGCGATGGTCCGCGCGGAGCCGACGAAGGTCTGCCGGGCGCTGGTCCTGATCATCAGGTCCCGGATCGACAGTCCCTCCGCCTCGGCCAGCTGCCGCCACTCGCGGGCCACCGCCAGCGGGTCGCGGTGCATCCGCACGCTGGCCCGGCCGCGGGCGACGGTGTGCTCGCCCGGGTCGGGATCGATGTCCGGCAGCGGGCCCTGCGGGTCGTACGCCGACAGGTCCCGGTTCCACACCTGTTCCAGCAGCTTGATCGCGGTCTGCCCGCTGACCTGGCTGCGCCGCACCTCATGGGCCTTGTCCCGGGCCTCGGCGTCGGTGTCGCCGAGGACGAAGGTGGCGGCGGGCAGGATCAGCAGCTCGTCGCGGGCACGGCCGTACTTCGCCAGCCGGCCCTTGACGTCCTGGTAGAAGGCCTTGCCCGCCTCCAGTTCGGCGTGCCGGCTGAAGATGGCGTCGGCGCCGGAGGCGGCGAACTCCCGGCCCTCCTCGGAGTCGCCGGCCTGGAAGACCACCGGCCGGCCCTGCGGGCCGCGCGGCACATTGAACCGGCCCGCGATGTCGAAGTGCTCGTCCTTGCGCCGGAAGGCGCCGGCCGCCGGATCGGCCAGGAAGCGGCCGGATTCCTTGTCGGCGACGATCTCGTCCCCGTGCCAGGAGTCGAACAGCTCCGTGGTGGCCTCCAGGAACCGCCGGGCCCGCGAGTAGCGGTCGTGCTGGGCCAGGAAGCCGCCGCGGCGGAAGTTCTCGCCGGTGAACGCGTCCCAGGAGGTGACCACGTTCCACGCGGCGCGCCCGCCGGACAGATGGTCGAGGCTGGCGAACTGCCGGGCCACCTCGTAGGGCTCGTTGAAGGTCGAGTTGATGGTGCCGGTCAGCCCGATCCGCTCGGTGACCGCGGCCAGCGCCGCCAGTACGGTGAACGTGTCGGGGCGGCCGACCACGTCCAAGTCGTAGATGAGGCCGCCCTGTTCACGCAGCCGCAGCCCTTCGGCCAGGAAGAGGAAGTCGAACTTGGCCCGCTCGGCGGTGCGGGCGAAGTGGGCGAAGGAGCTGAACTCGATATGGCTGCCGGCCGCCGGGTCGCTCCACACGGTGGTGTTGTTGACGCCGGGGAAGTGGGCCGCGAGATGGATCTGCTTGGGCGTGCTCATGATGGGATACGGTCCCTCCGGCTCAGGCACCGACGGTGCCGGCGGCGTAGCGGTTGGCGGGCCTGGGCAGTCCGAGCAGGCCGCGCAGGGTCGTGGCCTGGTAGGAACGGCGGAACGCGCCGCGGCCTTGGAGCTCGGGCACCAGACCGGCGGTGATCGCCCGCAGATCGTGGTCGGCGTCGGCCGGGCGCAGCCGGAAGCCGGTCAGCCCGGCCCGCTGGAATTCCACGAGCAGATCCGCGAGTTGGGCCGCGGTACCGGTGAAGATCGGCGCGTCGCCGACGTAGGGCGTGTCCAGCAGCGCGTCGAGCCGGTCGCGGCGGGCGCGGGCGGTCGCCGCGTCCTGGTCCAGGAAGACCACCAGGTCCCCGAAGATGTGCACGGTCTCGGCCGCGCGGCCCGCGGCCTGCTGCTCGGCGCGGATCTCGGCCACGATCGGGGCGGCCTGCGCCGGCTCGTGGGGCGTCACGAAGCCGACATCGGCCGAGCGGGCCACCAGCCGGTACGGCACCGTCCTGTGCGCCAGCGCGGTGACCAGGGGCTGGCCCTGCGGCGGCCGGGGGGTGATGGAGGGGCCCTTGACGCTGAACCGCCGCCCCTGGAAGTCGATGTAGTGCAGCTTGTCGCGGTCCACGAACCGCCCTGTGGCCTCGTCGCGGATCTCCGCGTCGTCCTCCCAGCTGTCCCACAGCCGGCGGACCACTTCCACGTAGTCGGCGGCCTCGTCGAACAGCTCGGTCAGCAGGTCGTCCAGCGCCCGCGACGTCCGAGCCCCGGTGAGGTCGGCCGCGGCGACCGGGGGCAGCGTCCGGCGGCCGAAGTGCGCCGCCACGTGGGCCTGGGCCGCGACCTGCACCCGCAGACCGGCCCGGCCGCCGCTCACGAAGTCCAGGGTGGCGATCGCCTTCGACAGGTGGAACGGCTCGGTGTGGGTGGCGACCAGTGTCGGGACCAGCCCGATGTGCCGGGTCAGCGGGGCGACCCGGGCGGCGGTGAGCACCGCGTCGAGCCGGCCGCGCACCTGGTCGGTGCGGTCGTCGGGCTCGAAGGGGTCGGCGGACTGGAGGGCCAGCGAGTCCTCGAAGGTGACGAAGTCGAGCAGCCCGCGCTCGGCCTGCCGCACGGAGTCGGTCCAGTAGCGGGCGTCGAACAGTTCGCGGGGCCGGGCGCCGGGCTCGCGCCAGGCGGCGGGGTGCCAGCCCGCGTCCTGGAGGGCCACGGCGAGATGCAAGGGGGGCAGCGCTGATGCGGACATACCGGGGGAGCCTTTCTCGATCGACCGGGGGCGGACGCGAGCGGGCAGGACTCCGGTACGGACGCCGGCGGGCGTACGTCAGTGGCGGGGCCGGAGCGGGCGCGGTCGCGTCGCGAGGAGGCGGATCAGCGGCAACAGAGCGCGCCGGCCACGCGCAGCAGATCGATGTGCTGGCGTCCGTAGAGCCGGACCAGCGGTCCGCCGGGCACCAGGACGCGCACGGCGGCGGGGTGGAAGGAGCCGAGGCGGATGCGGTCGCGGGAGCCGGCCCGCGGGTGGGCCGGTGAGCCGGCCCGGGGGCAGCAGGCGTCGTGGACGGCGCGGCGGAGCTGTGCTCGCACTGCCGTCACCCCCTGTCCGGACCCGAAGGTCCATTGACGCTAACCCGCCCGCACTGCCCCGCGCAATCCCCGCAGCACCCCGCTGTCCTCAGCCTTCCCCGCGGGTCCGGCACCCGCCCCGGCGGACGGCCGGAGCAGGGCCCGGGCCGCCTCAGCGGCCGGTGCGGGCGTCGTCGGGCACGCGCAGGAAGTGGAAGACGACGCTGCGGCGCACGGTGAAGCCGATCGACTCGTAGAGCCGGATGGCGCCGGTGTTCACCGCGGTCGCGTGCAGGAAGGGGGTGTCGCCGCGCTCCTGGATGCCCGCCGCGACCTGGCGGACCAGCCGGCCGGCCAGCCCCCGGCCCCGGTAGCGCTCGTCGGTGCACACGGCGCTGATCTCGGTCCAGCCGGGCGGGCGCAGCCGCTCACCGGCCAGCGCGACCAGCTCGCCGCCCTGCCGGATGCCGTAGTACGCGCCCATCTCGACGGTGCGCGGCAGGAACGGGCCGGGCTGGGTGCGGCCCACCAGGTCCAGCATCTCCGGGACGTCCGCGGGGCCGAGCCGCACCGCCTCCGGGTCGGCTTCGCCGCGCAGCGAGGTGGCGACCAGCTGAACGCCTTGCCCGGACTGGCCGGTGGCCCAGCCCTCGGGAAGGGTCGCCACCCCCGCCAGGGCGAAGGCGTTGCCCGGTCCGACCAGGGTGGCCAGATCGGTCCACCCGGCCGGGTCCGCGGGGTCGGCGATGGCGACGAAGGGGGAGACCTCCGGCTGGAAGCGGGCGGCGGAGCCGACGATCTCGGCCAGATGCCGCTGGCGTCCGGTCAGCGCCGCCCAGGCGACGTTGTCCAGAACGGAGTCCGCGTCGGCCGCGGGCTCATGCGGCGGCACCTGCTCGTGCGGGGGCTGAAGGCTGGTCGACATCGTCGGCTGTCTCTCCCTTTCCTGGGCGTACGGGTCGAGCTCGTGGCACCGGCGGCGGGCTGTCCGCCGTAGATCACCATGGAGGGAACTCGAAAGCGGCTCCGGAAAATCCCCCCGGACGGACTGACAGGCCGAAAAACATCCCGGAATAGGCGGGTTTGGCAGGCGTTGGCGGGTCCAGCCTTCACATGCCGTTCAGAAACGCCCGGCGGCGGTCACCCGGTGCGGCGCCGGGAAGCGGACTTCTTCGCGGGGGCCTTCTTGGCGGCCGCGCTTTTGGCGGTTGCCTTCTTGGTGCCGGCCTCGGCGGCGGTCTTCTTGGCCGCCGTCTTCTTCGGGGTCGCCGCCTTCGACCCGCCGCCCGACGATCCCCCCGACGGCGCCGATTCCGACCCGGCGCCCGAAGCGGAGCCCGGCTTCTTCGCCGCGGACTTCCCGGCGGCGGACTTCTTCGCCGGCGCCTTCTTCCGCCCGGGCGACCGCAGCTGGTGCACCGTCGCCTCCTCGTCCGATTCCTCGTCCGGCTCCTCGCCGCCGCGGGCCTGATCCACCGACGCCCGCAGCGCCGACATCAGGTCGACGACCTTGCCGCCCGTGTCCTGCGCGCCGGGGGCCGGCGGCTCGACGCCCTCCAGCTTCGCCGCCACCAGCGCCTCCACCGCCTGCGCGTACTCGTCGTGGTACTCGCTGAGGTCCGCCTCGCCCAGCGCCTCGATCAGGGTGTCGGCCAGCCGCAGCTCGGAGGCGCTGATCTTGACGTTGCCCCGGGGTGTGGCCTCCGCCGGGTCGTTCAGCTCGTCCGGCCAGCGCAGCGTCTGCAGCAGCAGGATGTCGTCCTGCGGCCGGATCAGTGCCAGGTGCTCGGAGTTGCGCATGGCGAACTTGCCGACCGCGGCCTTTCCCGACCGGGTCAGGGCGTCGCGCATCAGGACATAGGGCTTCTCGGCCGAGGGGGAGGCGGGCGCCAGGAAGTACGGCGTGTCGACCTGCATGGGGTCCAGGGCGGCCATGTCGAGGAAACCGCTGATCTCGATGGTCTTGGCGGTGGGCAGCGGCAGCGCCTTGAGGTCCTCGTCGGTCACCTCGACCAGTTCGTCCGCGGTCTCGTACGCACGGGTGATGTCCGCGGTGGACAGCACCTGCTCGTCCAGCTCGCAGGTCTTCTGGTAGCGGACGCGGCCCTGGTCGGCCCGGTGGATCTGCCGGAAGCCGATCTTGTGGCTCGACACCGCCGAGCCGAGCTTCACCGGGATGGAGACCAGGCCGAAAGCCAGGTTCCCCGACCAGACGCTGCGCATGGCATGTCCTTTTTGTATGCCTATGGGATCTTTATCGTATGCCGATCACCGAGGTCGAGGGCCGACGTCTCACCCTCAGCAACCTCGACCGGGTGCTCTGGCCGGGCACCGGGACCACCAAGGGCGAACTGCTGCATTACTACGCGACCGTCGCCGGCACGCTGCTGCCGTACATCCGCGGCCGGGCGGCCAGCTTCGTCCGCACCCCCGAAGGCGTGCAGGGCCAGCGCTTCTTCCAGAAACGCCCGCCGGCCGGTACCCCCGACTGGGTGACCGTCACACAGACGCTCCGGCACAGCGGCGACCCGATGGACCAGGTGCAGGTCGACGACCTGGCCACCTTGATCTGGGCGGCGAACCTCGCCTGCGTGGAGATCCACGTCCACCAGTGGGCGACCGCGGAGCCGGACCGCGCCGACCGGCTGGTGCTGGACCTCGACCCCGGCGACGGCTGCACGGTGATCGACTGCTGCGCGATCGCCCTGCGGCTGCGCGAACGGCTCGCCGCGGACGGCATCGCGACATGGGCCAAGACCAGCGGCGCCAAGGGCCTGCACCTGCTCGCGGCGATCCGCGGCGCGAGCCCCGCCGCCACCACCGCCTACGCCAAGCGCGTAGCCCGCGAACTCCAGGCCGACGACCCGGCCCGGGTGGTGGCGAGCATGGCCAAGGCCGACCGCGCGGGCCGCGTCTTCATCGACTGGTCGCAGAACTCCGCCCGCAAGACCACCGCGGCCCCCTACACCGTACGGGCGCAGCCGACCCCGACCGTCTCGGCGCCGCTGAGCTGGGACGAGGTGGCCGCCGCGGCCGATCCGGCCGAGCTGGTCCTCACCCTGCACGAGGTGCCGGGGCGGATCGCCGAACACGGCGATCCGCTCGCCGGGCTGCTGGACCGGCGCCGCGCCCGGGCACTGCCGGACTGATCCCGCCGCCGCGGGCCCGCGGGGGCGGGCCGACAACGCGGCCATCCCGGCGGGCCCCGGCCCGAGCTACCGCCGGGGTTCCCCGTACCACCGCCACGCCGTCAGCCGCGGGCGCCCGGGCAGCTCCAGCCGCCCGGTCGACCAGAGCAGGGCCGGCCACGGTTCGGCGTCCGTCGGCGCGTGCGGGAACAGCCGGTGCAGGACCCGCGCACACAGGTCGGCCGGCGGCTGCCGGCCGGGATCCAGGCAGGCGGTCATGTCATGGGTGTGCACCAGCGCCTCCACCACGCCCATCGCGCCGAAACCCTCCGCGTCGGAGGCCCCGAACACATGGTGGGACCGGAGCTCCGGCGCCGTCACCCGCACCATGGCCACCAGCAGGGCCCCGGACGCCTCCAGCACCCGCAGCAGGCCCTCCGGTCCCTCGGACCGCTCGACGAACACGGTGTTCGCCGGGCCGCCGGGGGTGCGCCGCCGCAGGCCGAAGGGCACATGGGCGGTCGACGACGGGTCGGGCGAGCCGAGCTGGGCGGCGTACGCGAACAGGTCGTCGGCCAGGTGTTCCGCGGTCTCCCAGCGGGACCACGTCAGCGGTCCGGCCGCCTCGTCCCAGCCGTCCGCCGGCACCAGGCGCAGCGCCGCCGCGCTCAGGCGAACCGCGAGGCCGACATCGTCGGCCGTGACCGGCCCGGGCGCGTCCATCGATGATCCGCTCACGCCAGGCACGGTACGCCAGGATCCGGGCCGGCGATCAACCTGTTTCCCGGCGGCGCCCGCGCCTCAGACCCCTCCGTCGTCCGCGCCGGTCGGCGGGTCCGGCTCCGCTTCGAGCCCGGTCAGCTCCTCCTCGGTCAGCAGCCGGGACCTGAGCAGGAAGCGGACGCCCTCCGGGGCCTCCAGCGAGAAGCCGCTGCCCCGGCCCTTCACCACGTCCACCGTCAGATGGGTGTGGCGCCAGTACGCGAACTGGCTCGCGCTCATCCAGAACGGGGTGTCCCCGGCGACCCGGCCGAGCAGCACGTCGGCGGCGCCGACCCGGAACTCGCCCCGGGGGAAACACATCGGCGAACTGCCGTCGCAGCACCCGCCGGACTGGTGGAACATCAGCGGACCGTTGCGCTCGGCGAGTTGGCGGACCAGGGCCTCCGCCGCCTCGGTCAGCTCGACACGGCGCACCCGGTGACCGGTCGGACGGGTCGGGACCTCCATGTGCCGCTCCCTCACTGCCATGGCGGAGCGTGTCCGGCCCCGCGCACTCCACTGGAGCACGGCCGGACACGCGCCGCCATGCCGCGGACGGCAAATTCTTCCGCCGGCCGCGGTCGCCAGCCGCGGGCGCCGGCCGCGGTCGCCGGGCCCGTCAGGCCGGGGTGGACGCCACGAACGCGGTGACCGCCCGCGCGAAGCGCCCGGGTTCCTCGATATGGCCGAAGTGCCCACTGTCTTCCAGGACAAGCAGCTCGGAGCCCGGAATGAGGCCGTGGAGTTCCTCCGACCAGCGGACCCCGCAGATGACATCGTGCCGGCCGACCACGATCAGCGCCGGGACATCGAGCTTGCCCAGGACCTGCCGGTCGTCGATGGTGTCCTCGCCGCGGTCCGCGTCCAGCCCGGAGATGTACGAGCCGCCCACCGCCGCGCGGAAGGACGCCCACTCCTCCTCGTGCGCCCAGTAGTCGGCGAAGTAGGCCGGCAGCAGGCCCTGCGCCGCCGCCGCGAACTCCTCGTCGTCGGAGATGTCCGGGACCGACTGCAGGGCGCCGAGCACCTGCGGCAGTTCGGGGCGGCCGGCGAACTTCCGGGCGAACTCGCCGACGTTGCGCACGGCCTCGGCCTGGAACTCGGGTCCGGTGGCCGGCGCGCTCTCGTACAGGATGATCCCGGCCAGCCGGTCGGGGTGGTGCAGGGCGTAGTGCTGGGCGACGAAGCCGCCGTGCGAGTGGCCGAGCAGGTGCACCCGCGGGATCGCGAGGTGGTCGATCAGGGCGTCGAGGAAGCCGGCGTACCGGGCGCGGGTGTAGCCGTGCGGATGGTTCGGGAGGCGGCCGGACCCGCCGGTGCCGACCGGCTCCGGGTAGACCACGGTGAGGTGCTCCTCCACCGCCGGCATCCGCAGGTACTCCCAGAAGATGCCCGGCCCGCCGGAATGGGCCACGACCACCGGGCCGGTGCCGTGCACGTGATAACGCTGGGTGACGCCCTGGATCTCGACGCTGTGGGTGCCCTGCGACAGCGGATGGCGGGCGGGGGTGGCCATGGGAACTCCGATCGTGATGGTGCGGGAACACCGACAGGACGCGGAGCGGACGCAGAAGTTCGATCCCGGAAAGGTGACCGTCGTCACATCCGGCCGGGTTCGGCCGTCGTGCCGCCGGCTTGCTGCTCCGCGGCCGCGGCGGATCCCGCTCCGGCCGGGGCCGTGCCCGCGGGTCGCGGATGGAAGAGCCGCAGCCGGTGCACCCGGCCCTGCTCCAAGGTCATCAGCCACGTCACCGCCGGCGGGCAGTGCTCCGGATCCTCCGCCGGGCTGGTCATGTCCATCTCCCAGATGGCCAGGGACCGGCTCGCGACCACATGGGCGAGGTGCTGGCGCACCCCGGCGGCCAGATCGCCCTCCATGCCCCTGATCAGCAGGTCGCCGCCGCCCACCGGCTGGTTTCCGCTCAGCAGGGCCACATCCGGTGCCCATCGGTCGGCCAGCACTTCGGCGAACTCGCCGCGCTCGGCGGCGGCCAGGGTCTCGTGCGCCTCCCGGCGGCTGGCCGCCGTCAGCCGGGCGGCATCACCGTGCGCCGAGGCCGCGGTCGCGGTCAGCGCCTCGGCCAGCTTGGCCCGCCCCTGGCTCAGCCGGCTGCGGACCGTGCCCACCGGCAGCGCGCACACCGCCGCTATCTGCTCGTACGACGTGATGTCGGTGCTGAAGTGCCGCAGCACCAGTGGCAGGCGCAGCGCGGGGGAGAGCTCCTCGATCGCGTCCCAGACCCAGTCCCGCAGCGCGTGCCGGTCCAGGGCCTGTTCGGGGGTCGGCCCGGCGGACGGCAGCGCCAGGTCGTCGACCGGCTCCGCGGGGGTGACGGACCGCAGTCGGTCGCGACACGCGTTGCGGACGATCATCCGCAGCCAGGGGCCGACCGCCGCCGGGTCACGGACGTCGCCGATCCGCCGCAGAGCGGTCAGCGCCGCGTCCTGCACGGCGTCGTCCACGTCCGGGCTGCGGCCCAGCAGACTCAGCGCCACCGCGCGCATGCCCGCCCGGTGCCGCTCCAGCAGGAGCCCCAGGGCCACGACGTCCCCGGACTGGGCGCCGCGGGTGAGGTCCGCGTCCGCCAGGGGACCGGTCGTCATAGGTCCGCCTTCCCGCTCGTACCGTGCGCCTCAGCGCCTCAGCGCCTCACAGCGTCGCGCAGCCGCTGGTCGGTGACGCCGCCGGGGCACTCGCGGCGCCGCTCCCACCCGGCCAGATCCGCGCCCACCCGGTAGGCGCTGTTGAAGAACTCCAAGGCGGTGTCCCAGGGGTCCGCGGCGGCCCGCGCGTCGTCGTACATCAGCAGCGCGATGTGGCTGTCCCGGCTCGCGGACCACCGCGCGCTGTCCGGGCGCAGCGGACGCGCGGCCAGATCCTCCGGCTCGGGGGCGGTGTAGGAGTAGAAGGCGGGCGCGGGGACGGTGTCGTCGCCGAACCAGAATCCGGCGCTGATCACCTCGCGCGAGTACGCCTCGCGGGTGACCGGGTCGGCGTCGGCGGAGGCCCGCACCTCGCGCTCGGAGAACCGGGTCACGGCGATGTCGAAGGTGTGCCAGAAGTGGTGGACCGGGCTGGTCTTGCCGGAATAGCCCGCCGCGTACTCCTCCAGCAGCAGGTTGACCTGGCTGAGGACGTGCCAGTAGCGGCTGACCGCGGCCGGGTCGTAGCTGCGGTGCTCGTGGTCGTCGGCGAACGGCCGGTGCTCGTCGGGCAGTCCGTACGGGTAGGGGTGGTGCGGCTCCACCCCGATGTCGAGGGCGATGAGCGCGGTCAGGGTGTCGCGGTAGAAGTCGGCGACCGAGCGCCCGGTCAGCGGGAAGGAGGTCTGCCGGCCGGACAGGGTGCGCACCACCAGGCGGTGCGCGACGAAGTCGAAGTCGACGCAGAAGGACTCGCCGCCGTGGATCGGCCCCATGGGCCGGGTGGTGATGCCCTGCCCGGTCAGATGGAAGGGCACGTTCCACCAGTGGTTGCGGCGGGGGCTGGCCGCCAGCCGGATCTTGCCGACGATCTGCACGAACCGGTGCAGCGTCTCCTTGGTGTCCCGCCAGGACTCCAGGGGCAGGTTCGGGAAGAGTTCCACGTCGCTCTCCTGGATCGGCGGGCCGGTACCGGAACGCCGCCAGGGCGCTCCCCGGTCATTTTCGGCGACGCGGGCCCGACGCGCCACCCGCCGTGCTCCGGGCGGCCACAGGGGAGCCGGTTGTCAGCGAGCGGCCGGGAGCCCAGCCGCATTGTTCACCGGCGTTGTCAACCCGCATTGCTAACCTGGGCGGACGAAGGCGGACCGGACGATGGGAGCGCCGCGGCGTGGCCGAGCACAGCGGGGCGGAAGGCTCCGGGCAGCTCGGTGCCCGCCCCGGCCCGGCGGACCTCGCCCTGCTGGCGCAGTGGGACGTCGTGCAGTCGGGTATGCGCCGGCTGACCGAGCAGCTGCTGAGCGACGTCGAAGCGGAGGGCGGCCTGGCGCCGTCCTCCTTCCAGGTGCTGTGGTTCCTGCTCACCGCGCCCGGGAACAGCGCACCGATGAACCAGCTCACCGCGACCCTGGGCTTCACCACGGCCGGTACCACCAAGGTCGCCGACCGCCTCGCCGCGGCAGGGCTGCTGGAGCGACGGCCCCTGCCCGCCGACCGGCGCATCATCCTGGCCACGCTGACCGGCGCGGGACGCGACGCGGCCGTCACCGCCGCCACGACCCTGGCCGCGGCGCTGCGTGCGCGCGTCGTCGGGTCCCTCGGTGCCGACGGTTTCGCCGAGCTGTCCGCCGCGGTCCGGTCCCTCGACCCGGCGCCGGGCCGCGGCGGCTGAAGCCCGCGCCCGCCGGAGCGCCGGAACCGCCGAGGGCACCCGGAATCGTTCACCTGTGTTCGGCAAGTTGACGAACACAGGTAAGCCCGGCGAGGTAGATCCGGTAACTTTGCTTCCGGAGAATCCCGCGGAGCACGGTCCGGAACCGCCGGATCGCGGCGCCCCGCGGGACCCGTCTCACGAGGGACACGATGGACGCGACCGCCACTGTCGACCGCTTCGACCTGCCCGCCAGCGCGCGAGCCGTGCTGCGTGCCCTAGCTGTCGACGGCCCGGCGACCCGGCCGCAGCTCAGCGCGCTGCTCGCACTGTCCCGGCCCACGATGTCGGTGGCGATGGCGGAGCTGTCGCGGCT
This sequence comes from Streptomyces sp. DvalAA-14, assembly GCF_900091855.1. GTDB lineage: Bacteria > Actinomycetota > Actinomycetes > Streptomycetales > Streptomycetaceae > Actinacidiphila. The sequence continues at coordinate 20,370 of NZ_FMCH01000431.1, forward strand.
GGGACTGGTGGCCGGGCAGGGCAGCTCCCGCGGCGCCACCGGCCGCAGTGCGGTCGTCTACTCGCTGGCCGCGCGGGCCGGCCACGTCCTCGGGGTGGAGATCGGCGCCACCGGGGTCAGGGCGGCCGCGTACACCCTGGACGGCCGGGAGATCGGCGCCGCCGAGGAGCGGCTGCCGGCCGACCAGCCCACCGTCACCCCGGAGGCCGTCGACGCGGCCGCGGGCGTGGTCCGGAAGGTGCGCGCCGAGGTCGCCGGGCAGTACGGGCCGCTGCGCGAGGTGGTGGTGGCCGCGCCGACCCTCCCCGACACCGAGCGCGGGGGCAGCCTGCGGCCGCACGGCACGGCCGGGATCACCGACGAACTGGGCGTACCCGACGGCGTACCGGTGACGGTGGAGAACAACGTCAACTGCGCGGCCGTCGCCGAGCACCGCTTCGGCGTGGCGCGCAATCAGCAGATGTTCGCCTACATCCAGGTGGGCGTGAAGATCGGCGTCGGCATCGTGCTGGACGGCCGGCTGCTGCGCGGCGCCAGCGGCGCGGCCGGTGAGGCGGCCATGCTGCCGTTCCCGTGGTCGGGGTCCCAGCAGCCGCAGCGGGCCGGCCTCGAGCAGTTCCTCGGCTCGGACGCACTGATGGAGCGGTGCGCCGCCGCCTGGCCGGCGGCCGGCGCCGGGCCGGTGCCCCGCGACGCCAAAGCCCTGTTCGAAGCGGCGGCCGGCGGACACGGCGTCGCGCGCCGGGTGGTGGACCAGCACTCCACCGACATCGGCCGGCTGGTGGCCGCCGTGGTCGCCCTGATCGACCCGGGCCTGGTGGTGCTCGGCGGCGGCGTCGGCCAGAACCAGCTCGTCCTCCTCGAAGTCCGCCGGACCGTTCGGGCGTTGACCTGGGACACCGAGGTGACGATCGGCGGACTCGGCGACCGCGCCACCCTGCTCGGGGCGGTGCACGTCGCCGTCAGCCGGGCCCTCGACTCGATGGCCTGACGACTCGATGCCTGACGGCTCGATGGCCTGACGGTTCGGCGGCGGGAAACGCCCACCCGCGTGATCGGCGCGGTCCGGCGATCCCCCGAGGATCGCCGGACCGCGCCGGGCCCGGGCCGGTGGCCCGCTGAGCGGCCGGGCCGGCCGCGGTGGGCAGCCGTCGGTCGAACTCAGCGGCGGGTCGGCCGGGAACAGCAGGGCTCAGTACGGGTACGCCACCGGCTCGTGCTGCACCGTCAGCCAGCGCAGCTCGGTGAACTCGTGCAGGTTGGACTCGCCGCCGGCCCGTCCGCCCAGTCCCGAGGCGCCGCGCCCGCCGAACGGGACCTGCGCCTCGTCCAGGCAGGTCGAGTCGTTGACGTGCACCATGGCGGCGCCCAACTGCCGGGCCAGTCGCCGGCCCCGCTCGGGATCACCGGTGACGACCGCGTCGACCAGCCCGTACGGGGTGTCGTTGGCGACGGCCAGCGCCTCCTGCTCGCTGTCGACGGCCAGGACCGGCGCGATGGGGGCGAAGATCTCCTCCGTCCACAGCGCCATGTCGCGGGTGACACCGGTCACCACCGTCGGCCGGTGGAACAGCCCTTCGCCGTCACCGCCCTCCACCACCGTCGCACCCGCGTCGACCGCCTCGGCGAGCAGCTTGCGGGCCCGCTCGCGCTGCTCGGTGCTGATCATCGGGCCGAGGCCGACCCCGTCCTGGGACGGATCGCCGACGGTGATGCGGGCCGCCCGCGCCGCCAGGTCCGCCACGTAGCGGTCGAACACCGGGCGCAGCACGATGTGGCGCCCGGCGGTGATGCAGGTCTGGCCCTGGTAGTGGAAGGCCGACCAGGCGCCGATCTGCCCGGCCTGCTCCAGGTCGGCGTCCTCCAGCACGATCAGGGCGTTGTTGCCGCCCAGTTCGAGCGAGACCTTCTTGAGCTGCCCGCCCGCCTCGCGGGCGATGGTGCGGCCGACCGCGCTGGACCCGGTGAAGTGGACCATCGCTATGTCCGGGTGGGCGGTGAGCGCCTCACCGGTGTCCTGGCCGCCCGGCACCACCTGGAGCACACCCGCCGGCAGGCCGGCCCGGTCGAACAGGTCGGCCAGCAGCAGGCCGCCGCTCAGCGGGGTGTGCGGCGAGGGCTTGAGCACCACCGCGTTGCCCACGGCGAGCGCGGGGGCCAGCACCCGCATGGCCAGGACCAGCGGGAAGTTCCACGGGGTGATCACGCCGACGACACCGAGCGGAACCCGTTCCGCGACGCTCTCCCGGCCCGGGGCGCGCGAGGGCAGCGTCTCGGACAGCGCGGCGCCCGCGAGCGCGGCGGCCTGGTACAGCTCGTCGACGGCGCCGGCCACCTCGTACGCGGCCTTGCCCCGGATCGAGCCGGTCTCCCGGACGATGAGGTCACTGAACTCCGCGGCGCGGTCGCGCAGCTGTTCGGCGACGTTCCGCAGCAGGTCGGCCCGGGTACCGAAGTCGGTCGCGGCCCAGGCCCGGCCGGCTGCGGCGGCCTCCCGCGCCGCGCGGTCGAGGTCGGCGGGCGACGCCCAGCCGGCCGCACCGAGCGGCTCCTGGCGCGCCTTGTCCAGAACGGTCGAGGTACGCCCGTTCTCGGCCGGGACGAACGCCCCGCTGATGTAGAGAGCGCCGTCCCAGGGGTTCGGCGTGGATGGGGTCGGCATACGGGCCTCCGTGGTCGAAGTGCTGATGGTGCGGCGGAGCGGGCGGGGGGTCAAGCAGCCGAGCGGTACGCGGTACGGGCGCGGGTGTTTGTTAACCTTCCGAACTTAGAACTTAGCAGCGAGGGGCTCCTTTGAGGAGTGGACGGCTGGTAAAGGACCGCTCCGCCGCTGCGGGGCCGCGCCCCCGTGCATCCCGCTGGACACCCGCTCACCCGGCCGCCGATCATGCGGGGATGACCGATACCGCGCAGCCCTTCCCGCCCATCGAGCCCTTCGACCGGGGCATGCTCGACGTGGGCGACGGGCAGCTCGTCCACTGGGAGACATCCGGCAATCCCGCGGGAAAGCCCGCCGTCCTGCTGCACGGCGGCCCCGGCTCGGGGAGCACGCCCTGGCCGCGACGCCTGTTCGATCCGGAGGCCTACCTGATCGTCCAGTTCGACCAACGGGGCGCGGGACGCAGCACCCCGTCCGCCGCCGACCCGGCGACCGACCTGTCCGCCAACACCACGCACCACCTGATCGCCGACATGGAACAGCTCCGCGCACACCTCGGCATCCGGCGCTGGCTGGTGTGGGGCATGTCCTGGGGAGTCACCCTCGGCCTCGCCTACGCCGAGCGGTATCCCGAGCGGGTCAGCGAGATGATCCTGCCATCGGTGACGATGACCCGGCCCGCGGAGGTGCACTGGCTCTATCACGAGGCGGGCCGCTTCTTCCCCGAACAGTGGCGGCGCTTCCGCGAGGGCGTGCCCGCAGCCGAGCGCGACGGCGACCTCGTCGCCGCCTACTACCGCCTGCTCAACGAGTCCGCCGACACCGCGGTGCGGGAGCGGGCCGCCCGGGACTGGTGCACCTGGGAGGACGAGGTGCTGTCGAACGAGGAGGGGTGGCGGCCCAACCCCCGCTACGACGACCCGGCGTTCAGAATGACCTTCGCCCGGATCGTCACGCACTACTTCCACCACGGCGCCTGGCTCGCCGACGGTCAGATCCTGCGCGACGCGCACCGGCTGGCCGGCATCCCCGGCGTGCTGATCCACGGCCGTTTCGACCTGGGCGGACCCGCCGACACCGCCTGGCAACTCGCCGAGGCCTGGCCCGACGCGGAGCTGCACCTGGTCGGCACCGGCCACGCCGGCGGCTGGGAGATGACCGCCCGCATCCTCGCGGCGTCCCAGCGCTTCGCACGGACGGACCTGGCCGGCTGACCGGCCACCGGCCCGGTTCCACCGCCCGCCGCCCGCCGGGCACTCCGGTGGCGGTCAGGACCGGCGGCGGGGCTTGCCGCGCTTGGCGTTCCCCGCGCCGCCGGAACCGCCGCGCGGGCTCTTCGCGCGGGACGTGGCGGCGGCGGGCTTCCGCCGCGCCTCGGCTTTGTCGGGGCGTTTGTCCTTCGGCTGGGCCGGCGCGGGGCCGCGGGTGCTGTTGACGGTCCGGCCCCGGACGATCCCGATGAAGTGCTCGACCAGGTCGGTGGTCCGCTCCTGCGGCCAGGACAGCGCCACCCGGGACTCGGGGGAGTCCCGGAGCGGCCGGTACGTCAGATCCCTGCGGTGGTACAGCCGGGCGAGCGACTGCGGGACGACGAGCAGTCCGACCCCTGCCGCCACCAGCTCGAAGGCGTCGGCCGTCGTGGCGGGGCGCTCCTTCGCGGGCAGCCCCGGCAACTCCTCCCAGCCGAGCGTGTCGTCGAGAGGACGCAGCACTATGTCGTCGGCGAGATCCTCGACCGCCACCTCCTCGACCGCCGTCACCAGATGGTCCTTCGGCACGACGACCACCGTCGTCTCGGCGTAGAGCGGGATCGCGCTCAGATCCGCCCCGTCGACCGGCAGCCGCAGCAGGCCCGCGTCGGCTTCGCCGTCCCGCAGGACCCGCGAGGCCTCGGCGGCGGCCACGGCCACGAGCGTCAGCGGCACCGCGGGCAGCCGCTCGTTCCAGATCCGCACCCACTTGGTCGGCGTCACACCGGGTACATAGGCGAGGCGGAACGAAGGGGGCACTTCCGAGCCTGTCACCCCGGCAGGTTACCGGTCGTGGTCGGCGGCGCCGTACCGGGTCGATACCCTGGACACCATGACGTCGCCCCACACCCCCCCAGACCATGAAGCCCGCCACGGCGGCGAAGAAGCTGGGTGTGTACCTGCAGGCCACCCCCGCCGAGTTCCAGGAGGGCGTCGTCTCGCGCGGCGAGCTGAACGCGCTGCAGGCCGATCCGCCGCAGTGGCTGCTGGAACTGCGCCGCAACGGTCCGCACCCCCGGCCGGTGGTCGCCGCCAAGCTCGGCGTGTCCATCGCGGGCCTGGCTCGTGGCGGCATCACCGAGGCCCTCACCACCGAGCAGATCGACGCGCTGAAAACCGAGCGCCCCACGTGGCTGGAACAAGAACGCGCCGTCCAGGCCGAGGTCCGCAAGGAGGCCGCGCGCATCAAGGACAAGCACCTGGCGCGCGGCGAGCAGCAGCGCTGACCGCGGACCCGGGGCGGCACGCCGCCGGGTCCGGTGCCGGCCCCCGCCGGGCTGTCGCCTCCGGTCGGCGGCGACAGCCCGGCGGGGGCCGGCGGGACGGCCGGGACGAACACGAGGGCGGGTGGAGGAGACAGTGCCGGAGGACCAGGGCGGCCCCCTCGGTGATCTGCGCTATCGGCGGGTGGCGGCCGAACTCCGCCGGGCCATCGTGGCCGGCGAGTACGCCTCCGGGGCCAAGCTGCCGCCCGAGGGGACCCTGGCCGAGCGCTACGGAGTCTCCCGGGGAACGGTCCGGCACGCACTGGATGTGCTGCGTTCCGACGGGCTGGTCACCTCGCGGCGCGGGACCCGGCGTACCGTGCTCGGCGGCTCGCCCGCGCAGAGCTTCGCGGAACTGCTGAGCTTCACCAACTGGGCGCGCTCCATCGGCGAGCAGCCGGGCGGCCGGGTGGACCGCATCGTACGGCGGCCGGCCGAGCAGGCCGAGGCCGATCAGTTGGGGCTGGCGCCGCGGGCCGAGGTGTACCAGGTACTGCGGGTCCGGACGCTGTCCGGCCAGCCGGTCATGGTCGAACGGACCCTCTACCCGGCCCGGGTGGGCGTGCTGGTGGCCGAACTGCCGCCCGACGCGGTCTCCCACACCGAGGCGCTGGTCGGCCGGGGCGTGCTGTTCACCGACGCCGACCACACCATCGACCTCGCCTGGGCCGACGCCGACGACGCCCGCCTCCTGGACTGCCCGGCCGGACAGGTGCTGCTGTGCGAGCGGCGCCGTACGACCGATCCGGCCGGCGTGCCGGTCGAGTGGTCCGAGGACCGCTATCTGCCCGGCACCGTCGCCTTCACCGTGCACAACTCGGTGGCCGCCTCCACGCTGGGCCGCCGGCACAGCCCGCGCACGGCGCCCGGCGGGGCCGAGGAGTCCTGACCGGCCCCGCCCCGGCCGCCCGCGGGCACCGCCCCGGCGCCGCTACCCGCGCAGCAGCGCGGTGAGCAGCGGCAGGAAGTGCTCGAACGGCGGGGTGGCCGCGTCCGCGTCCTTCGCCTCCTCGTCCCAGCGGCGGACGGCGACCGCGTTCGCCGCACCCGGCAGCGCCGCGAACGCGGCCGCCTGGGCCGGCGTCATCTCGCCGCCCTGGACCCGCAAGGTGTACCGCGACGCCTCGGACAAGGTGGCCCCGTACGTGGGATCCACCGCGCACAGGTAGCGCTTGGCGGCCACGTGCAGCCGCACCGGCTCGGTGACCTCGGACCCGAACCAGCGGCCCAGCAGGTCGGCCCCGGTGTGGCTGTGCCGGTTGTCGGTACCGGCCATCAGATCCTGGCCGGTGACGGCGCCCTCGAGATGGCCGACGTCGTGCAGCAGGGCCGCGGCCACCAGGTGCGGCGGCGCGCCGGCCGCCTCGGCCCGCATCCCCGCCTGCAGCATGTGCTGGGCCATGGTGACGGACTCGCCCAGGTACTCCGCCGCGCCCGCTCCGGCGAACAGCTCCGCCAACGGCTCGAGGGTGTCCGCGCGCCGCAGGACGGCCAGGGTGCTCGCCAGGCCGTCGAGGTCGGCGTAGCAGCCCTGGAGGTGCCGCGCGCCGTCCTGCGCGAAAGCGGTGCGGGCGTGCAGCAGCCGGGTGTTGTCGAACACCAGGCAGTCGCCCGGCCGCAGCCGCAGGTCCAGTTGCAGCTCCGGGCGCAGCAGCAGTTCGGCGAAGGTCCGGTAGGCGGTGTAGAACGCCTCCAGTTCGGGCGCCGGCAGCCGCAGCGTGCTGATCGAGCGGTTGTTGAAGCGCACCTCGCGCACCCGCCCGAGGCAGTCGGTACCGATCAGCGGCCGGTCCGCGCGCAGTTCGGCCCCCGCGTCCCGGAAGACGAACGGCACGGGCGTACGGGTGAGGATCTCGAACGCCGCCGGGTCCTGCGTGCGCAGCAGCGAGGCCGCCGCGAAGCCGTCCACCAGACCGGTCTCGCCGCCCTGCGCGTCATTGGCCAGGCAGTGCAGGAGCTGGATCGTCGGGACGGGGTCGCGGTACGGGTTGTCGGTGTGCGGCGTGATGCGGGCCGAGGTGAAGGCGAGGTTGTTGGGGTCGGGCTCGACCCGTACGTCGAAGAGCTTGCCGTAGTTGGTCTCGCGGACGTGGCCGAAGGTCTCCGCCACGGCGAGCACCTGGCCCTCGGCCCGCGGTACCCGCCGCAGCAGCATGAAGCCGAGCCGCAGGACGGCCTCCAGCATCCGTGCCCGCGTGCCCGGCTCGTCGAGATACGCGTCCCAGTCGGTCTGCGGCAGCCGTCCGGCGAGGTCGCCGGCCACCCACAGCTCCTTGCCGTCCTCGGTCCGCCGGTCCCCGTGCGAAGCCCCGTCCGGGCGGTTGGCCTCCAGCCAGGCCAGCGGATACGTCGAGTGGTGTCCGTCCGGGGCCCAGAGCACCTCGACCGACGCTGCCGCGCCGGGCTCACCGGCGGCTTCGTCGGTGGCGGCGCCGGTGGGGGTGCCGGTGGGGGTGCCGTCGGGGATGCCGGTGGCGGCTTCGACACGCAGGCCGGCCGGCAGGGAGCTGATCTGGAACAGCTTCTGTCCGGAGCGGGGGTCGCGGCAGTCGGCGCACGGACAGTTGTCGCGAAGCCACATCACCGGAAGGTCGTCGATCGGGAAGCTGAGCGGGGTGGGCACGTTCTCTCCTCGGAAAAGTTGTATAGCCAACTTTTCGAACCGTCGCAGGCGCGGGCGACCGGTGGGAAACCCCGGTGTGGCCACCGGGTGAACCCTGCCCGCCGGAGCCGGCCGGAGCGGGTCCGGGCCGGGCCTCCCGGGTCCGCGGGGCCCGTCCGCGGGCGGGCGTAGACTCCCGAGAAGATGAAGGCTCATTCATTGCGTGGTCATGGAACGTGCGGAAGGCGGCCGATGGCGGGCATGGGAGCGCCGCAGCGGGTGCTGTGGACGGCGGCCGCGGCCGGGCTCGCGGTGGACCAGGTGACCAAGGCCGTCGCCGCGGTGGCCGTCGAGGGTCACCCGCCGGTGCGCCTCCTGGGCGGCGCGTTGACCTTCACCGCCTTCCGCAACTCCGGTGCGGCCGGCTCCTTCGCCCCGCACGCCACCCTCGTCTTCACCGCGCTGGCCATCGGCGTACTCGCCTTCATCGTCCGCACGGCGCCGTCCCTGCGGTCCACCGGCTGGGGAGTCGGACTCGGGCTGATCTTCGCCGGCGCGGGCGGCAACCTCGCCGACCGCCTCTTCCGCACCCCCGGATTCGGCCGCGGCGCCGTCCTGGACTTCATCCAGATCGGCCACTCCGGCATCTTCAACCTCAGCGACCAGTGCGTGACCGCCGGAGCACTGACCGTCCTGGTGCAGACCTTCCGCGGGGTGCCGCTCAGGTCGAGCGAGGCCCACTGACGCGCCGGCCCCAGAGGCCCCGAAACGGCGGCCGGCCGGCCGCCGAGCGGTCAGGCCGGATAGAGGTGCCGCACGTTGTCGCGCGGGGCCGGCTGCCGGGTCGCCGCCGGGCCCTCGGCGAACGCCCGGAGCAGATTCTCGGTCGTGCGCGTGACGAAACGCCGGGTCCGCGCGTCCATGCCGTGGTCCCGCCCGTCGTCCCGGGTACCCGCCATCAGTGCCTCGACCCACCGCATCGTCCCGGTGGCGAAGACCCCCCGCGCCGCCCGGCACCGCGTAGTACGCGGAATCCGAGTGGCCGGCCCGCCCGTCGCACTCCAGCCGGGAGTGCGCGACGATCTCGATCGGCGCGGGCGCCGGGAAATGGGGCACCACCCGGTCGTACTCCACACCCACCAGGTGGTCGAAGCTCTCGCCCCGCCCGACACCGGTACCGGCGAACAGCCAGTGGTCGGGACGCTCGACGGTGTAGGCGGCGTCGGTCGGGAAGCCGTCGTAGATCACACCGGTCAGCGACGACTCCGGATCGGCGGCCGGGTGGCTGCGGAAGTCGGTGGTCGCCATCGTGGGGTGGTCCGCGAGATACGGGTCGGCCGCGAAGTCGTTCTTGTAGCAGACCACCGTGCGGGCCGGGCCGCCCGGGCCCGGCTCCAGCCGCACCCGCCGGAAGCAGGTGTTGGCGCCGAGGAAGGCCAGATTGGTTCCCGCGTCGCGGGCGGCGGTGACATGCCGCCGCTGCTCGGGCGTCCAGTACTCGTCGTGCCCGAGAGCCACCGCCGTGGTCGCGCCGCGCAGCACACCCGGCGAACGGTGCACGTCCAGCCCGGTGGTGTACGCCAGCGGAATGCCCAGCCGCTCCGCCAGCACCACCACCGCCCGCTCGTAGACCAGGAACTTCTCCGCGCCGCTCCGGTCGTACGGCCGGTCGAAGGTGACCGCCGTCGAGCGGTAGGCGTAGGCGCCGCCCTGGCCCTTGTAGAGGCTGTAACCGCCCCACAGGTTGTACGCCTGCCAGGTCGTCGGGGCATGCATCAGCACCGTCTTGCCGGCGCCGCTGGCCGAGCGGACGATGAGCGGGACGTACCGTTGGTGGCCGTTGTCGGCGTCCAGCCGCAGCAGGTAGGCGCCTTCGGGCCAGCCGTCGGTGCGGATCCGCAGCGTCGGCTCCCAGTCGGCCCGGATCGTACGGGTGGGGACGAACAACTGCGGGCGGCTCTGCGCCCGGCCCGCCACCCGGCCCGAACTCCACACCCGCCGGGCCTGCGCACCGCCGTACCAGCCGACGCGGTAGGCCGACACGCGCAGCACGGACGCGGTGGTCGACACGTGGAGCGTGAACTCCTCGCCGGGCAGCACGCTGGCCTTGTCGGTGTACCCCTGGACCGCGCCGGCCGGGCCGGTCGAACGCAGGCGCCAGTCGGCGTCGTCCGCCCGTTCCCACGTCCCGCCGGAGGGGGGCGACGAGGGGGTCGCGCCACGGCCGTCGCCGCCGGCGTCGCATCCGGCCACCGCCCCGACCGCGGTGGCCGCGGCGCCGGCCGCGACAGCACCGAGGAAATGCCGTCGCCCGAGCGGCCCGCCGCCGCGTGCCTCGCCCTCCCCGCCGCCGCTCTCGCCGCCGCCGGGTTCGCCGCGTTCTCCGCCGGTTTCGCGGCCCGTGCCCCCGTCACCCATCGCCCGGCCTCCGCTCCGTCCCGCCCGGTTGTGCCCGATCTCGTCCTGCCAGCACATCCTGCGACGGGCCGCCCGGCCTTGCGGCCCCGGGCGGCCCGGACATGACCGGCCGTCAGGCTGATGGACGCATCCGGGGACGGGAGTACGGATTCGGCGACGGCGGTGCGGGACTCCCGCCGCGGGCTGCCTCAGCCGCCCGACGCCTTCTGCTGGGCCAGGAACCGCGCACGCTTCCGGATGACCGCCGCGGCGCCCACCGCTGAGGCGGTGAAGGCCGTCGCGAGGACCCAGGGGCGGTTCAGGCAATGACCGGTGAGCTCGTCGAGCGAGAAGCGGCCGGGGCCGGCCAGGCCCAGGGATGCGGCGGTCCAGCCGAGCAGCCCGGGGTGTTCGAGACCGCCGCTGGCATTGAAGAAGCCGGCCGGCAGGTGCAGGGACACCGCCGCGGCCATCCCGCCGGCCGCCGCCGCGCCCGCGGCCGGCGTGGCCAGGCCCAGCGCCAGCAGCGCGCCGCCGCCCGTCTCGGCCAGCCCGGAGGCGAGGGCGGACTCCCGACCGGGACGGAAGCCCATCTGCTCCATGCCCTCGGCGGCGGCGCCCAGACCGCCCCCGCCGAACCAGCCGAACAGCTTCTGCGTGCCGTGCGCGAACAGCACCGAGCCCGCGCCGAGGCGCAGCGCGAGCAGTCCGAGATCCGTGCGATACGCGACGGCCATGGCCGGTCCTCTCCTGGAGCGTGTGCTGATGTCCTGGACACCGGCTGCAGCGCTGCGAGCCGACTGCTCCAGTCTCGGTACTTCCCGGCGCCGCGCCTCACCGCGCGGTCCGATCGGGCTAACCGGCCGGACTCGAAACCGGCGCTTGCTTCACTTCACCATCTGTTGACACACCAGCAGCAGAGGCGCACCATCCTGTGCGGGAGAGCGCTCTCCCACCGGTCCGCGGGCGCCATCATGCCTGGCTGCCGGTGACCGGACGCGATCCCTTCACCCCCCACACAGGAGGTCTTCATGGCACGCAGATTGAGAAAGGGCCCCGGACTGCTCATCGCCCTGGCGCTGTTCGCCGTCGGCGGCGGGGCCGCCCTGACGGCGAACGCGTCGGCCGGCACCGCCGTCGCGTCCCCGTCCGCCGGTCACCAGCAGGCAATGGCGATGTCCATGCCCGCGTCCACCCAGACGTCGGGGGACGACCCGGACGGCGACGGCTACATCATGGCCAACCCGCCGGTCACCGGCGTCACGCCCTCCACGTACGAGCCGCCGCACGCGTACTTCCACGAGTTCCAGGCCAAGTGCGCGCCCTCGCACACCGCGCCCGACGACCCGATCGTCTTCCCCGGGCAGCCGGGCAAGTCGCACGACCACACCTTTATGGGCAACGTGAGCACCAACGCCAACTCGGTCACCGCTTCCCTGGAGGCGGCGAGCGGGACCACCTGCCTGGCCCCCGGCGACAAGTCGGCCTACTGGATGCCGAGTCTGTACAACGGCACCCAGAAGATCCTGCCGCTGGGTCCGCAGACGATCTACTACAAGTCGGCGATCAACGACTACACCAGCGTGCGGCCCTTCCCCAAGGGCCTGCGCTTCGTGGTCGGCAGCCCCACGCAGACCCAGGACGAGTTCAAGAACCTCAAGGGCACGGTGGAGGGATGGGAGTGCGGAAACAGCTACAAGAACTACAACTTCCCGCCCACCTGTCCGAACACCCCTGACACCCAGCTCAACCTGCGTCTCCAGGCGCCGAGTTGCTGGGACGGCATCCACCTGGACACCCCGGACCACAAGAGCCACATGGCCTACCCGGTGGCCGGCGGCGCCAACGCGAACGTCTGCCCGGCCGACCACCCGGTGGCCCTGCCGATGATCGAGTTCAAGATGGCGTGGCCGGTCAACGGCGACATGTCGCAGGTGAGTCTGGCCAGCGGCGCCGGCTTCTCGTTCCACTACGACTTCTTCGCGGACTGGGACAACGCCACGCAGGCCGCGATGGTCACGCACTGCATCAACGGCGGCCTCCAGTGCGACGACCACGGTTACGACCAGTCGCAGCCGGGCAAGGGCGCGGTGCTCGACAGCAATTACCGGCTGATTCACTGAGCCTCGGTGGTGAGCGCTTTCCCAGGGGCCTGCCGGGCTCTGCGGGAGAGCGCTCTCCCTGTTCTGCCGAGACCGACCGAGCCCTGCCGTGCCCTGCCGCCCGGGTGGTCCGCGGGCGGCGGCCGGCCGGTGGGGGTCTTCGGTTGGTTCCCCGCCCCTAGCGGGGAACCAACCGCGCCGGGGACAGCCGGGCGTCGGGGCTTTTTTTGTTATTCGGCGCGCATCGGGCCGGTCTCCTACGGGTGGGGCCACCGGTCGGCGGTGGGCCGGATGCAGTGGTGGCCAGTCCTGGCCGCTGTTGGGGAGTGGTGCGTGTGTCGGGTCGTCGGCGTTCCGGGCGTCATGGGCGGGCGAGGCGCCGGGTCGGTCTCGTGGCCGTGGGGCTCTTCGCGTGCCTGGCCGTCGTCGCGGCGGTGTTCCTGGCCGGCGCGCAGGGCGACGGCGGCGCGGGCAGCCGGGCGGCGGTCGCCGACCCGGGGACCTCGGCAAGCACCGCGACCAGCGGCACGGCCACAGCCACGGTCGCCGTACCGTCGCCTTCGCCGTCGAAGACACCCGCCCGCCCCACCCCGAGCCGGACCCCGGCTTCCGCGACATCCCGCCCCGCGCGAAGCGCTCCCGCCCGCAAAGGCGGGGCCGCCGTTCCCACCGGCCGGGCGGCGGGCGGCAGCACCAAGGGTTCTACGCTCCATCCGGGCCCGGGGGAGCGGACCCTCACCCTGGTCAACCGGCTGAACCAGACGATCTGGCCCGCGATCGCCGCCGACCCGGCGCACCCCGTCGCGGCCACCGGATGGGTGCTGGCCCCCGGTGCCAGCCTGAGTTTCCTGATCCCCGACCACTGGGACGTGCGGGTCTGGGCGCGCACCGGCTGCGTGTTCAACGCGGCCGGTACCGGACACTGCGTGACCGGGGACTGCGCCGGCCACTTCCAGTGCGGCCGGACCTGGGGCGAATTCCCGTCCACGCTGGCGGAGTTCAACCTCAACGCCTGGAACGGGATGGACTTCTACGACGTCAGCCTGGTCGAGGGCAACAACCTGCCGATGTGGATCAACAACTCCGGCGGCAGCTCGCCCGACAAGATCGACGCCAACGGCTGCTCCGCGGCCGGCTGCACCCACGACGCCAACGCGAGCTGCCCCAAGGTGATGCAGCGCGTCCGGGGCGGCGCGGTGGTCGCCTGTCTCAGCGCCTGCCTGGTCTACGGCACCGACCAGACCTGCTGCACCGGCGCTTACGCCAGCCGCCCGGCCTGCGTCCCCTCGACCTGGCCCACCGACTCCGCCGCCGTCTTCAAGAAGGCCGAACCCTTCGCGTACTCCTACGTCAACGACGACGCGACCAGCGTGCTCACCTGCTCGGGCGAATGCGATTACCGGATCACCTGGGGCGTCAGCCCCTGAGGCCCCCGGGCGGACCCGGCTCGCGGGGAAAGCCGCGGGCGCAGCGCACTGCGCACCCGCACGCGACTGCCGGACCCGCCCGGATGCCGGCGAGGCAGCACCGGCAGGGGCTGCCGCCGCCTGCGACTCGGCCGTTCGGCTCGCCCGGAGACCGTGGAGGGATGGATGCCCTGGACCGGGAGACGCTGCTGGGCGTGACCTTCGTCGGCCCCGGCGTCAGCGAACTGCCACGCTCGGCCACCGTCGCGGTCGCCGGCGAGGTCCCCATCCCCCGGCTCCGGCACGCCGTGTCCCACTTCCCGACCATCAGCGAGGTCTCGGTACCCGCTCACGGCGTACGGAGGCTGAGACATCGCCCGCCGGCGGGCCCATCCCTCGTGCGGTTGCGCGCGGCGCGGCCCCATCGCGGGACCGGAGATGCCCGTCACGGCCCGGGCCCTCGGTGACGTCCTGCCGGGCGCTCCCGGACCGGGCCGACCCGTGTCACCGTCGTGACCCGGGGCTTCACGCGCTGCCAACTCGCCCACAGCGCAGGCGATCAGCGGGTAGGAGGCGCGAGGCGCTGCCCGCGCCGCCGGCGCCGACGGGATCACTGCGCGTCCCACCCGGCGGAGTCGCCGATCGCCCGCCCGGCGGCGGTCGTCGCCGTCATCACCAAGGCCGCGGTCGCGACCGGCCGACCGGCCGGTTTCCACCCCGACCGGCTCCGGCGCGGTGCGGCGGCTTCTCCGGCTGCCGCGCCGCGGCCGTCAGTTGGCGACCGATATGTGCCGGCGGATCGACGCGCCGTCGTCGAGCAGGCCGAGCACGCAGGCCGCCAGATCGGCCCGGGTGATCCGGTAGCCGCGTTTGACGTTGGTGTCGGTGGCGGTGCGGTACGAGCCCTTGGCCGGGTTGTCGGTGAGCTGCGGCGGCCGGACGATCGTCCAGTCGAGAGCGCTGGCGCGGACCGCCTCCTCCGCCCGCAGCAGGTCCGTCAACCGGTCCTTGAACAGCGGCTGGAGGATGGCCGGCTTGACGACGTACCGGGTGAACGGTCCGTCCCCGGCGTCGGCCGCCAGGGCGCTGCTGCTGGTCAGCACGAGCCGCTGGCTCCCGGTCTCGCCCATGGCCCGGACAATGCCGCGGGCGCCGTCGGTCGAGGCCGACGTCGGCCCCTTCCCGCGCGGCCCGATCGCGGTGATCACGGCGTCGGCGCCCCGCACGGCGGTTGCCGTGCCCGCCGGATCCGTGACCTCGGCCGTGACGACCCGCAAGGCCTGGTGGGCGGCCACGGTCAGCCGCGCCGGATCGCGGACGACGGCGGTCACCTCGTGCCCCGCCTCGAGCGCCTGCCGTACGAGCTGCGTGCCGGTGGCACCGGTCGCGCCGAATATGGTGAGCCGCATCGTCCGACCTCTTCCAGGTTAGTGAACACTCACACGTTATGATGTGCGAGCGTTCACTAACTTGTCAAAGGGAGATGCCGTGAGCACTCGGGAGCGGATCCTCGACGCCGCTGAGCAGATCCTGCGGACCCGGGGCGTCGCCCATGCCACGACCAAGGAGATCGCCAAGGCCTCCGGCCTGTCGGAGCCCGGGCTCTACCGGCACTTCAGCGACAAGGAGGACCTGCTGCTGCACGTCCTGCGGGAGCGGGTGCCCGGCGCCTCGCAACCGCACGTCGCGCCCGGCGAGGGCGAGATCGAGGCGAACCTCGCCGAGATGGCCCGGGCCGCACTCGACTTCTACCAGCGGTCGTTTCCCATGCTGGCCTCCCTGCTGGCGGATCCGCAGCGGATGGCCGCGCACCGCGAGTCGATGAGCAGGCACGGCGGCGGGCCCGACAAGGCGGTCAGCCGGTTCGCCGCCTATCTGCGCGCCGAGCAGGACCTGGGCCGCGTCGCCGCGGCGGCCGATCCCGACGCCGCGGCCTCGCTGCTGATCGGAGCCTGCTTCCAACAGGCCTTCCTGCGCTACTACGCCGAGGGCCCGGACGCCGCCCCCGCCCCGGCGTCGACAGCCCGCGCCCTGGCCCGCACCGTCACCCGCGCCCTCGGCTGACCGCAGGGCGGAGCCGCGGCCCCGCGAAAGCGCCGGGAGCCGCGGCTGGTTCGCCCCGCCGGGGCCGGGATCAGACCCGGTCGGCCGCGATCAGCAGGTACTGGAAGCTGCCGTTCCGGTACGCCGTCAAGAACGTGTCCTCGATCCCCGTGACCAGGTGTTCCGCGTTCTTGCGCAGCTCCCAGTAGGGGATGGTGGACTCCGTGAGGTCCTGGACGTGGACGGGGACGAGCCGGTGGCGGGCCATCGCCCGGAAGTACGCCGAGCGCGGGTGGATGTCGCAGATGTAGTGCGCGTTGATCTGGGACACCTCGCGGGAGGCCTGGCCGTAGGTGTCGTTGTAGCAGCCGGTGATCACCACATAGCGTCCGCCGCGGCGCAGCAGCCGGGAGTGCTCGGCGAACAGCAGGTCCAGTTCCACGTACATGCTGGACTCGTTGTTCCAGGACGCCGCGTACGCGCCGGTCGGGAAACCGGTGTCCAGCATGTTGCGGTGGTGATAGCGCACCTTGCCGTCGATACCACGGGCCCGGGCCTGCTCGTTGGCGAACTCCGCCTGCTTGGCGGAGATCGTCACCCCGTCGGCGTGGCAGTCGTAGCGCAGATTCGCCACCACGCTGCCGCCGCCGCGTCCGCAGCCGGCGTCGAAGACCCGGTCGGCGGGGGAGAGCGGCCCGAGGTGGGAGGCGAGGAGTTCGGCCTGGGCGTGCTCCAGGCGGTGCAGCTCCGCGGTGACCCGCTCCCGGCGCCGGGCGGGATCCGCTTCGTCGAGCACGGACCACTCGACGTCACCGACACCGTAGTGGTGGTGGTAGAGGTCGTCGATCTTCCCGAGCTCGAGGTTGACCGGGTTCTTCTCGGCGTTCCAGTAGTCCGCGACGCGGGTCTGGTACGTGGACTGGACGGGAATCGATGCTGTGGCGCCGGACTGGGACATGGCCAACGGGGTCTCCTCGTGGTGCTGATGCTGTTCCCCGCACGTCGAGATGGCGTGCGGCTTTCCTGGCGGTGGTGGGTTCACCAGTAGTTGGGCAGGTGGTAGCGGTGGGTGTTGGTCGCGTGCCACTCGTGGTTGCCGGCCACCCAGTCCGACAGACCCTGGGCGTAGCGCTGCACGAGCGGCGAGATCGCCGACACCGTGGCGGCCTCCTCCTCGAAGGCGCGCATCACCTCGTTGTGGATCTCGACGCTCTTGAGATAGGCGGCCTTCAGCCCGCGCCGGTCGTTGGCGGCCACGACCTGCGGCAGGTTGAGATGGGTGGGGTCGCTCGCCAGCTCCCGGGTGAAGGAGTAGAGGTCGTTGACGATGGTCGTCGCGTTGCAGGCCAGTGCCGTGATCCGCAGGATCTCGGGGCGGGCGTAGACCACCTCGGGCAGCTCGTAGCCGTCCACCGCGTCGACGATGGACAGACAGGGACGGAAGTTGTTGAACTGCCGCATGACCAGGTACTCCCACACCTCGGGGCGGTACCGGGTCTCGGCCCAGGCGGCCTCGGCGAGATAGCCCAGGTGCAGGCGGGCGATGTCGTGCACGAAGCGGCCGGTCTGGCTGGGGGTGGCGAAGGCGGCGTAGTCCTTCATGGCCGAGTGGTAGGAGCGCAGGGGGCCGTCGGCCTGCATGCCCTGCCGCCACCGCTCCTCCAGCTCCGGCGTGCCGTGGAAGGGGTCGATCGCCGACTGGGCCAGGATCAGCGGGCCGCCGAGCCCGCGGTGCGATCCGCCGCGGCCCTCGTCCTCCTCGCAGTAGCAGCTGTCGACGAGGTTCTCGGCCAGCAGCAGCTTGCCGGCGACGGTCAGGCGGTCCAGGTCGACCGCGCCCGGGTGCTGGAGCACCACGGCCCGGCCGAACTGGAATCCCGAGAAGTCTCCCTTCCAGGCCGGCGGGAACAGGTCCAGGCTCCGCGCCCAGGTCTCCAGCCGCCGGTCGACCTGCTCGGCCTTCTTCGGGTCGGCCGGGGCGACAGGCCGGTACCTGAGCCCGGGGATCGCCCCACCGCGCCGGGGGCGGGCGAAAGACGGCGGCCCGGGCAGCCGGCGCGTGGTGTCGGCGTGCGGGGGAGCGCTCATTGCGTACTCCACTCGGTCACTCGGCCGTTCGGCCGATCTGGACGTTCTCCAAGATCCCGGCCGCGTCGGGGACCAGGATCGCCAGCGAGTAGTAGGCGGTGACGAGGTAGTTGACGATCGCGGCGGTGTCGACGCCCATGCGCCGCACGTTGAGACCGGGCAGGTGCTCCTCGGGGATGCCCGTCTGGTGCAGGCCGACGACTCCCTGGTCCGCCTCGCCGGTCCGCAGCGCGATGATGCTGCTGGTGTGCTGCCGGCTGACCGGGATCTTCCCGCAGGGGAACAGCGGGACACCGCGCCAGGCCGGGACCTCGTGCCCGTTCACGGTCGCCGTGCCGGGCAGCAGTCGGCGCCGGTTGCATTCGCGGAAGAACGCGACGATCGCCTTGGGGTGCGCGATGAAGAGCCCGGTCTCGCGGCGCATGCCCAGCAGCTCGTCGAGGTCGTCCGGTGTGGGCGGCCCGGACAGGGTGCTGATGCGCTGGTCGTAGTCGGTGTTGTGCAGCAGTCCGAACTCCCGGTTGTTGACCAGCTCCCACTCCTGGCGTTCGCGGATCGCCTCCACTGTCAGCCGGAGCTGCTGCCCGGTCTGGTCCATCGGCTCGTTGTAGAGGTCGCCGACCCGGCTGTGGACGCGCAGCACGGTCTGGGCGAGTGACAACTCGTATTCACGCGGCCGCAGTTCGTAGTCGACGAACCCGCCGGGGATCGCCGGCTCGCCCACATGCCCGGCCCGCACCGGGACATCGGCCTCGCCCGCGCGGTTCACGGGCAGCGATTGCCGCTCGGCGTACCCGGCCACATGGGCGGCCAGGGACGGCACCCGGTCGGTGACGTCGGCCAACTCCCGCAAGGGCAGGGCCAGCAGCACGCCCGCGGTGTCGGCCCGCACCGAGGCCGGCCACCGCGGGTCGGACCGGCCGACGGCCTCGTCCCCCACCTGCTCGCCGGCGGTGACCACCCCGAGATGGGTCTGCTCGCCGTAGTCGCCGGCCGCGTACCGGACGAACCGGCCGTGCACCACCAGGTACATCTCGGTGACCGGCTGCCCCGCCTCGGCCACGACCTGGCCGGGCCGTACCTGCCGCAGCCGGAACCGGCCGGCGATCTCCCGCAGGACGCCGGTGTCGGACCAGCCGCGCAGGACAGGCAGTTCGGTGAGTGTCTCGGGGATGACCTCGATGTCGTCGGCGCCGTTGTGCTCGAACTGCACCCGGCCCGCGCCGACGCGCAGCCGAACGCGCCGGTTGACCCGGTAGGTGCCGCTCCTGACCTCCACCCACGGCAGCGCCCGCAGCAGCCAGCGCGAGCTGATGGCCCGCATCTGCGGCTCGGACTTGGTGGTGGTGGCGAGCTGACGCGCCGCCGAGGTGCCGAGACTGGTGCGCTGTTCGCCGGCGGCGGCCTCGGGCACCGGATCGTCGAGGACGGGACCGGTGGCGCCTTCCGGTGTGGACACATTTTCTCCTGGCGGATTGACACACAGGTGCGCGGCGCGGTCACCCCTGATCAGGCCGACCGACCGCAGGAGCAAGCCAATCAGCGAGGGCTGCGGCCCGGTATGGCGTGAAAGGGGGCGCTTCAGGCACCGGCGGTGCAAACCTCCCGGATGAGGCAGAGCAGGGGCGCGCGCGAATCCGCGCGCCGGGCGCCCGCACGAAGGCCACGCGCCCACCGCCGAACGGTCGCGCCGGCAGACGAACCGACCGGCGGATCCTCGAACTGACACGTCGTCACGTCGCGCCGCGGCCACCGCGCCCGACCGGACGCCGCCGGTCGGGAAGAGTCGCCGACCGCTTCATATCCGTGTAACGCGCCAACCGCTCGGCCGAAACCTGATCTCCCATAATGAGCACTACCGAAATGACCCGGTGGATGTGCGGCACCTTCGCATACCCCGCTTCACCATCCTTGGGGGGTCAATGGACAACACCGTGCGCGAAATACGGCGTGATCCCGAAATTCTCGTCGGCCCGGTCACCGCGAAGCCCTATGCATGGCCCTATGACCTGTCCGTGCCGACCAACCGCCTCGCCCTGCTCTGTATCGACTGGCAGACGGACTTCTGCGGCCCCGGCGGATATGTGGACTCCATGGGTTACGACATCTCACTGACCCGCGCCGGGCTGCCCGCGACCCAGAAACTGCTGGCGCACGCCCGCGCCGTCGGCATGCTCGTCGTCCACACCCGGGAGGGCCACACCGCGGACCTGTCGGACCTGCCGGCCAACAAGCGCTGGCGATCGGCGCGGATCGGCGCGGAGATCGGCGGGGACGGTCCGCGCGGCCGGATCCTGGTCCGCGGCGAGCCCGGCTGGGAGATCGTCCCCGAGGTCGCCCCGGTGGCCGGCGAGGTGGTCGTGGACAAGCCGGGCAAGGGGGCCTTCTACGCCACCCGGCTCGACCTCGTCCTGCGCACGCGGGGCATCACCCACCTGATCCTCACCGGCATCACCACCGACGTATGCGTCCACACCACCATGCGGGAGGCCAACGACCGCGGCTACGAGTGCCTGATCCTGTCCGACTGCACCGGGGCGACCGACCCGTCGAACCACGAGGCCGCGCTCCACATGGTGACCATGCAGGGCGGCGTCTTCGGCTGCGTCGCCACCTCGGACGACGTGATCGCCGCCACCGCGCCGGCGCTTGCGTAGCCCCTCCCGTGCACGCGTCCGGCCCCGCCCGGACCGCCGGCGTCACTCCATGACCCGCTGGACGAAGGCAGGATCCGCGATGGAAGCCCCGCACCCGCTCACAGCCGACGCCGCCCCGTACCCGTTCTCCTTCGACCCCACCACCACCGCCCTGGTCGTCATCGACATGCAGCGGGACTTCCTGGAACCCGGCGGGTTCGGCGAGAGCCTCGGCAACGACGTGGGCGAACTGCGCCGGACCATCGCTCCGTTGCGGGTGGTGCTCGCGGCCTGCCGCGCCGCGGGCATGATGGTCGTGCACACCCGTGAGGGACACCTGCCGGATCTGTCCGACTGCCCCCCGAGCAAGCTGCTGCGCGGCAGCCCCACCCTGCGCATCGGCGACCCGGGCCCGCGAGGCCGCGTTCTGGTCCGCGGTGAGGAGGGCCACGACATCATCGAGGAGCTCTACCCGGCAGCGGGCGAAGCGGTCATCGACAAGCCGGGCAAGGGCGCCTTCTACGCCACCGGTTTCGGCGATCTGCTCGCCGCCCGCGGCATTCGCCGTCTGGTGGTCACCGGTGTCACCACCGAGGTTTGCGTGCACACCACCGTTCGTGAGGCGAACGACCGCGGTTACGAGTGCCTGGTGCTCTCGGACTGCGTCGGCTCGTATTTCCCTCAATTCCACCGGACCGGCCTGGAAATGATCAGAGCGCAGGGGGGGCATCTTCGGCTGGACGGCCGATTCGGCGGCTTTTCTCGACGCGTTGACCACCGCGGCACCCGCTCAAGCCGCCACGGCGGAATCGGCCGCCCGGCCGCCGCGGTAACCGCCGGGCCGCATCCCGCCCCCGGGCAAAGAGCACACAGCACACAGCGCAGAGCAACCAGCAGTCGACAGCTCCCGGTGAGCGGTGGCCATGCCGCACCGAGCGCCGTCCACCGCCCCGCCCCGCCCCGCCCCGCCCCGCCCCGCCCCGACGAAGGGTGATCCCGCCGTGCCTCCGTTCCGCCGTGTGACCGCCGCTGAGAACAGACCCATGCCCCTCCCGCTGTGGGTACGGGGCGACACCAACGCCTTCTTCGGACTCGGCGTCAACGTCCTGGTCAATGTGCTGACCCTGACCGGGCTGTGCCTGGGTGTCCTCAAGATTCCGGGCCACGACGTCTTCCACACGATCCTGCCGGCCCTCGGGATCGCCCTGATCGTCGGCAATCTCTACTACGCCTACCTCGGCCGCAGACTCGCCGTGCGGGAGGGGCGGCCGGACGTCACCGCGATGCCCTACGGCCCCAGCGTGCCGCACATGTTCATCGTCGTCTTCGTCATCATGCTGCCGGTCTACCTGAAGACCAAGGATCCGCTGCTGGCGTGGAAGGCCGGCGTCGCGTGGGCGTTCATCATCGGCGTCATCGTGCTCATCGGGGCCTTCATCGGCCCCTGGATCCGCCGCTACGCGCCCCGCGCCGCCCTGCTGGGCACCCTCGCCGGCATCTCCATCTCCTTCATCTCCATGCGGCCGGCCGGCCAGATGTGGGACAAGCTGTGGATCGCCCTGCCGGTCTTCCTGCTCCTGCTCATCGGCCTGATGACCGACATCAAGCTGCCCGGGAACATCCCGATCGGGCTCGCCGCCCTGCTGGTGGGCACCGCGATCGGCTGGGCCGGCGGGGCGATGTCCGGGTCGGCGGTCTCCTCCGCGGCGGGCGACATCACCCTCGCGCTGCCGACCCTCCATCTGGGCACCCTGTTCTCCGGTCTGTCCGGTGTCTCACCGCTGCTGGCCACCGCCATCCCGCTGGGCGTCTACAACTTCACCGAGGGCATGACCAACGTCGAGAGCGCCGCGGCCGCCGGTGACTCCTACAACCTGCGCTCGGTCCTGCTGGCCGACGGCGCGGGCGCCGTCATCGGCTCCGCGCTCGGCTCCCCCTTCCCCCCGGCGGTGTACGTCGGCCATCCGGGATGGAAGAAGGCCGGCGGACGCACCGGCTACTCGCTCGCCACCGGCGCGGTCATCGCCCTGATGTGCTTCCTGGGCATGTTCGGCCTGCTGGCCGCGATCCTCCCGGTCGCCGCGATCGTGCCGATCCTGCTCTACATCGGCCTGCTCATCGGCGCCCAGGCCTTCCAGTTCTCGCCCAGGGCGCACGCCGCCGCCGTGGTCGCCGCGCTGGTGCCGAACATCGCCTCCTGGGCCGTCGGGCAGATGGACGACGCCCTCGCGGCGGCCGGGACCACCGCGGCGAAGGTCGGCGAGGCCAATCTCGAGTCGTCGGGCGTCGTCTATCACGGCTTGACGGTGCTCGGTGAGGGCGCGATCCTGGCGGGCCTGATACTGGGCGCGCTCGTCGCCTTCGTCATCGACAAACGGTTCGTGCCCGCGGCGGCGGTGGCCCTGGTGGGCTCGGTGCTCGCCTTCGTCGGGCTGATCCACGCCCCGAAGGTCGGCTGGGACGAGAACGGCGGCGTGGCCCTCGGCTACCTGTTCGCCGCCGTACTGTGCGGCGCCCTGGCCCTGACGCACCCGCCGGCCCGCGTCCCGGACGCGGACGAACGGGAACTCGACCGCCGGCACGGTGGCGACGCCGACCTCCCGGCCCCGCAACCGGCCCCGGAACCGGCCCCGGAACCAGCCCTGGCGGGCATCACCACCGGGACGGACGAAGCCGCCGGGCCCGGCGAAGCGGCCGGGCACACCGGCGCTCCGGCCCCGACCGACTGAGCCCGCCCCGCCACGACGAACCGAAAGGCACACAGCGGATGGATGTGGACCTGCCGCAGACGGTCGCCGAAGTGACGGCGGCCTTCGCGGGCTACGAGGAAGCGCTGGTCGCGGACGACCGCGTCGCCATAGCCGGCTACTTCTGGGATTCCCCCGGCACCGTCCGCTTCGGCGTCGCCGACCATCAGACCGGCGCGGCGGAGATCCGCAGCTGGCGGTGGCAACAGCCCCCGCTCCCTGCCGGCCGTACACTCCACGAGACCGTCATCAGCACGTTCGGAACCGAATTCGCCGTCGTCACCACGCTGTTCGCCTACCCGGGCGCCGCGGCCACCGGCCGCCAGACCCAGGCCTGGGTCCGGTTCCCGGCCGGCTGGCGCATCGTCAGCGCCCATGTGTCGCAGATCCCCGACGACGCCCGGACACCGACGACGGGAGGGCATTCCCACCGCGCCGCCACCTGAGACCCCCTGCGGGCCCTTGCCTGTGCGGGAATGTCCGCGCCCGGTGTCCGCAGGGGCTGGACGTGCCGAGCGGTGCGCCCCGGCCGTGCGGACGGCCGGGGCGCGGAATCGGTCGGGCCGCAGGTCCGCGGCGCCGTCGAGGCACCGCTGCGGCCGGGGCGCGACGGTCAGGCCGCCAGCTGCGGGTGCAGCACCACCTTGGTGTAGCCGTCGATCCGCTTGTCGAACTTCTGGTACGCCATCGGCGCCTGGTCCAGGGGGAGTTCGTGGGAGACCACGAAGCTCGGCTTGGCCCGCCCGGCGATGATCAGGTCCCGCAGCTGGCGGTTGTACTTCTTGACGTTGGCCTGCCCCGTTCCCACCCGCTGCCCCTTTTCGAACAGCTTGCCGATGGAGACGAGCAGTTGGCCGTGCCGCGCGTTCTCGTTGGGGGCGCCCGGGTCGGACGGCACGTACAGGCCGGGGACGCCGAGCCGGCCGGTGGCCCGGACCGTCTCCACCAGGGCGTTGAGCACCGTCGCCGGCTCCTCGTGGCCGAGGTCGTGCGAACGTGCCTGATAGCCGACCGCGTCGATGCCCTTGTCGGTGCCGTCGCCGTTGGTCTGCTCGCGGATCTGCTCCGCCGCGTCGCCCGCGGTGAAGTCGATCGGAATCGCACCGATCTCCTCCGCCTTGGCCAGCCGCTCCGGCACCCGGTCCACCACGAACACCTTGGCGGCGCCCCGCAGCAGGGCGGAGTAAGCGCCCATCAGCCCGACCGGTCCCGCCCCGTACACCGCGACGGTCTCGCCGGGCGAGACCTCGGCCAGCTCGCACCCGTGGTAACCGGTCGGGAAGATGTCGGCGAGCAGGACGAAGTCGCTCTCGAACGCGTCGCCCTCCGGCAGCTTCAGGCAGTTGAAGTCGGCGTACGGGACCCGCAGCATTTCCGCCTGGCCGCCGGTGTACGGGCCCATCGCCACATATCCGTAGGCGCCGCCGGCAAAGCCGGGATTCACCGTCAGGCAGAAGGCCGTGTCCCCGGCCAGGCAGTTCTTGCAGAAGCCGCACGCCACGTTGAACGGCATCACGACGCGGTCGCCGATCTTCAGCGAGGTCACGCCGGAGCCGACCTCCTCGATCACGCCCAGGTTCTCGTGCCCGAAGACGATGCCGGCCTCGGCGGCCGTGCGGCCCTCGTACATATGCAGGTCCGAGCCGCAGATCGCGGTGGATGTGACACGGACCAGCACGTCGTTCGGGTGCTCGATGCGAGGATCCGCGACGTCCTCGATCTTGACGGTGTACGGCTCCTCGTAGACGACTGCCTTCATGCTGCTCCCACCTCCGTGCCGGTTCCTGCGGTCGACCTGCCGAATGCGACGGACCAACGCCGCCATTCCAGCTAACCCCGCCTCGCAATCCAGGACAAGCCGGGGCGTTGTGGCCCCTCACGGCGGCACCGCTCTGCTGTGTATTGATCGCCCTGGGTGGTGATCCGACCGCAGAGAGCCACGGCCGCTGGCACAAGACCGCCCGCCGGGACCCTTCCGCCGTCCGCGTGATCACCGCGGTGCCCGTCGTCCACCGCGTCGACGCAGCCCCTTAGGCTTGGCCGATGGCCCGATACTTCGACGTGCATCCCGAAAATCCCCAGCCGCGGATCATCAGCGCCGTGGCCGACACCATCCGGTCCGGCGGACTTGTCGCGTATCCGACGGACTCCTGTTACGCCCTGGGATGCCGGCTGGGCAACCGTGACGGCATCGGCCGCATCCGGTCGATCCGGAACCTCGACGACCGCCACCACTTCACCCTGGTGTGCCAGAACTTCTCCCAGCTCGGGCAGTTCGTACAGATCGACAACGATGTGTTCCGGGCGATCAAGGCCGCGACGCCGGGCCGGTACACCTTCATCCTGCCGGGGACGAAGGAAGTGCCGCGTCAACTGCTGCATCCCCGGCAGAAAACCGTGGGCGTCCGCATCCCGGACCACGTGGTGACGCAGGCGCTGCTCGCCGAACTCGGCGAACCCCTCGTCTCCAGCACCCTGTTGCTGCCCGACGAGGGGGAGCCGATGACGCAGGGCTGGGAGATCAAGGAACGGCTCGACCACGTGGTCGACGCGGTGGTCGACTCCGGTGACTGCGGCACCGAACCCACCACCGTCGTCGACTTCTCCGGGGGCGGCACCGAGATCGTCCGATACGGGGCCGGCGACCCGGCCCGCTTCGAGTAGCCGCCAGGGCCGCGCCGGCGGTGGCGTCGGTTCCGCGGCCGGGTGCCGACCGATGGTACCTGTCCGGTACCATCCGAGGTATGCCAGCTTTGAACATCACCTTCACCGACGACGAACTCGAGGCGGTCCGGGCCGCGGCCACCGCCGAGGGCAAGAGCCTGAAGCAGTACGTCCACGACCTGCCGCTGCGCGAGCGCCAGCGGGCCGTCTTCGTCCGCTACGCGGCGGGCTTCGGCGAGCAGCGCCGCGGCGAGTTCGACGAGGCGTTCCCGGACGAGGTCCCGCCGGCCGCCGCGCGCGGGACCGAAGCCGCCTGATGGCCTCGGTGCTCTCCATCGACGTGGCCTGGCTGCTGGACGTCCAGGAGCAGGCACTGCCCGAGGACGTGTCGGTGGCCGACTACTCCGCGCTGGTCGCGGCCGTCGCCCGGCACAAGACGAAGATTCCCCGGCACGACACCGCCACCCCGGACGCGGCCTGGCGGGCGGCCGCCCTGCTGCACACCCTGGTCCGCCTGGAGCCCCTGCCGTACCGCAACTCGCTGTACGCCTGCCAGGTCGCAGCCGCCTACATGCATGCCTCCGGCGAGGGCGTGGACCCGCCGTACGGGGCCCTGGTGGATCTCGTCCGTGACCTCCGGTCCGGCAAGGCCGGCCTGTTCGACGCCGCCGACCGCATCCGCGCCTGGCGCATCTGACCTCGGTCGGCCCGTAGCCCGCCGTCTCCGCCCCAGGAACCGCCACCGGGTCCGACGGACCGGTGGTCAGTGGTGCAGCGGGACGAACAGCACGCAGGACACGGCCGCGCCGACCAGGAAGCCGACCACGGTCTGCGCGGGCGTGTGGTCGCGCAGAACGATCCGGGACCAGACGACCAGGCAGGCCGGGACCAGCACCAGGAGCAGCCGGGGCCCGTAGTCGGCCACCAGGATCACGGTGGCCGCGCCGGTCACCGCCGTGTGCCCCGACACCTTCCACCAGACGGTGATGGCCGCTCCGGTGGCCAGGCCGGCCATGATGGTGGCGACCAGGACGACGAGTTCGCGCGGCGCTCCGAGCGGCCCGAGCAGGACGACGCAGAGCACCGCGCAAGCTATGGCCACCGCCAGGGGGAGCGCCCGCTGCCGGCGTACCCGGACGTGGATGTCGGTGAAGCGCCCGGCACGCACTCCGCCGATGACCACCGCCAGCGGAATCCCGACGGACACGGTCGCGGCGGCCACCGCCCAGGCGACCCCGGCGACCCGGCCGCTGTGCCAGCCCACGACGAGCAGCAGCACGACGAGCACGGGAGCCGGCGCCAGTACATCCGTGACGAGGAGGGCGAAGGACCGCCGGGCTCCGGGGGCCGGCGCCGACGGGTCTGCCGGCAGCAGCGGTCCGGACACGGACGGGCGAGGAAGCCGCCTGGTGATCATGCGAAGTATTGTCGTACGACTGTCTGACCGCCTTCACACGGGGTCGCACGGCCCAAGGGCCCTCCGGCTCGCCTCCGCCCTGCGCCGGCCGGGTGGGGGAACCCGGATCGGCTTTCCCCACCCGGCGTCGCGCGTACCGGGCTCAGCTCAGAACGCCTTCTTCTTGTACTGGTCGACGGTGCTGGCGAACGCCCCGGTGACCGTCCCGGCCGTCGGCGGCGACCGGTCGCGGAGCCCGAGGCCGAAGTGGGAGACGCCGCCGGCGACCGGCGTGCCCGAGATCACGCCGGTCGCCCCGTCCAGGACGAGCCCCGCGGGCAGGGATCCGCCGGTGACGGACCAGGCATACGGCCCGGTAGGCGCTGCCCACCAGGCCGTCACCGAGCCGTGAGGTGCTGATCGCCCGTGGGCCGGCGGTTGCCGCGGTGGTGAAGACGGTGAAGCGATCCCCCTCTTGGGGCCCGCAGGTGCGGGTCAACTCCGATGCACGTCAACTCCGGTCCGGGCCACGGCCCGTAGGGCCGCACGCCGTGACGCCGGACCGCCGTGGGTCTAGGGTGTGGCGGTGATCTTCAAGAGGAAGCGGGAGGCCTCGGGCCTCGCTGGCGCCGTGTCCGAGCTCGAGCAGGCCGTCGCTGGTCGCGACGGCGACCGCACCGGGCAGGCCTTCACCGCTGTGATGAACGGTGTGCGGTCGGCGTCGGACGCCGAACGGGTCCTGGCGGGGCCCCGGTTGGCCATGCTGATCCCCGCCTTCCCGCCGACCGGTCCCCGTCCGGTGCTGGCGATGGCGGCCGGCTTCTGCGTCGAGCGCGGGGCCGATCCGGCGGCCTGCGCGGAGCCGATCCTCGGCGGCGTCCGCCGCGACCTGCTCGACGCCAGGGAGTTCGCCCGCCGCTGGACCGCCGCCGGCGGCGCCGCGGACGAACTGCCCGAGCCGGACGAGAAGATCATCGACGACGCGCTGCGGGCCCGCCTGGGCGGCGACGCGTACGAGGCCACGCGGTTGGCGCTGGCCTGGTGCTCGGTCGAGCAGTGGCAGCCGCCCGCGCTGGCCGTGCTGTGCCGCAGCGCCGCGACGCGCCGCCGGCACTCCTCGGCGATCCTCCCAGCCTGCCGCGAGCTCGCGGCCCTGAAGCGGCACGACCTCAAGTGCCTGGCCTACGCGCTGGCGGTGCTGGACGACGAGCCGCTGGTGGTGCTGCACCGGCCCACCGGGACCGGGTTCGAGGTGCGGATAGGCGGCATCGGGGACAACTTCCAGTTGCACACGCTGCTGGCCCACGTCCTCATCGGCGGCGGCCACCTCCCCGGCACCGCGCCGTCCGCGGAGAGCGTCCGCCTGGCCACCGACCCCGAGCCCGCGCGGGGACGCACCGAGGTCGTGGCGACCGGCCCCTTCGCACTCGTCGCCCCGGACGGCGAGCAGATCTGGAACGAGGGGCTGCCCGACGACATACCCGTGGTGGAGGGCCGCCGCCTGCTGGTGCTCGACCAGCCGATGTACCGGCGCAGTTGGAACGCCGACCGGTTCTTCCCGCTGCTCCCGGGCACGGCCGAGCTGACCCGCGTCCTGTCCGCGGACGAGGCGCGGACGTGGTTCGCCCGCACGTCGTCCGGCAGCGGAACCTACCGGGCGTCCTGACCCGGCGATCCGGCCGCGACGTCGTCGCACCCGTGCCGCGCGGGCGGCGCACGACGCCCGCGGCGGCACCGGCTGCCGGTGCGCGCCCCCGGCCACAGAAATTGAGCCAGAACCGGTGGCCGGGTTCCGGGCCGGTTCCGCCGGCGCCGGCATCATGGCCTGGACGTTTCGTCCGGTTGTCGGTCCGTACGCCGTGCCGTGCCGAGGTTGATCCGCTCAGAAGCGTTGGCCGGCGGAGCCGTTGGGCGGCGTCGGGCGAGGCCGAATGTGCCCCTTCCCGCGTGGTTTCCCGGGCGGATTCTCGGTCGGCGTCTTGACTCCGCACACGGGCCCAAGGACGCTGTAGCGCAGTCGCTGGTAAAGAAGGTTTCCTAACTATTGGACGCTTCCCGCGCCCACCGGAAGCCCAGGCCGCGCCACCACCGCTCGCCGTTCGGCCCAGCCTCAGCAGGCGGAATCGCACACCGAGGAGTCGACATGGTGTTCCGAGGGAAAATCCTGATCACGGCGGCCGCGTTGGGTCTCACCGCGGCGCTCACCGCGCTGCCCAGCAGCGCCGCCGTCCGGCAGCCGCAGCCCGCGGCGGTTCCGGCCGCCGTCGCCGCACCCGCCGCCGCACCCGCCGCCGATCCGCCGACCGGCTCCACCGCGCTGGCGGATCTCGGCGCGGCGAACGGCTGGAAGGTGCTGACCAGCGCGACCGCGACGCAGGGCGGCAGCCAGATCTCCAAGGCCGGATTCTCCACCGCCGGCTGGCTCTCGGTGCCCAACGATCCCGGCGGCGCCCCCGGCACCGAGATCAATGCCCTGCTGCGCAACGGCAGTTGTCCCAACGTGTTCTTCTCGGCGAACATGAAGTCCTGCTTCGGCCAGATGACCAAGGTCGGCGCGGAGACCATCACCCAGTTCTCGGCGCCCTGGTGGTACCGCACGGACTTCACCGCGCCGCCCGGCGGGCAGAGCGCCCAGCTGATCCTCAACGGGGTCATCGGCACCGCCGACGTATGGGTCAACGGCACCGAAGTGGCCACCGCGGCCACCGTCACCGGCGCTTACGCCCGTCGCGCCTTCGACATCACGGGCCTGCTCAAGCAGGGCGCCAACTCGCTGGCGATCGAGATGCACCCGAACAACCCCTCGGCCATGCTCGCGCTGGACAACATCGACTGGAGCCAGATCCCGCCGGACAACAACACCGGCATCCAGTTCCCGGTCCAGCTGCGCACCGGAGGCCCGCTGATCGGCGGCAACGCGCATGTCGTCCCCAACACGGCAGCGAATCTGAGCAGTTCGGCTCTGACGGTCAAGACGGACGTCACCAACACCTCGGCGTCCGCGCAGACCGGCACGGTCTCCGCCACCGTCACCCCGCCGGACAACGGCGCCCCCGTCACGGTCAGCCAGACCGTCACGGTCCCGGCGAACACCACCAGCACGGTGAGCTTCACGCCCGCCGCGTATCCCGCGCTGACGATTGCCGACCCCCGGCTGTGGTGGCCCTATCAGCTGGGCGCGCAGCCGCTCTACACGCTCGCCACCTCGGTCGCCCAGGGCGGCACCGTCCTCGACTCCACCAGCGCCACCTTCGGCATCCGGACCGTCACCTCCTACCTCACCGGCGCCTCCTCCCTCGCACCCGACGGCGTCCGCGCGTTCAAAATCAACAATGTGCCGTTGGTCATGCGCGGCGGAGGCTGGGACCCGGACCTGTTCCTGCGCTACGACCCGGCGGACACCGCCCGGCAGATCGGCCTGCTCAAGTCGATGGGCCTCAACATGGTCCGGCTGGAGGGGCACTTGATGCCGGCGGACTGGTACCAGCAGATGGACGCGGCGGGCATCCTCGTCAACGCGGGCTACCAGTGCTGCGACTTCTGGGAGAAGAGCAGCTACACCAGCGCCCAGCAGGCCGACTACCAACTGACCGCGCAGACCGTCGGCGAGACCCTGCGCTCGCACCCGTCCGTCTTCAGCTTCCAGTGGTCCGACAACCAGCCGACCAGCACCCAGGAGACCCTGGCGCTCGGCGGCTTCGCCGCCGCCGACTACCCCGGCCCCTTCATCTCCTCCGCCGAGTACAAGAGCAGCCCCCAACTCGGCGCTTCGGGAGAGAAGGAGGGTCCGTACGACTGGGTTCCCCCGAACTACTGGTACGACACCACGCACAGCAGCGGCGACGACCAGACCAACTCCGGCGGGGCCTGGGGCTTCGACAGCGAGGAGGGATCGGGCGACTCGGTGCCCACCGCGGACTCCCTCAACCGCTTCCTGTCCGCCTCCGACCTGTCCGCCCTGTGGCAGACACCGGGCGCCAACCAGTACCACACCAACTACGAGGGCACCGGCCACACCGACTACTCCTTCGGCACCCTCTACAACCTCGACACCGCGATCACCAAGCGCTACGGCCCCTGGTCCGGCCTCAACCAGTACGTCCAGGAGGCCCAGGTCCAGAACTACGAGAGCACACGCGCCCAGTTCGAGGCGTTCATCGCACACTCCGCCAACGCCTCGGCCCCCTCCACCGGCACGATCTACTGGCAGCTCAACAAGGGCTGGCCCTCGCTGCTCTGGTCGCTCTACAACAACGACGGCGACCAGGCCGGTTCGTTCTTCGGCGTCCAGAAGGCCAACCGCCCGCTGCACGCGCTCTACACACTCGACACCGGCACGGTCACGCTCGACAACATCGGTCCCGCCACCCAGTCCGGCGTGAGCGTCGAGTCCAAGGTCTACAGCACGGCCGGCGCTCTGCTCGACGACCGCACCTCGTCGAGCCTGTCGCTCGCCTCGCAGCAGGTCAGGAACGCGGTCCTGACACCGGTCGTCCCGACGGCCGCCAACACGGTGTACTTCGTCGAACTCCTGGTCAAGCAGAACGGCGCGGTCGTCGACCGCAACGTCTACTGGCTGCCCACCACCCCGGACAAGACCAACTGGAACTCCACCATCGGCGAGCCGCAGGCGACGATGACGCAGTACGGCAACCTGACCGCCCTGAAGAACCTGCCCACCGCGACATTGAGCGCCACCGCGGCCGTCAGCTCCAACGCCGGCCCGGCCGGCGCGGACAAGCAGGTCGCCGTCACCGTCACCAACACCTCGTCGAAGCCCACGGTGGGCTTCTTCCTCCGGGCCGACCTGCGCCGCGGCACCGCCTCCGGAGCGGAACTGTCCGGGGACAACGAAGTCCAGTCGTCGGTGTGGAGCGACAACGACACCACCTTGTGGCCCGGCGAATCCGAGACACTCACCGCGAGCTACAGCTCGGCCGATCTGCAGGGCGCCACCGCGGTGGTCAGCGTCTCCGGCTGGAACGTTCCCAGGTTCGACGTCGTGGCAAGGTGACCGCGAGGCCGTACATGCCTTTCGCGCGCGCGGTGTTCGCACCCCGCTGACCGCGCGGCGGGCGGCGCTTAGGACGGAACAACCGCGGCGGGCAACAGCGGGATCCCGTCCGACTCGGGCCGGCGCCGGACCCGGACGACGAGTTTGCCGGTGGCGCGGTCGTGCTCCATGTCGTCGTGGGCCCGCGGCACCTGCTCCAGGCCCTCGTAGACGCGGTCGACGGGAAAGGCCAACTGGCCGGCGGCGACCGCGTCGAGGATCTCCTGGAAGGCTTCGCGCGGCAGGTCGGCGGCGTCGCCGAAGTAGCCCGCCAGGCGAACGCCCCTCGGCAGGTACTCGTTCGGGGAGAAGTCCGGCACCGTCCACTGGTTGGAAAGACTGCCGCCGAAGCAGGCCGTGCCGTGGACGCGTACCGCGCGCAAGGTGTCGGGCAGGGTCGGGGTGCCGACCAGATCGAGAGCGGCGTCGACGCCGTCCGGGTACACCTCGCGCACCGCGGAGGCGATCTCGCCGGTGTCGAGCAGGGGGTGGTCGACCCCGTGCTCCTTCAGCGCGGCGAGGCGGTCGGCCCGCCGGGTGGTGGACAGCACCGTGGCGCCGCGCCATGCGGCCAGCGCGGCGGCGGCCAGGCCCACCGAGGAGGTGCCGCCGCGGATCAGCACGGACTGGCCGGACTGGAGGTCCAGCCCCACCGTGAGCGAGCCGTAGGCGGTCTGCACCATCTCCGGCAGGGCGCCCAGCACTTCCCAGGGCAGGTCGGTGTCGACGGGGATGACCTGGGACAGCGGCACCGAGGTGTATTCCGCGTAGCCGCCGTCGTAGGTGCGGCCCATGTCGCCCATCATCGCGACGACCTTCTGCCCGGGAAGCAGTCCGCTGCCGGCCGGGGCCGCGTCGACCGTGCCGGCGGCCTCGATGCCCGGCACCCGGGGAAGCTGACGCCCACGCCCAGACCCAGCCGGAGCTTCAGCTCCGAGCGGTTGAGGCCGAACGCCTCGACGCGGATGCGCACCCAGCCGTCCCGGTCGGGTGGGAGCGGGAGCGTGGTCAGCCGCAGGTTCGTCCGACGGGGCCGGGGGCGGAGAGCCGGACGGCGCGCAGTAGTGGTCGGCGAGGA
>NZ_FMCH01000102.1 GCF_900091855.1 Streptomyces sp. DvalAA-14
GACGGCGCCGGAAGTGAACAGGAAATGACGGCGGTTGAAGGCGGACCGGTTCCCGGCCATGAACGTCCTCCGGTGTCGTGCCGCAATGTTCGCGGCCGCACGGCGCTGAATAGAATGACCTATTCATGAGGCTCAGTGGTCGTTATGGCCTGGATATGAACGACGCCGGAACATGGAAAGCCCATTGATCGTCCACCGGAAATGGATGGTTACCGGTCCGTGGTCTTTCCGAACCGGGACGCGGACCGGCGGAAAGATCGAATACGCCTTATTCCCAGGGGAGTTGCGAGCGGTGCGCCCAGTAGGCGGCCGGGGACTGCGCCAGAGCGCCCATCGCGGCCAGCCGGTCCGGGTCGAGTTCCACGGTCGCGGCGCCCAGATTGGAGGTGAGCTGGGCCGAGGTCGCCGCGCCGGACAGCACGGTGTCGACCCATGGCTGGTGCAGGACCGCGGCCAGGGCCAGCGCGTCGTAGGGGGCGCCGGTGGCGGCCGAGACGGGGCCCAGCACCTGGTCGATGCGCGGCTCGCCGAGCGCGAGACGGCCGTTGGCCATGGCTTCCTTGACGATGATCATGCGGCCCGACGCGTGGGCTTCGGCCAGCGCGGGACCGGCCGAGGGTTCCAGCAGGTTCCAGGTGGACTGGACGCTGCGGAACAGCGGCTCGCCGTCCACGGTGATCTCCATCGCCGCCCGGATCGCCTCGCCCTGTGCCGGTCCGCTGGTCGACATCCCCACGGTGACGCCTTCGGCGGCCAGCGCGGCGAGCCGCCGGTGCAGCGCGGTGTCGGTGAGGGCCGGGCTGTCGGGGGTGATGGAGTGCACCTGGTAGATGTCGAGGTGGCCGTCGAGCAGGCTCCGGGTCTCGGCGAGCTGCCGCTCGTAGGTGGCGGCGCTGTGGTCCTTGACCTCGTGGGCCTCGGCGTGGACCTGCCAGTCGGCGGTGTAGGTGTAGCCCCATTTGCTGGACACGACCAGCCCGGGGCGCTCGCCGCGGCGCTCCAGCCACTGCGCCAGGAACTCCTCGGCGCGACCGTAGGAGCGGGCGGTGTCGATGTGCCGGACGCCGCTGTCCCAGGCCTGGTCGAGCAATGCGTGCGCCCGCTGCCGCATCGCGTCCACTCCGCGCCCGGGCGGCAGGTCCTGGTCGCGGCCCAGGTTGAGGTAGCCGGGCCGGCCGACGGCGGCCAGGCCGAATCCGATCCGGTGGACGGCGGGTGCGGCGGGCGTTCGGCTGGGCACGGGCGGCTCCCTGGGGCTTGCGCGGACGGTCGCGGGCCGGGGCGGCGGCTTTTCTCCCGGGCCGGCGCGGGCGGCCGGCTGCCGGGCCCGCACGATCACGGTAGCCCGGCCGGCCGCTCGCACGGCCGCCCACCCGGGCAGGTCACCCGGGTGGGCGGTGGGTCACGCGGCCGGCGGCAGCCGTCAGCCGAGGCTCCACTGCTGGTTCGCGCCGCCGTTGCAGGTCCACAGCTCCAGCGCGGTGCCGTTGGCGTTGCCCGCGGGCTGGTCGCCGCCGGTGACGTCGAGGCACAGGCCGGACTGGGTTCCGGTGATGGTTCCGTCCGGGTTGAGCCGCCACTTCTGGTTGGCGCCGCCGTTGCAGGTCCACAGCTCGACCTTGGTGCCGGCGGCGGTCTGGTTGTTGTAGGCGTCCAGGCACTGCGTGCCGCCGTACAGGCGCAGCTCGCCGGCCGCGGTGATGGTCGCCGCCTGGTTGGCGGCGCCGGAGCAGTCCCAGATCTCGATGGCGGTGCCGGGGGTGGTCGCGCCGCCGGTGGCGTCCAGGCAGCGGTGGGAGGAGGCGCCGATCAGGGTGTGCGTGGTGCCGGTGCTGCTGCCGCTGCCGGCCGAGATCCGGTACATGACCGAGCCGTGGCCGGGAACGGAGGCCGAGATGGCGCCGGTGCTGCTGCTCACCACGTTGGACCACAGGTTGGTCAGCTTGTACGACGGCGCGGACGGCAGGCCGACCGCGGCGGCGGTGGTGGTGATGGTGGCGGCCGAGGAGTTCTCGTTGAAGAGCACCACCGACACGTCGCCGTTGGACAGCGGCTTGGTCAGCACGTCGAGCCCGCCGGAGGAGGACACCTGGGTACCCTGCTTGCCGAGCGCGTCCTGGTCCACCGCGACCACCGACCGGTTGCCGTACAGGGACAGCGTCGCCGCGGTGGCCTTGCGCAGGTCGGTGCCGGCGATCAGCGGGGCGGCCATCTCGGACCACAGGCTGAACTCGGAGCGGTCCTCGGTGAAGGACATGCCGTTGCCGACCTCCAGCATGTCCGGGTCGTTCCAGGCGCCCGGTCCGGCGTACTGGGCCAGCTGGACGTTGCTGTGGTAGATCGACAGCATCGAGCCGAAGGAGGCGTTGATGTCCCCGGTGGTGCGCCACAGGTTGCCGGTGGCCGCGCCCCAGGTCCAGACGCTGTCCTCGCCCCACTCGCACATGCTGAAGACGATCGGCCGGCCGGTGCTCCGCAGCGCGTCCCGCATGGCGTTGTAGCGCTGCTGCCAGGGCACCCCCTGGTTGTTGCAGTTGTCGTACTTCAGGTAGTCCACACCCCAGGAGGCGAAGCTGTCGGCGTCCTGCTGCTCGTGGTTCAAGCTGCCCGGGTAGCCGGCGCAGGTCGCCGTCCCCGCGCTCTCGTAGATGCCGAGCTTGAGGCCCTTGCCGTGCACGTAGGCGGCCGTCCCGCTGATGCCGTCGGGGAACTTCGTGTGGTCCGGCACGAGATTGCCGGCCGCGTCGCGCTGTGAGGCCATCCAGCAGTCGTCGATGTTGACGTAGGTGTAGCCGGCGTCCTTCAGCCCCGAGGAGACCAGGTAGTCGGCCGTCTGCTCGATCAGCTGCTCGCTGACGTTGCAGCCGAAGGCGTTCCAGTCGTTGAAGCCCAGTGGGGGGTGTCCGCGCCAGGCCGTTGTCGAGGGCGTGCGCCCGCGGGGCCGCGCCGAACAGGGCCAGGACCGGCAGCAGGAACAGCGCCAGCGCTGCCGCCAGGACCGTTCTCGGGAGGGACGGGGAAGGGTGCATCGGGGCCTTCTCCTTCGCAGTGGGGGGTGGGCGGCGAGCCGACGGCCGTATGTTGCAAATTGAGGGGGGTTGTTGGATGTTGGCTCGTTGGCAGTGTCGGCTCCGCCTGATGGCCCGTCAAGGGACCTGACACGCCCAATGCGGCGCGGGCCGCCCGGCTCGATGTCAACAAAGCCGAACAGCCCGCCGCCGCGGCGACCGTGCGCCGGCCACAGCACTAGCTCCCGTAGACCTCCAGTTCGTAGATGCGGGCGGCGTTCGTGCCGTTGCCGGTGGTGTTGGCCGGCTGCGAGACCGCCAGCCGGACGTAGCGGGCCTGCCGCGGCGAGACGGCGTTGTACGTCCGGCTGGAGCGGGACCCGGTGACGGTGGCAGCGGTGGACCAGGCGCTGCCGTCGGTGCTGGTCTGGATCTGGAAGGCGCCGGTGTTCCAGGCGGTGGTCTCACCGCCGAGGCCGGCGTGCTCGACGACGAACGACGAGACGGTCGTGGGCGCGCCGAGGTCGACCTGCAGC
Source organism: Streptomyces sp. DvalAA-14 (assembly GCF_900091855.1). Classification (GTDB taxonomy): domain Bacteria; phylum Actinomycetota; class Actinomycetes; order Streptomycetales; family Streptomycetaceae; genus Actinacidiphila. The sequence continues at coordinate 3,545 of NZ_FMCH01000102.1, forward strand.
GTCGGATTCGTCGCGGTGGAGCACCACTTGCTGTTGTTCTTGAGCGTGCCGTCCACCGCCTTGTCGGCGGACTCGGCGGCGGCGCAGGCGGCGGAGGCGGTCACCGGCCTGCCCCGCGCGAGATCGGCGCCCGGTTCGGGGGCGGCGGGCACCGCGCTCGCGCCGTCCTGGAACGAGGGCGGTACGTCGCCGGCGCCGGTGCCCCAGGTGCTGCTCGGGGTGGCGCCCATGGTGAAGGCGATGGTGCCGCCGGCTGCCACGTCCGGGTAGCGCAGGTAGCTGTGGCTGGTGGCGGCGCCGTTGACGCTCAGGCCCTGCACGTAGCCGCCGCTGCCGCCGGAGGTCACGGTGATGTCGCCGCCGGGCCGCTGGAGCCGCACCGAGGGGAACTGCGGCCCGTTGACGGCCAGGGTGTCGGCGCCCGGGGTGGCCGGGTACAGGCCGAGGGCCGCCCATACGTACCAGGCCGAGGTGGCCCCGAGGTCGTCGTTGCCGGGCAGGCCGCCGGCCCCGGTGGTGTAGGACTCGGTCATCACCTTGCGGACCGCGTCGGAGGCGCCGGCCGGGTCGCGGGCGTAGTCGTAGGCCCACGGCACGGCGTGCTCGGGTTCGTTGCCGATGTAGTAATAGGGCAGGCTCTGCCCGGCGTTGACCTGGGTGAAGTGGTGGTCGAGGCGCTGGACGGCGGTCTGCCGGCCGCCCATGTCGTTGATCAGGTCGGCGTAGTCGTAGGGGACCATCCAGGTGTACTGGGCCGCGTTGCCCTCGGTGAAATTCGTCGGGCCGGCCGGGTCGAGCGGCCAGGTCCAGCTGCCGTCGGAGTTGCGCGGCTGGGTGTAGCCGGACTCGGCGCCGAAGGTGTTGCGCCACCACTGGGCGCGGGTCATATGGGTGCTGTAACTGCTGGTGTTGCCCAGCGCCTTGGCGAACTGCGCCACCGCGAAGTCCGAGGCGGAGTATTCGAGGGAGTCCGAGGGCGCGCCCGGCAGGTAGTGCAGGCCGGTGTAGGTCGACTGGTTGCCCCGGACGGCGGAGCCCTGGGTGGTGCCGCCGTTGGAGGCCTTCTCCATCAGGGACAGGGCCGCGGCGGTGTCGAAGTTCCTGGTGCCGAAGGCGTAGAGGCTGCTGATGATGATCGGCCCCGGATCACCGGTCATCACGAAGTCCTCGGCGGTCTGCTGCGACCACTTGGGCAGCAGGCCGCCCTGCCGGCCGTCCAGCACCATCGAGTTGGCGATGTCGGCGGCCTCGGTCGGGGCGATCAGGGCGATCAGCGCGGCCCAGGAGCGGTAGATGTCCCAGCCGGAGTAGTTCTGGTAGACCGGGCGGGAGGAGTTGTGCACCGCGCCGTCGAAACCGCGGTAGTCGCCGCTCACGTCGCTGGCGATGTTCGGGCTCTGGAAGACGTGGTAGAGCGCGGTGTAGAACTTCTTCAGGTCGGCGGTGGCGCCGCCGGTGACCTGGGCCCGGTTCAGGACGGAGTTCCAGGCGTTGTCGGCGGCGGCGCGCACCGCGGCGAAGTCCCAGCCGTTGTTCTCCGCGGTCACGTTGGCCCGGGCGCCGGCCGTACTGACGTAGGACAGGCCGACCTTGAACTGCACGGTGGCGGCGCCGGTGGTGTCGAAGGTGACATAGGCCCCCGCGTTGGTCCCGCTGGTCGCCGCCGAACCCGCCGAGACCGCCGCGCCGTTCCAGGTGCCGAAGCCGGTCGGGGCGCGGTCGAAGCGGATGTCGAAGTAGATCTGGTAGGTCTTCGCCGACCCGCAGAAGCCGCCCGCGGTGACACTGCCGGTGACTTCGGAGCCGCTCACCTGCACGGTGCCGCCGCGGCTGCCGGTCGCGCTGCGGCCGGTGCTGATCAGCAGCCCGGCCGAGGTCGACGAGGGGTAGGTCAGCCGCCCCATGCCGGTGCGGGTGGTGGCGGTCAGCTCGACGTTCGTGGCGTACTTGTCCAGCCGGTTGCGGTAGTAGCCGGGGGCGGCGGCCTCGTTGGCCTTGGTGTAGGGGGAGGCGTAGCTCGTCCAGTTGCTGCCGGGGGAGGTGCCGACGCCGCCGGTGATCGGCATCAGCGGCAGGTCCTCGTTGTTCGGGCAGCCGGCCCCGTCGAAGTGGGTGAGGCTGAAGTCCTCCACCGAGGTGTCGGAGTAGCGGTATCCGGACGGGGAGGCCGTCGGGGTGTCGGGGCTGAACTGCACGCCGCCGAACGGCACCACCGCTCCCGGGTATGTGCTGCCGCCGGCGCCGCCGCCCACCGGGTTGGGCGCGTTGCTGTCGTCGGTGCCGACGAACGGGTCGGCGTACTGGGTGAGGTCGGGGCTCGCGGCTGCCCGGGCCGGGGCCGCGGCGAGGCCGCCGACGCCGAGTGCGGCCAGCAGCAGGGCGCTCAACACGCCGAGGAGTCGCGATCTGAGCATGCTCGGAGGCACGGAGGGACCACCTTCTCGTGGAGGCCGGTTGTCGCGCGATGCCGTACGGCGGGTGGCCTCGGGGGGCACGGGGGATGCTCGAAAGGCATGGGAACGTTACCAAGCAAAAACGAATTGTTGACGTGTACCTGACTATGTGTCAAGAGTGCGGGCGGCGCGCAAACCGGCGTGGCCTTTCGCGGGGAAATGGAGGATACGCAGATTCGTAGGATGAATTGACGGCCCGTCAGCAGGTCGGAACACGCCGAAAACCGCTGAGAACGTTACCAGTGGACCCCGCCGCGCTCCGATGACACGGCCGCACCCGCGACGGCTGCCGCCGACGAGCGGGGCAGCGCGCCGCGCCGCCGGAACCCCTGCCATCATCGACGCGTCTCATCGAGAGGCGGACAGCTGGAGGAGGCCTGTGAGGCGACCGACGATGAAGGACGTGGCGCGCGCCGCCGGAGTCAGCCCGATGACCGTCTCCCGGGTCGTGGCCGGCGAGGCGGGCGTCTCCCCGGGCACCGCGGCCAAAGTCGGCCAGGCGGTGCGCAAACTGGGCTACCAGCGCAACGACAACGCCCGCCACCTGCGGCAGAAGAACTTCGGCACCTGCACCGTCGCCCTGGTCGTGGACGACCTGGCCAACCCGTTCTACGCGCTGATGGCCCGCTCGGTGGAGGACGAGGCGCACCGCCGCGGCTATGTGGTGCTGGTCGGCAGCACCAACGACGAACCGCGCCGCGAGCGCGAGGTGATCGCCGCCTTCACCGCCCGCCAGGTGGACGGTCTGATCATCGTGCCGACCATCGGCGGCCACGGCTTCCTCAAGCAGCCGATGGCCACCGGCACTCCGGTGGTCTGCGTCGACCGTCCCGCCCGGGGCCTGGCGGTGGACACCGTCACCGTGGACAACCGGGCCGCCGCCGAACGCGGCGTCGGCCACCTGCTCGGCCACGGCCACACCCGGATCGCCTACCTCGGCGACCGCCACGGCATCTGGACCCAGCAGGAGCGCTACCGCGGGTACCTCGCCGCGCTCGCCGCCCGCGGCATAGCCGAGGACCCCGACCTGGTGCGGCACGAACTGCGCTCGCACCGGGCGGCGCGGGCCGCCCTCGCCGGCCTGCGCGCCCTGCCCGACCCGCCGACCGCGCTGTTCACCAGCAACGACCTGATCACCATGGGCGTACTCGACGGTCTCGACCATCCCGCCCCGGTCGCCATCGTCGGCTTCGACGACCTGCCGCTGGCCGAGCGCCTCGACCCGCCGCTGACCGTGGTCAGCCAAGACCCGGTCGCACTCGGCGGGACCGCCGCCAACCTGCTCTTCTCCCGGATCGGCGGCGACCGCTCCGCCCCCCGTTCGGTGGTCCTGCAGACCCGCTTCATCGTCCGGGGCTCCGGCGGGTTCCGG
>NZ_FMCH01000657.1 GCF_900091855.1 Streptomyces sp. DvalAA-14
ACGGCCCGCGGGGGCGGTAAGGACCCGGAGCAGGTCGGCCAGCCGGGACTCCCCCGCCGCGCCGGGTGCGGCGGGCGCGCCGTCCAGCAGCCGCTCGACCCGTTCCGGTCCGGGCCAGGGTCCTTCGGGCGTGGGGAGGGGCTGTTCCACCACCTTGTCCACGGTGTGCCTCCCGGGGTCGTCCGCGGCGCCGCCGAGCCATCGGGCCCGGGCGCTGTCCTACACCTCACAGCGCCCACGACCCCGAAAACGTCACACCCGCCCCAGCGGCCCCGGATCGACCGCTGAACCCCCGTCCCGCGTTCCGCCGCCGGATCCCGCCGAGGCCCATGGCCGGCCGAGCCGTTGCTAGGCCGTGTCTGACAAATCCCGCCTGCCCCGCCCTGCGGGCGGACGGCGCTATTTGTCAGACACGGCCTAGCCCGCGGTGAGAAGTTCGTGGACCGGCAGGGTGGCCGCGCCGAGGGCGACCGCGTCCTGGCCCAGGCGGCCGAGTTCGAGACGGGTGCCGGCCGCCATGTAGTCGAGGCTGTGGCGGCGCATCGCGTCGTGCACGGCGGGGAGCATCACCGGGCCGAGGCTCATGCTCAGCCAGCCGGAGAGGATCACCCGGTCCGGGCTGAGCAGGTTGATGAGATTGGCGATGCCGATGCCGAGGTATTCGGCGGACCGGCGCACGGTGTCGGCGGCGGGCCCGGGCCGGGCCGCCGCGACGACCAGCTCGGCGATCTGCTCCTCGACCCCGGTGGCCGTCAACGCCGCGGCCCCCGGGGTGTCTTCGTAGTGCCGCAGGATCGCCTCGGCGCCGACGTACGCCTCCAGGCAGCCGTACGAGCCGCAGCGGCACGCGGCCCCACCGGCCTGGACGATGGTGTGGCCCCATTCGCTGGTGGTGCTGGTGACTCCGCTGGGCGAACCGGTCGCCACCGCGGCCCCGACGCCGACCGCCAGCAGGGCGACGATGGCCCGTTCCGCGCCCCGCCCGGCGCCGCGCCACATCTCGGCCTGGCCCAGGGTGCGGGCGCAGTTGTCCATGTGCAGCGGCGCGGCGATCCGGGGACGGAGCAGCGCGGCGAACGGCACCCCGGACCAGCCCAGGGTGGGGGCGTGCACCTGGCCGTCGGGCAGTACCGCCCCCGGGACGCCGACGCCGACGCCGAGCAACCGCACCGGGTCGACACCGGCCTTGGCGGTGACCTCCTCGATGCCGGCAGTCACCAGCCCGGCGAGCACGGCCGGTTCGGGGTGGCGGGCGTCCATCGGGTAGGTCGCGGTGGCGAGGGTGTCCAGTGTCCAGTCGAACAGGCCGACCTGGACATGGGTTTCGCCGATGTCCACACCGGCGACCCGCGCGTAGCCGGGCCGTACCTCCAGCAGGGTCCTGGGCCGTCCGCCGTCGGAGTCGAGCAGTCCGGCCTCGGCGACCAGGCCGTCCGCGACCAGCCCGGTCACGACGTTGCTGACCGTGGCCGAGCTCAGCCCGGTGGCGTGCATCAGGTCGAAGCGGCTGGCGGGGCCGTGCAGATAGAGCTTGGACAGCACCGACGACCGGTTGTGCCGCCGCAGATCCCTCGTCGTCCGGCCCACGTCGCGCTTCACCGGGCACCCCCTCATGATGTCGGTACCGCCGCCCGGGCCGGTGCGCCGCCGCAGCCGCGCACCACCGGCCGGTCGCGGCGCCGCGACGCCGACACGCTTCGCGGCAGCCCCCGGAGGATCGCGGTACACGGCACATAATGCCAGAACGCGGGCGTGTCGCCCGGCGGTTGGGGAGCGCTCTCCCATCGGGTACTCGAACCGCCACTCCGGGGCCCGGCGCGTGGGAGGTCCGCGGCGGGCCCGCCGGGTGCGCCTGTCTGTCAGCTGTCGGCGCGCGTGTGCGCGATGGAGCGGCGCCATCCGGGGGCGCCGCCCTGCCGGACTCCGAGCGTGCCGGTCCGGGCAGGCTGCACGCCTCCTACAGCGCTCCGTCCGCCGCACCGGCGGGCTCCCACCACGGTGGCGCACGGTCGCCGCTGTCGCCCCCGTCGTCGCTCGCGGCGCCGCGGTGGCGGCCGTTGGAACCCGTCGACGGCCTGCTCGCGCCCGGACAGCGGCCCTGCCAGGGGGACCCGCCGGCAGACCGCGCGCCCGCCGAGCGAGGCGCCGTCCAGGACCGCGCGGAGCGGTGTCCTCTTTCCGCCGATCCGGGCAGCCGGCCCAATGACTGCGGTCCCTGAACCGCGAAGTGCGGTGCCGCTCGGACGCCCCGGGCGGATTCCGGCCCGATCTCTCGGGCGGACCGGTGTGGCTGCTGCGTCGCTAGTGCTGTGGCCGGACGGGTTCGCCGGGTTCGCGGCGTCCGGTGCGGTGCTTCGCAAGGCGGTGGGGGCACCGTCCCGGCGACAACTGGGGGGGATCGTCCTCGTCCTGGGCGTACCCGGGCGACTCCGACAACCCAGCGAGGTGCCGCGCCGGGCGTCGCGAACCGGTGGACCTGTCCGGTCACAGCACGGGGAGACGCTGGCAACGCCGACCGCTCCGGGGCCGTGTCCGACGAATCGCGCTTGGCAGGCGCGCCCCACCGCTGCGAAGGGGGTGCCCCACCGCCTCGCGACCGGGGGTCGCCCACGTGTATGCAGCTGTGGTGGGGGCACCCCCCGGGCTCGAAGGCCCAGGGGGGTGGGCACCGGAGGCTGCGGCCCCCGCCCTCCGGGGGACGACGCGATGCGTCAGACACGGCCCAGGTCCGCGAGAACCGAACCCGGCCAGCCGACAGTTCAGAGCACCAGCGGCTGGGAGAGCGGTTGCCGGGCGGCCGACGGGCCGGCGTGCAGGGTGTAGGGGCCGGGGCGCGGCTGCCAGCTCCCGCGTTCCGGTGACCAGTGCTGGAAGGCGCGCGGCGCGATCCGTATTTCGGCGACGACCTGCTCGCCGGGCTCCGCGTGGACGGCGGCGTAACCGGCCAGCCGGGGCCCGCCGTCGTCGTACGGATCGGCGCCGGTGGTCAGATACACCTGCACGACTTCCCGTCCCGGCCGGGTGCCGGTATTGCGGACGGTGACGCGGGCCAGCGCGGCGGCCCCGTCGACGGCCGAAGCCCGGGCGGTCGCGGTGTCGGGATCGGGGGCCGGGTCGGTGTCCGGATCGGGGAAGGGGTCGGCCGCGACCGCCAACTGCTCGTAGGCCCAGGTGGTGTAGCCGAGGCCGTGGCCGAACCAGTAGGCGGGTTCGGCGCCGGCCCGCCGCCAGGCGCGGTGACCGATGTACGGGCCCTCGTCGTACCGGAGCACACCGTCGACGGGGGTGGTCGAGGGCGGCAGCAGCGGGGTCGGGGAGAGCGCTCCCCAGGTGGTGGGGAGTCGGCCGCCCGGCTCGGTGCGGCCGAACAGGACGTCCGCGAGGCCGTGTCCGGCTTCCTGGCCGGGGAACCAGCACAGCAGCAACGCGGGAGCGCTCTCCCGCCAGGGCAGGTCCACCGGCCCGCCGGAGTTGACGATCACCACGGTGCGGGGGTTGGCGGCGGCGACCGCCGCCACCAGTGCGTCCTGCCGCCCGGGGAGGGCCAGCGAACCGCGGTCGAACCCCTCGCTCTCGATCTCGTCGGTGGTGCCGACCACGACGACCGCGGTGTCGGCGCCGCGGGCCGCCTCGACGGCCTCGGCGATCAGTGCGTCGTCGTCGCGCCGGGGCGGGTCCACGGCCAGCGCCACCGCGTGCCCGTGCTCGGCCTCCCAGTGCCGGGTGGCGGCCAGCAGCAACTCCCGGCCGGGTTCGACCCGGCGGGCGGCGGTACGGAAGGGCGGGGAGACGTGCACATAGGTGGGGTCCTGGGAGCGCGGGGTCACATAGGTGTCCAGCAGGGGCTCGCCGTCGGCGGTCAGGGCGACCGCGCCCAGGCCGATCACCGAGAACCGCCACTCCCCCGCCGTGTCCGGGGTGACCAGGGCGCTCACCTCCACGGACGCGGCGGTCGCGGCGAGTTCGGGGGCGTCGCCGGATTCGAGGATGCGGCCGCTGAGCCGGTGCTCGGCGTGCACCTCGGTGCCGTCGGCGGCCAGGTAGCGGACGAGGACGCCGGGCTCGCCGGTGCGCGGGTCGCGGGCGTTGCCGGTGTGCACGGGGGTCGGCCGGGTGGTGAGCACGGCGCCCTCGGCGTGGACGACGACCGCCCCGCTGTCGCGGAGCGCTTCCCGGATTCCGGCCAGTGGTGACACGACCTCCTCCGGGAAGACCGCCGCGCTGCCGCCGCCCTGGAAGCGGGCGGCGGCGGCGTTGGGGCCGATGACCGCTATCCGGCGAGGAGTTGACGCCCGGCCGGCATCGAGGGGCAGCAGGTGGCCCTCGTTGCGCAGCAGCACGCAGCCGGCCGCGACCGCTCGGCGCAGCAGGCCGCGCGCCCGGCCGGGCGCGAGCGGCGGGAACGCACGCGGTCCGCGAACGCCGTCGAGCGCGCCGACCCGGGCGGCCAGCAGCAGAATCCGGCGGACCTTGTCGTCGACGGTCTTCTCGGGCACCCGGCCCTCGCGGACGGCGGCCAGCAGCGGCTCGCCCCAGCGTGGTTCGGGACCGGGCATGGCGAGATCCTGCGCGGCCAGCGCGGTGGCCTCGGTGGAGCGGACCGCGCCCCAGTCGGAGACCACCACCCCGTCGAACCCCCATTCGCCCTTGAGCGGTTCGGCCAGCAGCGGACTCTCGGACATCGTGGCGCCGTTGACCCCGTTGTAGGCGGACATCACCGTCCACACCCCGGCCGCGACCGCGGCCTCGAACGGTGCCAGGTACAGCTCCCGCAGTGTGCGCTGGTCGAGCCGGGCGTCCAGGGTGAGGCGTTCGGTCTCCGAGTCGTTGGCGACGTAGTGCTTGGCGGTGGCGGCGACGCCGCCGGACTGCACGCCGCGGATGTAGGCCGCCCCGGTACGCGCGGTGAGCAGCGGGTCCTCGGAGTAGCACTCGAAGTGGCGTCCGGCGCCGGGGCTGCGGTGCAGGTTCAACGTGGGGGCGAGCAGCACGCCGACCCCCTTGCGGCGGGCCTCGGCGGCGAGCAGCCCGCCCAGTTCGGCGACGAGTTCGGCGTCCCAGCTCGCCGCGAGGGCGGTCGGGGAGGGCAGGGCCAGGGAGGTGTCGCGTTCGTCCCATCGTTCGCCGCGCACTCCGGCGGGGCCGTCGGAGACGCCGATGGAGCGCAGTCCGACGGCCGGTTCGGCGTGCAGCCGGAAGGACGCGGCGCCGGACAGCAGCCGGATCTTGGCGGGAAGGCTCAGGGCGGCGACGAGTGCGTCCAGTTCCGATGCTGTCGGGTCCTGCGGACCGGCGGCAGGCTGGTGCGCGCCGCCGGGCCGCGGCGGGGACTGGGACGGCTCGGCGGGCTCGGGCGCCCGGAAGGGCTGGGGGGACCTGAGCGGGCGACAGCGGCGCAGGCAGCGGGGACGCGGGGGTGATCATGGTCATCCCTTCGTGGCCCGTGCGCGCGCCGCCGCCGGGGGACGGCTCGTCGGCAGCGCGGGGCCGCATGGTCGGTGGGCGAAAGGCGGGGCGCCCCGGGGGTCAGTCCGGTGGGCGGGCGCCGGGGAAGCGGTGGACCCGAGTGCCGGGAGAGCGCTCTCCCATCCCCGTACTGTCAGCTCCCCCACCCCCGCCTGTCAACCCCGCCTCCGGTGCCTGCCGCCGCCGCGCGGCGGGGGCGGCTCCCGCTCCGGGAGATGCGGCCCCGGCCGTGGACCGGCCGCCGCCACCGCCTCCTGGCCCACCCCACCGGCCCTTCCATGCCTCACGTACCCCTCCCGCACCTCTTCACCACCCGTCCCGCACCCGGCACCACCTGCCCGGTCGCGTCCCGCGCAGGCCCTCCACCAGCCGTTCTCGCGCAGCCGGCCACGGCAGCCGGCCCCGTCGCACCCGGACTCGGCCGCAGAGACCGGGATGCCCGAATCCGCCCGCAATCCTCCGTCTCCGTACCGGCGGGGCTCGCCCCGTTCCGGTTCGATCCCTTGACACCCCGGAAACGCAGCGGCAACCATCAGGGCCACTGAGAGAGCGCTCTCCCAAGCCTCCTGCCGTCCCCGGAGCGGCGCCCTCCCCACCTCCTTCCCCCCTCGCACCGCAGGAGACCGGCATGAGAGCCTCACCCTCAGCGTCCACCCGGCTCGGTTCGCTCCCTCCACCTCTTCGTGTCCTGCTGCTCACGCTGCTGGCCACCGGGCTGGCCTTGTATGCACTGGCCGTCCCCACCACGTCCGCGCACGCCGCCGACGCCCTGCTCTCCCAGGGCCGGCCGGCCACCACCTCCAGCACCGAGGGCGCGGGGTACGCGGCCTCGGCGGCCGTTGACGGCGACACCACCACCCGCTGGGCCAGCGCCTGGAGCGATCCGCAGTGGATCCAGATCGATCTCGGCGCCTCCTCGACCCTCAGCAAGGTGGTGCTGAACTGGGAGAACTACGCGACCGCGTACCAGATCCAGGTCTCCGCCGACGCCTCGCAGTGGACTACGGTCTACTCCACCACCACCGGCACCGGCGGTGTCCAGAACCTGACCGTCAGCGGCTCGGGCCGCTATGTCCGCATGTACGGCACCCAGCGCGTCAACGGCTACGGCTACTCGCTGTGGGAGTTCCAGGTCTACGGCACGGCTGGCACCGGCACATCGGGCGGAACGACCGGGGGCAGCACGACCGGCGGAACGACGACCGGGGGCAGCACAACCGGCGGCAGCACAACCGGGGGAACGACCACCGGCGGCAGCACAACCGGCGGCACCGGCACGCCGCCGCCCGGGAACTGGACCACCGTGTGGAGCGACGACTTCAACGGCGCCAGCGGCGCGCCGCCCGCGTCCGGCGACTGGATCATCGACACCGGCACCGCGTATCCGGGCGGCGCCGCCAACTGGGGCACCGGTGAGGTGGAGACGGCCACCGACTCGCCCGCGAACATCGGCCTGGACGGCAGCGGCCACCTCAACCTCACCGCGGTCAAGTCGGGTTCGTCGTGGACCTCCAGCCGGATCGAGACCCGGCGCAGCGACTTCACCGCCCCGGCGGGCGGCCAGCTGCAGATCTCCGCGACGCTGAAGCAGCCCAACCCGGCCAAGGCGCTGGGCTACTGGCCGTCCTTCCGGGCGATGGGCGCCGCGTACCGGGGCAACACCGCCGCCTGGCCGGCGGTGGGCGAGAGCGACGTGATGGAGGATGTCAACGGCCGCAGCCAGTTGTCGGCGACCCTGCACTGCGGGACGGCGCCGGGCGGCAACTGCGCCGAGTACAACGGCCTGACCAGCGGGCTGGCGACCTGCTCCGACTGCCAGACCGGCTACCACACCTACTCCGAGATCGTGGACCGCACCACGTCGGACGAGCAGATCCGCTGGTATCTGGACGGCAAGCAGGTCTGGCAGGTCAGCGAGTCGCAGGTGGGCGTGTCCACCTGGAACGCGGCGGTGCACCACGGGCTGTACCTGGACTTCAGCCTGCGGATCGGCGGTTCCTACCCGAACGCGGTCTGCGGTTGCACGTCGCCGGGAGCCGACACCTCCTCGGGCGGGGCGCTGAGCCTGGACAATGTCACCGTGTCGCAGACCACCGGCACCGCGCCGGCGCCGCTGGCCGATCCGCCGGTGCCGACCGCTCCCAGCAATGTCCATGTGACCGGCAGCCAGGGCAACTGGCAGCTCACCGTGGACGGAAAGCCCTGGCAGGTCAAGGGCATGACGTGGGGCCCGGCCACCAGCACGGCGGACGCCCACATGCGGGACCTGAAGGCGATGGGCGTCAACACGCTGCGTACCTGGGGCACCGACGCGACCAGCAAGCCGCTGCTGGACGCGGCCGCCGCCTACGGGCTGAAGGTCGTCAACGGCTTCTGGCTCAACCAGGGCGCCGACTACGTGAACGACACGACGTACAAGACCAACACCCTCAACGACATCAAGAACTGGGTGACCACCTACAAGAACCATCCGGGCGTGCTGATGTGGGACGTCGGCAACGAGGTCATCCTCACCACCCAGGACCACTACACCGGCGCCGCGGTCGAGCAGCAGCGCATCGCCTACGCGAAGTTCGTGGAGCAGGTGGTGGAGGCGATCCACGCCATCGACCCCAATCACCCGGTGACGTCGACGGACGCCTGGACGGGCGCCTGGCCGTACTACAAGCAGTACACGCCGTCGCTGGACCTGTACGCGGTCAACTCCTACGGCGCGGTGTGCAGCGTCAAGCAGGACTGGATCAACGGCGGTTACACCAAGCCGTACATCGTGACCGAGTCCGGTGAGGCCGGCGAGTGGGAGGTGTCCGACGACGCCAACGGGGTGCCGACCGAACCCACCGACACGCAAAAGCGCGACGGGTACCTCTCGGCGTGGAACTGCATCACCGGTCACACCGGGGTGGCGCTGGGCGCGACGCTCTTCAACTACGGCGAGGAGGACGACTTCGGCGGCGTGTGGTTCAACGTCGTGCCGAGCGGCTGGAAGCGGCTGGCGTACTACTCGGTGGCGAAGGACTACGGCGGCACGCCGCAGGCCAATACCCCGCCGGTGATCGGGTCGATGACGCTGAGCAACACCGCTTCGGTCCCCGCGGGTGGCACCTTCGACGTGACGGCGGCGGCGACCGATCCCAACGGCGATCCGATCCGCTATCAGCTGATGTACTCGTCCAAGTACGTCGACGGCGGCACCGCGTTGCAGCAGGTGAACTTCACCCAGACCGGCGACGGGCGGTTCACTGCTACCGCGCCGAAGGCGCTCGGGGTCTGGAAGGTGTATGTCTATGCCTACGACGGCCACGGCAACGTCGGGATCGAGACGAGGTCGTTCCGGGTGGTGGCGCCGACGGTGAGCGGTACCGATGTGGCGCTCGGCCGGCCGACCACCGCGTCCTCCTACCAGCAGACCGGGACGGCGCGCCGTTCCCGCCGTCGAACGCCACCGACGGGCGCTGGGACACCCGTTGGGCGAGCGACTGGACCGATCCGCAGTGGATCCAGGTGGATCTCGGCCAGGCGACGGCCGTCAAGCATGTCCAGCTGGGCTGGGAGTCGGCCTACGGGAAGGCGTACCAGGTGCAGCTCTCCGGTGACGGCACCAACTGGACCACGGTGTACTCGACGACCACCGGGGCGGGGGGTGTGGACACCTTCGACGTCAGCGGGTCGGGCCGGTATGTGCGGGTGAGTATCGGCGCCCGCGGCACGGCGTACGGCGACTCGCTGTACGAGTTCGGCGTGTACGCCTGAGGCGTCCCCCGCGTGCCCGTCCTGTCCGCCTGGGGGGACGGGGACGCGAGGGCCGGTGAACGGACGGGGTGCGGTCGGCCTGTGGGGGGTTGCCGCACCCCGCCCCAGCTGGGGATTGACCCGGAGAGCGCTCTCCTGCGTGGTATAACTTGGACCATGACGAGCAGCCGTCCTGCCCGGCCCCATCAGCCCACGCTGGAAGACGTCGCGCGGTCCGCCGGGGTGTCCCGGGCCACGGTGTCACGCGTGGTCAACGGGACGCGCAATGTGGACCCGGAGATCCAGCGGGTCGTTCAGCAGGCGGTGGCCGAAACCGGCTATGTGCCCAACCGGGCGGCCAGGACCCTCGTCACCCGCCGTACCGACTCGGTGGCGCTGGTCTTCTCGGTGCCGAACCACCGGGCGGCCGAAGACCCGTTCATGCGCCAGGTGTTCAGCGACCCCTTCTTCGGCCGGATCATGGGCGGGCTGCTGACGGTGCTGCGTCCGCGCGGGGTGCATCCGGTGCTGATGCTGGCCGACTCCGAGGACGCCCGCCACGACCTGGTCGCCAATCTGCGGCAGGAGCACATCGACGGGGTGGCGCTGGTGTCGATAGCGCCGGGCGACTCGCTGCCGTTCCTGCTGACCGAGGCCGGTGTGCCGACGGTGCTGTTCGCCCGCCCGCAGACCCCGCTGCCGATCAGCTACGTGGACGTGGCGCAGCAGGCCGGCGCGCGCACGGCCGCCGAGTTGCTGCTCTCGCGCGGCTGCCGGCGGATCACCACCATCGCCGGCCCGTACGACTCCCCGGCCGGCCAGGACCGGTTGGCCGGTTTCCGTGAGGCGATGGCCGAGCACGGGCACGCTTTCGTGCCGAGTGTGGAGGGCGGCTTCACCCAGGAGGGCGGCGAGCACGCCATGCGGCAGCTGCTGGGCGACCATCCCGACACCGACGGGGTGTTCGTCGCCAACGACCTGATGGCGCAGGGCGCGCTGCTGGTGCTGCGCGACCACGGGCGCCGGGTTCCCGAGGACGTGGCCGTGGTCGGCTTCGACGACAGCAGCGCGGCCCTCGCCTCGCGTCCGCTGCTGACGACGGTCCGGCAGCCGGTCGAGGACATGGCCGCGGAGATGGCCGCGCTGCTGATGGCGCTGATCGACGACGCGGAGCAGGAGACGCGGTCGGTGATCTTCAAGACGACGCTGGTGCGCCGGGAGTCGGCCTGACCGGGCGCGAGGGCTCGTTGGGGACGACGACGGCGGTGGCCACGTAGCCGCCGCGCACGATCCAGCGGCCGGTGAACACGCTCGGGCCGACGCCTTCGGCGAGCAGCGGGCCGGGGATCAGCAGCCGGGCGGTGTACGTGCCGCGGGCCCCGGTGCGGCCGCCGGCGCCGGCGCCCTGCCCGATGTCCTGCCCCATGTCCCGGTCGGCGCCCTGGCCGGCGTCCTGGCCGGCGTCCTGGTCGAAGAGGAGTTCGGCCTCCGTGAAGCCGAGCATGCGGCGGTGGAAGGGATACCAGGCCTTGTAGACCGTCTCCTTGGCGCTGAACAGCAGCCGGTCCCAGTGGATGCCGGGGCGCCGTGCGGTGTGCCCGTCGAGGGCCGCGCGTTCGGCGGGGGTGGCGAGGATGACGTCGAGTACGCCCTCGGGCAGCGGGCCGTGCGGTTCGGCGTCGATGCCGAGGGTCAGGACGTCCTCGGTGCGGGCGACGGCGGCGGCGCGGTAGCCGTCGGTGTGCGTGATGCTGCCGACGACGCCGGCGGGCCAGACCGGGGCGCCGCGTTCGGCCTCGCGGAGGATCGGCCCGGGCGGGTGGCCGAGTTCGGCCAGTGCGGCGCGGGCGCAGGCGCGGCCGGCCGCGTATTCGCCGCGGCGCTTGGCCACCGCCCGGGCGACGGCTTCGGCTTCCTGCGGGTAGAGCGGGGCCTGGTCGAGGGCGTCGCCGTAGACGACCCGGGAGCGCACGGTGGCGGGCACCACATGCTCGATCACCGGACGCTCCCCCCGCGGCCGGCCAGGATGCGCCGGGGTCCGGACGGGCCGGCGGGGCGGCTGCCCCATTCACGGGGGTAGCCGAGCGAGACCTCGGTGAAGCGCACCCCGTCCAGCCAGGTGACGCGCGGGATGTGCAGATGGCCGTAGACGACCTCGGTGGCCCGGAAGCGGATGTGCCAGTCCTCGGAGAGTTCGGTGCCGCACCACAGCGCGAAGGACGGGTAGCGCAGGATGGCGGTCGGATCGCGCTGCAGCGGCCAGTGGTTGGCGAGCACCGTCGGCAGGTCCGGGTCGAGTGCGGCGAGCCGGCGCTCGGTGGCGGCGACCCGGGCGCGGCACCAGTCGTCGCGGCCCGGCAGCGGGTCGGGGTGCAGGAGCATCTCGTCGGTGCAGACCACGCCGAGTTCGGCCGAATGGGCCAGTGCCTGCTCCTTGGTGGTCGCGCCGGGGGTGCCGTCGCGCCAGGTGTAGTCGTAGAGCAGGAACAGCGGGCACACCGCGACCGGGCCGCTGTCGGACTCCCAGATCGGGTAGGGGTCCTCGGGGGTGGTCACGCCGAGGTCGCGGACGGCCTGGACCAGGTGCTGGTAGCGGGCCTCGCCGCGCAGGGTCACCGGGTCGCCGGGCGGGGTCCACAGCTCGTGGTTGCCGGGCAGCCAGATGACGGTGCCGAAGTGCCGGGTGAGCGTGGACAGCGCCCAGGTGATGTCGTCGAACTTCTCGCCGACGTCGCCGGCGACGATCAGCCAGTCGTCGTCCGTTTCGGGCCGCAGCCCTTCCACGATCGCGCGGTTGGCCTCGTAGCCGACATGCAGGTCGCTGATCGCGAGGAGCTGCGCCCCGCCTGGGCCGGTCAACTCGATGCTGTCCTTCCGCGGGACGGTGTGTGCACGCGCCGAGTCTTACAGAGGGGGGCGGGGCCGCCAACCCCTGCCTTTGCCGGGCGGGTTGCGGGGGCCCGCCCCCCGATCAGTCGGCGGTCGGCCGGCGGTCAGTCGCGGTCCACGAGGACGGCGGCGCCCTGGCCGACGCCGACGCACATGGTGGCCAGGCCCCGGCGGGCGCCGGTGCGGTTCATCCGGTGCAGCAAGGTGGTGAGGATGCGGGCGCCCGAGCAGCCGAGGGGGTGGCCGAGGGCGATGGCGCCGCCGGTCGGGTTGACCAGCTCGGGGTCGATGCCGAGCAGCCGTACGGCGGCGAGGGCCTGGGCGGCGAACGCCTCGTTGAACTCGGCCTCCTCGACGGAGTCGACGCCGCGGCCGAGCCGGGCCAGGACGCGCTGGACGGCGGGGACGGGCCCGATGCCCATGACGTCGGGGTGCACCCCGGCGCTGGCGCCGGCCGCGTACCGCCCGAGGGACCGCAGGCCGAGGTCGCGCAGGGCCTCCTCGCTGACCAGCAGGAGGGCGGCGGCGCCGTCGTTCATGGGTGAGGAGTTGCCCGCGGTGACGCTGCCGCCCTCGCGGAAGACGGGCCGCAGCGCGGCGAGCCGCTCGGCCGTGGTGTCCTCGCGGATGGACTCGTCCTCGGTGACCGTCACCCCGTCGGCCCGGGTGACCGGCACGGTCTCCGGGTCGAACAGCCCGTTCTTGCGGGCGGCCGCGGCGTTGCGGTGGCTGCGCAGCGCGAACGCGTCCTGGTCGGCGCGGCTGACTCCGTACCGCTCGGCGACCTCCTCGGCGGTCTCCCCCATGGACAGCACGCCGTGCAGCTCGCGCATCCGGGGGTTGGTGAGCCGCCAGCCCAGCCGGGTGTCGTGCGTCTCGATGGTCCGGGGCAGGGCTTCGTCGGGTCGGGCCAGGACGAAGGGGGCGCGGCTCATGGATTCGGAGCCGCCGGCGATCACGATGTCGGCCTCGCCGGCCGCGATCATGCGGGCGGCGCTGGTGACCGCCTCCATGCCGGAGGCGCACAGGCGGTTGACGGTGGCGCCGGGCACGGTCTCGGGAAGCCCGGCGAGCAGGACGGCCATCCGGGCCACGTTGCGGTTGTCCTCGCCGGCCTGGTTCGCGGCGCCCCAGTACACGTCGTCGATACGGGCCGGGTCGAGGTCCGGCAGTCCGTCGAGCAGGCCGCGCAGCGCGGTGGCGGCGAGGTCGTCGGGCCGTACCCCGGCGAGTGCGCCCCGGAGCCGGCCGATCGGGGTGCGGCGGGCGGCGGCGAAGTGGACTGGGCGCATCGCGGGCTCCTCGAAGGCGGGTTCGGGCGGGCCGCTGCGGTCGGTCGCGCCCCTCGCAAACTAGCACTGCAAGTTTACGGGGGCGAGGCCGCCGCGGGCGGGCCGCCCGGTCCGCCGCCCGGCCGGTCCCTTCAGGCGCCCGGCGCCCGCCGGGACGGCCCGAGCAGCCGCAGCCGCTCCAGTTCCCGCCGGTCCCGTTTGGTGGGGCGTCCGGCGCCCCGGTCCCGCACGCCCAGCGCCAGCACGTCCTCGCGCGGCGGCGGGGGCGGACTGTTGTCGACGTAGGACTCGGCGGCGACCGGGGCGCCCACCCGCTTGCTGAGCAGCTTGGACACGATGACGACTCGTTCGCGGCCGGCGTGGAAGAGCCGTACCTCGTCGCCGACCCGTACCGCCTGGGCGGGCTTGACCCGCTCGCCGTTGACCTTCACGTGCCCGGCGCGGGCGGCGGTGGCGGCCAGCGACCGGGTCTTGGTCAGCCGCACGCACCAGATCCAGCTGTCCACCCGGACACTGCCGCCGGTCGCCAGCACGTTCCCGGCGCCGCGCGGCGGACGCTCGCCGTCCGCGCCCGCACCGGCCCGGTGGGCGGCGCCGCCCTGTCCCGTTTCCTCACCTGCCATGCGTCCGAGCCTAACGCCGACCGTTCACCCGGCGGGGCCGGCGGCGGAGATCGGCGCGGTGCGAGGGCGAACCGTGCGGTCGGGCGCCGGCCGGGCGGGCGGCCGGGGCGGGCCCCGATCAATTCCCGTCCCCCCGGGCATCGTCAGGCAGTTCGCCGGGGCGGCAGCCCCGCCGGGCCGCCACCCTCCGGTGCGCCGCCGGCCGGCTCAGCGGGCGTAGACCGCGACGAAGTCGCGGGTGGCCTGGACGTAGTAGCGGTCCGGCGGGTCCTCGAAGTCGAGGATGTTGGTGGGCTTGGGGTTCGCCGGGTCGTGGCTGCCGTCGTAGGACATGAAGGACGGCCAGGCGCGGTTCATGTCCAGCGGCATCGCCCGGACCGCGCCGGCGTGCTGCATGAGCCGGGCCAGGCTCTGCGCGTTCAGCGCCTGGCCGACGACCATGACGATGTCGCCCTTGGCGGTGACGCCGACCCCGGAGCGGGGCACGAACATGCCGCCCTGGTCGCTGACGCCCCACTTGGCGTCGTCGCCGATGTCGGAGACGACCTTGCCGCCGTCGACCATCAGCTCCAGGCACTGGCGGATGCCCACCACGTCGGGGGTCTTGCGCACGTCGCGGCCCCAGACGCCGATCTTGATGGAGCCGTCCCGGTAGAACACCTCGGAGGCGGCGCCGTCCCGCAGGGTGCCGGCGGTCTTGCCGTCCAGGTAGAAGCCGCCGCGGGAGCCGCCGTCGGTGATCCGGAAGCCGCCGTTCCAGGTGGCGACGAGGTTCGTGCGCTCGCCCTTGGGGATGGTCGGCGGCACGTCGAAGGTCGTACCGGGTTCGCGGAAGCCGGGGTGCAGCCGGAAGCGGGCGTACTTGCCGCTGATCCAGGCGACGGCGGCCTCGTAGGAGGTGTGTTCGGCGTCGGGGCGGACGTAGGTGCCCTGCACGATGGGCTCGCCGTGGGCGCTGGCCAGGGTGCGGTAGACGCCCTCGCCGGCCAGTGCGGGGTGGACCAGTGGTCGCATCGGGGGATGCGGCGCCACCAGCGGCCGGGCCGCCACGTGGGCCGGCGCGGGGCCGGCCGGCGCGGTGGCCTTCATCCGGGCCAGCGCGTCGGCCGGCAGCGAGCCGCCGACCTTGGGCGGATTCAGCTTGTACTGCCAGTCCTCCAGCTGGTTGACCACGAAGCCGAGTTCGTGGTCGCGGGCCCACTCGGCGAGCCGGGCCGAGGTGCTGTCCTTGCCGGGGTAGGTCAGCGCCTTGCCGACCGACCAGCCCAGGGAGCCGGCGCAGATCACGCAGACGCCCAGCACGCTGCGGGTGGTGATCCTGCGGCGGCGCAGCTGGGCCGGGGTCAGGTCGCGCCGGTGCTTCCACGGCAGCAGTCGTCGGCGCCGCCGGGCGTGTGCGGGGCCGTCGGCCGGCTCCTCGGCCTCCGGCTCCGACGGACGCTGCGCGATCCCGCCCTCGCCCATGGTGCTCCTTCCGCGGACCCGGGCCGCCGTGGCGGGCCGGGCAGCACTTCCGTATGTCATTTGTCTGATTTGCAGACTTTATGACCGGTGAGGGGCCCGGTTAACCGTCCCCGGCCGCAGAAGCACCCGCCCGCCGCACGCCCGCCGCCGTCCCGGGCGAAGGTTCCGGCGCGCCGCAGGACCCGGCCCACCTCCCGGCGGCCCCTCCCCGCGGACCCCTGCGTCCCGCCCGCGTCCGGCCCCTCCCGCCCGCCGCGGCCGCCGCGTAGGCTGGCGGCCGGCACCACGGGGAGGGCGGCGGGACGGTGGCGGAACAACTGCT
>NZ_FMCH01000149.1 GCF_900091855.1 Streptomyces sp. DvalAA-14
ACCACCGCCGACCGCCGGCCGCACCTCACCGCCAACGCCAACGCACCCCCACCCAGGGACGCGGGGAACTGCGCGACCAGCCCCCACCGGGAGCAAGCCCGGACACCACCGCAACCAACCCCCACGCCGTGGCCGACCGCGGGGGTCGTCAGGACAGGCGGTGGGCCCCCGGTCCGGGGGTGGTGAGGAAGTGGCGGGAGGAGGGGAGGGCCTGGGTGATCGCGGAGGCGATCTTCGCCTCGGTGGACTCCTCCAGGAGGACGATCGCGGAACCGCCGAAACCCCCGCCGGTCATCCGCGCGCCGAGGGCGCCCTCGGCGAGCGCCGTGTCGACCACCACGTCGAGCTCCGCGCAGGAGATGCGGAAGTCGTCCCGCAGGGAGACGTGGCCCGCGGTGAGGACCGGGCCGATGTCGGGCGTGCGGCCGGCGTCCAGCAGGGCGATGACCTCCTCGACGCGGCGGTTCTCGGTCACGATGTGCCGGGTCAGCCGGCGCAACCGCTCGTCCGGCAGGTCGGCCAGCGCCGCGTCCAGATTCTCGTAGGCGACATCGCGCAGCGCGGGCAGTCCCAGGGCCGCCGCGGCGGCCTCGCAGCCGGCCCGCAGCTCCCCGTACGCGCCGTCGGCGTGCGCGTGCTTGACCCGGGTGTCCACCACCAGCAGCCGCAGCCCCTGCGCCGCCAGGTCGAACGGCACCTGGCGCTGCGCCAGCGCCCGTACGTCCAGGTGCAGCGCGTGCCCCTGCGTGCAGCACGCGGACGCGGTCTGGTCCATCACGCCGACCGGCGCGCCCACGTACACGTTCTCCGACCGCTGGCAGAGCAGCGCCAACTCCTGCCGGGGCAGCTCGACACCGTGCAGCTCGGTCAGCGCCAGCGCGGTGACGACCTGGAGCGCCGCCGAGGAGGACAGGCCGCCGCCGACCGGCACCGTACTGGCGTAGTGGAGGTCGGCGCCGCCGATCGGGTGGCCGGCCTCGCGCAGTGTCCACAGCACGGCTGCCGGGTAGCGGGCCCAGCCCTCGGTGGCGCCGGGGGCGAGCGCGTCCACCTCCAGTTCGACCACCCCGCCGTCCATGTCGGCGGAGTGCAGCCGCAGCAGTCCGTCGTCGCGGCGGGCGACCGCGGCCCGGGTGGTGTGCGGCAGCGCGAACGGCATCACGTAGCCGTCGTTGTAGTCGGTGTGCTCGCCGATCAGATTGACCCGGCCGGGCGCCGCCCAACTGCCTTCGGGGGCGCGCCCGAAGACCCCGGTGAAGGCGTCGGCCAGGGCGTCTGCGGAGCTGTCGCCGAAGGTGTCGGCGACCGCGGCGTGCGTCATCGTGTCTCCCGCGTCAGCGATTGTGCGAAGGTCCAGGCGTCGCCGACCATCTCGGCGAGGTCGGTGCGCCGCGGCTGCCAGCCGAGCCGCTCCCGGGCGCGGTCGGCCGAGGCGACCAGGACCGCCGGGTCGCCGGTCCGGCGCGGCTCCACGGTGGCCGGGACGGGATGCCCCGTCACCTGCCGGACCGCCTCGATCACCTCGCGGACCGAGAAGCCGGCGCCGTTGCCGAGGTTGCAGATCAGGTGTTCGCCGGCCGGGGCCTTGTCGAGCGCCAGCAGGTGCGCCTCGGCCAGGTCGGCGACGTGGATGTAGTCGCGCAGGCAGGTGCCGTCCGGCGTCGGGTAGTCCTCGCCGAAGACGGAGACCGCCGCGCGCCGGCCCTGGGCGACCTGGAGCACCAGCGGAATCAGGTGGGACTCCGGGTCGTGCCGCTCGCCGTGCCGGCCGTACGCGCCGGCCACGTTGAAGTAGCGCAGCGAGACCGCGGACAGGCCGTGAGCGGCGCACTGCGCGCTGATCATGTGGTCGACGGCGAGCTTGGTGGCGCCGTACGGGTTGGTGGGCGCGGTCGCCGCGCTCTCGGTGATCGGGACCTCGCTCGGCTCCCCGTAGGTGGCGGCGGTGGAGGAGAACACCAAGGTGCCCACCCCGGACTCCCGCATCGCGCCGAGCAGTTCGAGGGTGCCGGCCACGTTGTTGCGCCAGTACTTCTCCGGGTTCGCCACCGACTCGCCGACCTGCGAGGAGGCCGCGAAGTGCAGCACCGCGTCGAAGGAGCCGTCCAGCAC
The DNA here is from genome assembly GCF_900091855.1 of Streptomyces sp. DvalAA-14. GTDB lineage: Bacteria > Actinomycetota > Actinomycetes > Streptomycetales > Streptomycetaceae > Actinacidiphila. Next base: position 2,113 of record NZ_FMCH01000149.1, read on the forward strand.
CTTGGCGGCGTCCTGGATCCGGCCCTCGACGAACTCCGCGCCGTCCGGCACGCCCTCCCGGAAGCCGGTGGACAGATCGTCCAGCACCACCACCTGGTGCCCGGCCTCCAGCAGGTGGGCGGCCACCACACCGCCGACATATCCGGCTCCGCCGGTCACCAGCAGCTTCTTCCGCAGGGTGCTCACTGAGTCGCTACCTCTCGCAGTCGCATCGCAGCGGACTCCGGTGGCACGTCGTTGACGAAGGCGCTCATGCCGGATTCGGAGCCCGCGAGGAACTTCAGCTTGCCCGAAGTCCGCCGGATGGTGAAAAGCTCCAGGTGGAGAGCGAAGTCCCGGCGGTCCGGGGCGGTGAACGGCGCCTGGTGCCAGCCCGAGATGTACGGCGTCGGCGGCTGGTCGTCGCCGAAGATCCGGTCGAAGCGGCGCAGCAGCTCCAGATAGACGGCCGGGAACTCGGCGCGCGCGTCCTCGTCGAGGCCGAGCAGGTCCGGAACCCGGCGGTTGGGGTAGAGGTGCACCTCGTACGGCCAGTGCGCGGCGAACGGCGTGAAGGCCGTCCAGTGCTCGCCGGTCAGCACGATCCGGCGGCCGTCGGCGATCTCGTCGGCGATTATGTCGTCGAACAGGTTGCGGCCATCGGTGCGTTCGCGGTGCTCGGCGAGCGAGCGCAGCATCAGGGCGGTGCGCGGGGTGGTGAACGGATAGCCGTAGATCTGGCCGTGCGGGTGGCCGAGGGTGACGCCGATCTCCTCACCGCGGTTCTCGAACGGATAGACCTGGACCACGCCGGGCAGCTGCGACAGGTCCTGGGTGCGGTCGGTCCAGGCGTCGAGCACCAGCCGGGCGCGCTCCGGTGTCAGTGAGCGGAAGGACGCGTCGTGGTCGGAGGTGAAGCAGACCACCTCGCAGCGGCCCTGGTCACCGGCCAGCGACGGGAAGCGGTTCTCGAAGACCACCACCTCGTAGTCCGCCGCGGGAATCTCGCTGAGCCGCCCCTCGCGCGACGGACACAGCGGACACTGGTCCGCGGGCGGGTGGTAGGTGCGTCCCTGCCGGTGCGAGGCGATCGCCACCGCGTCGCCCAGCAGCCGGTCGGCACGGACCTCGGAGGTCGTGGCGACAGGCTCCAGCGGGCGCAGGTCGACGGCATCGCGCACCACCGAGTCGGCGGAGTCGTAGTAGATCAGCTCGCGGCCGTCCGCGAGCAGGGTCGTCGTTTTCTTCACCCTGCGGCACCTCACACCACAATCTCCCAACAGAACCGCACACAATGAACCACAACAGAACAGCTCAGTCAATGCGCGGAGCCTCCCGAACTTCACAATGATCGGAGGACGGAATCACGGTGTCACGGTGGAGGTAACCAAACAAAGCCGAACAGATGTCGGCAGGTGGGACACCGGGGCGGCGGTGGTCGGGCAGCGGTGGCCGGGCGGCAGGCACCCCGAGAGGTCCTACCGGGAGCCGGGTCGTACGGGCCCGGGGAGAGGCAGGGCGGCCAGAAGGCAGGGCGGGAGGCGGACAGGGCGGGAGGCGGGCCCCGCCCCGGTGCCCGGACGTCCGCAGTGACGGTTCTGCTCAGGCGTGCCCGGCCGTCTCCTCCGCGGCCCGGTCCAGCAGCCCGGTGCGCGCCGCCAGCGCCGCCGCCTCCAGCCGCGACCCCACGCCCAGCTTCATCAGCACCCGCTGCACATGCGTACGCGCGGTGCTCGGCGCGATCCGCATCCCGGCCGCGATCAGCCGGGTGTCCTCACCCTCGGCGACCCGTACCAGCACCTCGATCTCCCGCGGGGTGAGCATCTCCAGCAGCCGCGCGCCCTCGTCGTCCGGCTGCCGGGCGGGGTTGAGGAGCTCGGCGAACGCGCCCTGGAGCAGCGGCTGGGCGATCGCCACCTCGCCGGCCCGGGCCTTGGCCATCGCCCGTTCGACGCCCTCGATCCGCTCGTCGTGCCGGACATAGCCGGAGGCCCCGGCTGCGAAGGCCGCCGCGATGCCCCGCGGATCGGGCACCGGGCCCAGTACCACCACGGCCACCACGGGCCGCTCCCGCTTGATCCGCGCCACCGCGTCGAACGCGCCGGGCTCGGCGGGCGCCGCCGTACCGAACAGGCACACCTCCGGCGACCTGCTCAGCACCAGTTCGGCCGCGCCGCCGGCCGGCGCCGCCGCGGCCAGCACCCGGTGTCCGCGCAGTTTCAGCGCCGAGGCGAGCGCCTCGGCGAGCAGCCGGTGGTCGTCGACCACGACGAGCCGTACGCCCATGTCGGGTATCCCCAATCCCCCCAGGGGCCAGGACCGCTGCCGGCCCCCGTGCCCTGTGCACACCGCCACGGGACCGGCGCCGACCACGCCCCCGGCCTGCGGGGCGCCCGTCCCATTGGCCGCGAAGCTACACGCTCACCGGACCGCGTGCCCCCTCATCCGGACAGAAGCTTGCGGCAATTGCGCCCGGGCCGGGCCGAATCGCTCACGCGTCCTCGGCCAGCTCCAGCCAGCGCATCTCCAGCTCGTCGCGCTCCTCGCGCAGCGACCGCAGCTCGGTGTCCAGTTCGGCGACCTTCTCGAAGTCCGTGGCGTGCTCGGCGATCTGGCTGTGCAGCTTGCTCTCGCGATCGCCCATCTTCGTCAACTGCCGCTCGATGCGCTGCAGTTCTTTTTTGGCCGCTCGGGTGTCGCCGACCTGCTTCTCCTTCGGCGCGGGCGGCGGGGGCGCGGCGGCCTCCACCATCCGGCGGCGGCGCTCCAGGTACTCCTCCACCCCGCGCGGCAGCATCCGCAACGAGGAGTCGCCCAGCAGCGCGAACACCTGGTCGGTGGTGCGCTCCAGGAAGAAGCGGTCGTGGCTGATCACCAGCATCGAGCCGGGCCAGCCGTCGAGCAGGTCCTCCAGCTGGGTCAGCGTCTCGATGTCCAGGTCGTTGGTCGGCTCGTCGAGGAACAGCACATTCGGTTCGTCCATCAGCAGCCGCAGCAGTTGCAGCCGGCGCCGCTCGCCACCGGACAGGTCGCCCACCGGCGTCCACTGCTTCTCCTTGGTGAAGCCGAACTTCTCGCAGAGCTGACCGGCCGTCATCTCCCGGCCCTTGCCGAGATCCACCCGCTGCCGCACCGCCTCCACGGCCTGGAGCACGCGCTGGGTCGGCTCCAACTCCGTGACTTCCTGGGAGAGATAGGCGAGCTTCACGGTCTTGCCGACGACCACGCGGCCGTGGACGGGCTGCTGGTCGCCGTCGGTGTTCCAGGCGTTGGCGAGCGCCCGCAGGAAGGACGTCTTGCCGGAGCCGTTCACCCCGACCAGGCCGATCCGGTCGCCGGGGCCGAGCTGCCAGGTGATGTGCGCCAGCAACTCCCGCTGCCCGGCGGCAACCGTCACGTCCTCCAGCTCGAACACGGTCTTGCCCAGGCGGGAGTTGGCGAACTTCATCAGCTCCGCGGTGTCCCGCGGCGGTGGTACGTCCTCGATCAGCGCGTTGGCCGCCTCGATCCGGAACCGCGGCTTCGACGTCCGCGCGGGGGCGCCGCGGCGCAGCCAGGCCAGCTCCTTGCGGACCAGATTCTGCCGCTTGCCCTCCTCGGTGGCCGCGATCCGCTCCCGTTCGGCGCGGGCGAAGACGTAGTCGCTGTAGCCGCCCTCGTACTCGTAGACGGTGCCGCGTTGCACGTCCCACATCTGGGTGCACACCTGGTCCAGGAACCAGCGGTCGTGGGTGACGCACACCAGCGCCGAGCGGCGCGTCCGCAGATGCCCGGCGAGCCAGGCGATGCCTTCCACGTCCAGGTGGTTGGTCGGCTCGTCCAGCACCAGCAGGTCCTGCTCGTCGATCAGCAGCTTCGCCAGCGCGATACGGCGTCGCTCGCCGCCGGACAGCGGGCCGATCACGGTGTCCAGGCCGTCACTGAAGCCGGGCAGGTCCAGGGCGCCGAACAGGCCGGTCAGCACATCGCGGACCTTGGCGTCCCCGGCCCAGTCGTGGTCCGGCCGGTCGCGGATGATCTCGTGCCGGATCGTCGCCGCGGGGTCCAGCGCGTCGTGCTGGGTCAGCACGCCGAGCCGCAGCCCGGTCTGGTGGGTCACCCGGCCGGTGTCCGGCTCCTCCAGCTTGGCCAGCATCCGGATGAGCGTCGTCTTCCCGTCACCGTTCCGCCCGACGACCCCGATCCGGTCGCCCTCCGAGACGCCGAGGCTCAGCGCCTCCAGCAGGGTGCGCGTGCCGTATGTCTTGCCGACGGCTTCGACGTTGACGAGGTTCACGGCCACGTGCGTGTTTCTCCAGGGTCAGCTAGGGGGTACGGCTCTCCAGCCTAGTCGTCCCCCGGCGGTGGCTTCCCGGCCCGCCCGCCCGCACCGGGGCCGCCCGGCGGTCCGCCGCTCTACGGCAGGACCGTCGCGCCGGGCG
>NZ_FMCH01000100.1 GCF_900091855.1 Streptomyces sp. DvalAA-14
CTCCGTCCGGCCCGGGGCCTTACGGGTCGCGGGGTCCGTCGGAGCTGACCTGGTGCGCGTTCGCTGTCGCCTATGCGCGGGATCATTGGGTGGGGCGGGCGGGAGCGGGGGGGCCTGAGCCCTCGGCAGTTCAGTGATCGGGCGAGTGCAGTCCCGCCAGAAGCAGACCCAGCAAGGTGCGGATCGCAGCGGGCCGTCGATTGGCCTGGGTGGGGCGCAGCGAGGAGATCGCCATCAGGCCGACGCGGACGTCTGTGACGGAGGTCCCTCGCCGCAGGACCCGCTGCTGGTGTGCGCGGGCGACGAGTTGTTCCAGTGCTGCGGCGTGGGCCCGCCGGTCGTTGCGGAACGCGTCGCCTGCCGCGTGTGAGCCCAGCAGGGCCTCACTGAGGCCGGGGGCCCGGATCTGGTGTTCCGCGAACTGGCGGATGGCTCCGCTGAGCGCGGTCCAGGCGTCCGGCTCCGCCAGTGCGGCCTGCGTGTCAGCCCGGCAGGCCGCCACATGCCCGGCAAGGGCCGCGCTGATCAAGTCCGTGCGGGTCGGGAAGTGCCGGTACAACGTCGCGATGCCCAGACCGGCACGCCGCGCGATCTCGCGCATGGGAAGGCCCACGCCCTCCGCGGCGAAAGCCTCGCGGGCGGTCGCGATGATGTGTTCATGGTTGTCGGCCGCGTCGGCCCTGGCTTTCCGAGTCACTTTTCTCCTCGTCCCTCTCATCTTCCCCTGGAGTGGAGCAGACGCTCCGGAATGATGTTCACCTCATTCAAGCGCCCGGAGACTCCGGGTAGGAGAGGTGATCATGTTTGCTGTGCAGTTCGAGCGGTTCGGCCCGCCCGAGGTCCTGACCCTGGGTGCCGCGCCCGAGCCTCATCCCGGCCCTCACCAGGTCCGCATCGCCGTCAAAGCCACGGCGGTCTCACCCGTCGATCTCGCACTGCGCGAAGGCTCGTCCCCCGCGAGCAAGAACCTCGACCTGCCGCACATTCCCGGCGTCGATGCTGCCGGAGTGATCGACGAGATCGGCGCCGAGGTAACGGACTACGCCGTCGGCGAGGAGGTCTTCGGCGCGGTCGACGTGGCGCGACTGGGCGGGGCGAGCGCGCAGTACGCGGTCCTGGACTTCTGGACGCACAAACCACACGGCATGACGTGGGCCGAAGCCGGTGCGGCGGGCACCGGCATCGAGACCGCGACCCGCGCCCTCGACCTGCTCGACATCCAGGACGGCACGACACTGCTGGTCGACGGTGCGGCCGGCGGCGTCGGCAGTATTGTCGTGCAGCTTGCGGTGGCACGCGGCGCCCGCGTGATCGGCACCGCACGCCCCGACAGCCACCAGTTCCTCAGGGAGCTGGGGGTTGAACCCGTGGACTACGGGCGCGGTCTGCCCGTCCGGATCCGCGCGCTGACCGCCGCTCCGGTCGACCGGGCACTCGACGTCGCGGGGGCCGGGTCGCTGACTGAACTGATCGAACTGGTCGGCACCGCGGACAGCGTCGTCACTCTGGCTGACTTCGGGGCATCCACGTACGGAGTTCGGCTGTCCATGGGCCGCTTCGGCGGCCAGCCCGACGGCGTCCACGGGCTCGCGTCAGCCGCGGCACTCGCCGACCGGGGCCGCTTCCGTGTTCCAGTCCGGGACACCTACCCGGCCCATCAGGCAGCGCAGGCACACGAGACAGCCGCGCGACCGCCCCGCCGGGGAAAGATCGTCCTCGACATGACCCATACCAGTTAGACCGCGACCGACCGAACGGGAGGGCGGCCTTCGCCTACTGTGCTCCGTCACAGAGGTACGGGATCAAGCGAAGGCCGTTGCCATGAGTGCGGTGTGCCCGCAGGACCGTCGGGAAGCGTTCGCGGAAGCGTCACGCCTCCGGGTTGCCTTCCCGGGTGCCACCTCGCGGCTCCTACGAAGAGAACCACGACATCCCCCTCGAACTCGGTGGCTCCCGGCGCGACCCCGGCAACCTGTGGCCCGAGCCCTACTCCGGCACCAAGACCGCCACCACCAAGGACGGCGTCGAGACCAAGCTGAAGAACGCCGTCTGCAAGGGCACCATCACCTTGTCCGCAGCCCGCACCGCCATCAAGAACAACTGGACGACCGCGCTGTCCGTCACCGGAATCGGCTGACCAGTGCCTCATGCGCACCCCCGCCCGCGAACGCCGGCCAGGTGGCCTCCGGGGCTGTTCTCCAAGTTGGGCGCCGCGCCGGTCGTCATCCGCCGTGGCCGCCAACCCTCCGCACCTCGGCTCGCGCCACCCAACGTGAAGAAGTGCAAAGACAGCCGGGACCGTGTGCGTTTTCCGGATCTGCCCTGGTCACAACGAAACGCGCAAGGAGAACAGGCGCCAGGCGAATCTGGCCTGCGGCGTGCTTCCGACGAGAGCCAGAGGCGGCCACTACTCCATGAGCGGCTTCCTGAGCAGCGGAAATAGCCAATGCCCGGAGTGTATCCGTCATTGCGCTGGTGCTCTTGGCTCGAAATGAGCAACGGTCAGAAGACCGTGTGCGTTGTGGCGGGTGCAAGAAAGGCTCTGACCAGTATTTCTGCTGGTCAGAGCCTTGTTTTCGGAGTGCCCCCGGCAGGATTCGAACCTGCGCACACGGCTCCGGAGGCCAGGGAGGCCGTTGCGCTGTGTGGTGTGCTGAACTGGCCGGACGCCCCGGGCGGGCCCGTCGCACAGCTTGATCATTACGCCCCTACGACGTGAACCGCCTGCCGGGCAGGGAGGTTGACCCGTATGGTCGGTTGCATGGCGAGTGGTGTCTCGGACGATGACAGGGCAGGTGGCGGGGCTATGGCCTTCACTGCGGAGACAACCCTCGCGGTTCTGCGGGAAGCGTGCGCGGGGGCGGGGCTAGATGCGGCGGAGGCCCGGTTGCTGAGGCTCGGGTCCAATGCCGTGTACGAGTTGGCCGGCCGACCGGTCATCGTGCGGATAACGGCGGCCCGGGACGTGCTGGCCGAGATGGAACGCGCGGTCCGGGTGGCCCGCTGGCTGGAGGAGGAGCGGTTCCCTGCGAATCGCGTGCTGCCGGGCGTTGCTCAGCCGCTCGTCGTCGGCGGGCGCGTCGTCACCTTCTGGGAGAGTGTCCAGGACGATGAGGAGTACGCCACGCTCCCGGAGTTGGCGGACCTGCTGAAGCGGCTGCATTGGCTGGAGGAGCCGGAGTCGTTGGGGCTGCCGTACTTCGAGCCCTTCGTGAAGCTACGGGCCTCGCTCCAGCGCCTCGACGGCGCGGCAGCGTCTGACGTGGCCTTCCTGCGGGAGCGGGCCGAGAGGCTGGAGAAGGAGTACGGCCGTCTCGACTTCGTGCTGCCGTTCGGGATGATCCACGGCGACGCCAACATCGGCAATGTGCTGCGCGACCGGTCCGGGCAGGCAGTCCTCATCGACCTGGACGGCTTCGCGCTCGCCCCGCGTGAGTGGGACCTGATCCTGACCGCGATCTACTACGACCGTTACGGCTGGCACTCACGCGAACAGTACGAATCCTTCGTTCACCACTACGGCTTCGACCTGATGAACTGGCCGGGCTATCCGGTCCTCGCTGACGTGCGCGAGCTGATGATGACGCTCTGGATGGGCGGCAAGGCGGCAGCGGAACCCAAGGCGGCCTCTGAGTTTGCCCGGCGCGTGGAAGCGATACGTACCGGCGGCGACCGGCGTGACTGGCGACCTTTCTAGGGACTGTTGGGCGGGGGCGGTGTGCTCCCCGGAGGAGTCCAATGGCGAGCGGTCAGTCTCTGGAATCCGGGGCCCGAAATGCCGAGGTCGAGCCGTACGGCAGCCTGGAACTCGTCACGGGCCCGCCGATACTCGGTGTAGGCCACGGCCCACTCGTCGGGTCCCGCCGGGATGAGGCCACGGGCGTAGTCGCTGAGCTGCCAGACCGCGAATCGCCATACGTGGGCAGCGGCGCCAGTACGCTCGTTCCCCAGTAGTTGAACTATCTCGTGAGCGAGATCAAGTTCCCGGTCCGACTCAGATATTTCTCGTACTCCGGTCTCCTCATCGACAGGCGGAGGCCCCTCCAGCAACCCCTTTGTCGTCCCCAGAGCACGCGCGGCGCCCACCTGCCTATGCATGGCGTTCATGAACGCGCGGTACGCCTCAAAACGCGCGACATTCCAACGGTCGTTCCGCTCCCTCCTCGCTCGTACACGGTCCGACAGAGCAGCCGTTCCCACGCTGAGCAGGGCACCGAGCAGCACGCCCCCGGCGGTAAGAAGGTGAGTGGCGGCAATCATTTACCGCTCCGGGCCAACTGGCGCGCTGACGCTTCCCATATACGTTGGCCTTCGGCCTGTTCCGCAAGATCGCGCACCACCCGGTTCCCCGCGTGAGCGCTGAGAGCTTGTCGGAAGTCGGCCAGGTACTGAACGCATCGCGCCGACCGAAGTTGCTCTCCCAGGTCGAGCGCATCCAGGGCCACCCGGCACGCTCCCTCGACGTCGCCGGCCCGAAGGTGGGCATCGGCCAGCACCATCGTGACGAAGAAGTCTGATCGGATGTGGCTGCCGCTCATCGCATTGCCTGCGTGCTCGACGGCCTGGCGGGCGTTGCTCACGTCGCGGAAGCAGTGGGCGGACTCGGCAGCGAGTTCGGCTTCGTCAAAGTAGGTGATCCACTCGGGTTCATCGCAAGAGTTGCGGCGGTCCAGGAAGCGGGCCGCTTCTGCCAGGGCCAGTTCGCACGCGCGCTTGTCGCCGGTACGGGCGAGCGCTCGGGCCTCCATCGCGTGGAACTGGGCCATCAACGTTGGCGTCGCCACCCCGGAGATACCCATCCGCGCGGCCCGCGCGAGGGTCGCGGCCTGCGTGTAATGGCCCAGAAAAGTGGCCTGGTGGCTCATCGCGGAGAGGATGCTGCCCGCGAGTCGGCGATCGTTGCCGTCCTGCGCGAAGCGGAGCGCCTGGAGGAAGTACCGCTGCGCGAGTCCGTGATGGCAGGCGTCGTACGACATCCACGCGGCCAGGAGCGTTGCCTCGGCGACGGTCGAGAAGAGCGCCCGTCCGACACCTTCGGTGTATTGGCCGCTGAGCAGCGGCGCTACGTCCCTGCTCAGGTACTGGATGACCGACTGCCGAGCGTGTTCACCGCCGAAGCGGTCGTCCAGCATCGCGAACGTGTCGCTCGTGGACTTCACCATGGCAACGTCGGCCAAGCCGACCCGGTTTCCTGATGCCCTGACCCCGGGGAGCGGCACCGGCTCCGGGGCGACGAGCCAGCGTAAGGAGGCGTCGCTCCAGGCTGGTTCGGAGGGCTCGGAGAGGAGCAGCGGCTCGTAGCCGTGAAGGTCGGCCCGCCAGAGTTGGTCGACATTGGCAATGGCGGCGTCGGGGCTGGGCGGGTAGCGCGTCTCCAGGACCTGTGCGTCCTGCCCGGGGCCGGCGTGGTGCAGTCCCAGTTCGGCGGGGGTGAGTTCGAGGGCTTCGCAGAGCAAAAGGCCATAGAACTCGTCCGGCTGGCTGTGCCCATTCTCCCAACTCGCGATGCGCCGCTTCACGCTGGCATCGGTCGGTAGGGATTGGCCTCGGTTCTGGGCAGCTCGCCGCAGCTCGTTGACGAGCCGCAATTGTCCCCAACCGCGTTGTCTGCGGGCCGTACTGACCGGAGTGCCGCTCCCCGTGACCGTGCTCCCCACCGCGCCTCCTCGGTCCGCTCACGCTGATAGCGGTGACCATCGACTCTACGTGTTCGAAGGCTTGGTGGAGTGGCAAAAGTTGCGCTCGTGGTCCGGGGCGTGGGCGACGTGGGATGACGGCACTTGAGCCCGCACGTCATCCCCCGTCACCTCTCGTCATCTGCCCAGGCCAGGGGTCCGGGTCCGAATCTGGAGATGGCGGCGGACAGTCCGCGGCCGGTGTTTCTCAGGTGGTGCCGCGTGCAGACGATGACCAGGCGTGGAATTGAGTGGCTGAGCCGCGCGGCGGACGACCCAGCGGTATGCCGCACCGCCTGGCTGGATGATCCGCGGCAGCCGTACCTCCTCGCGGCCGGTCGGCACTTCGACGTCGTGGCCACCGATCAGACGGCAGGTATGGAGACCTTCGACCAGTTGCGGCGGCGCGGAATGCCGGTGGGCCCGGTGATGGTCGACCGGGCGGCGGACCGGATGGGCTTCTTCCTGCCGAGGGCATCGCGTGACCGTTTCGCGCGCGCGTTGGGTAGGGAGACCGACAACCCGCCGCGCCACACCTTCCTCGACACGGGCTCCTATGTCGTGGTGCCCGGACCGATGTCTCTGACCGGCGACCGCTTCGAGTGGCTGGATGCTCCGATCCGGCCGCAGCACGGCTCCCCGCTGCAAGTGGTCGCGCTGGCCGTGATGCTGACCGCTTCCTGCCAGCTTCTGGCGCGGATTGAGCAGTACGGGCAGGAGACGGTCGATGTCAGGTGACGAGTCTCCCGAGGGCGGGCCCGTGGGCGGCCCCTCGGTCGCAAGCGGAGAGTGGTATGCCGTCCGCAACGCGGCGACCTCACTTCGAGACGTCCTGACGGCCTCGGGCATGCAGCGAGACTTCCCCTACCTCTGGGCAGACATCAACGCCTTCGGACAGGGCTTCATCGAACTCGGCCGCGTCTCGCCCGAGACCGCCGGACGCCTGGCCGGACTCGTCCGCCTTGCCCTCTCCTCCCACGCCTTGGCTCTCGAAGCCGGTGGCGGCGGTCTGGTTGCCGAACGGGCTGACGTGAGGAGGAGGGCGGGCAATGACTGACGCACGTGGTGTCTGTGCGAGTCGAGCCGAGTCTCTGACAGCGGACGTCGCCTACGTACGTGGCTGGGCGCACGCGAGGGAGGCTGCGGATCTGCTGGCCGAGGAACTGCTCGCTCTGGGCTTGGATTCGGACTTCCCCGGTCTCAAGGCGGACGTGAATGTCTTCGGCGACGGCATCGTTCACCTGGGTCCGGTCCGCCTGGCGGCGGTGGAGATTCTGGCGCAACTGATCGCGGGCGGCCTGGCGGTGGAGGCGGCGGAGGAGGAGCGGGCGAAGCTGGGGTTGCCGGGTGCTGCCGCCGGCTGATGGGCCGACTTCCGCGACGGCTGGCTGCTGGTGCTGTTGGCGGAATACCTCGGTCTTGCCGCCGGGCCGGGACCGGCGCCCCAGCGCCGCAGCCCGGACCGGGCGGCAAAGGCGAGAGGTGGCCTTCGAGGAACCCAACATGGCGCCGTGAGCACGCATGTAGCCGCTCCAGGGCAAAAGCTCCGAGAGCGCCGTGAAACAGACCGGTACACCCGTCGGACGTCTTATGAGAGATCAACGAGAGGCCACTATGTCCACACTTCGTCAGGGGCCTGTCGTGGCCGTAGACGGTCACGTAGAGCTGAGCCGCGACGACTTCGCGGACTTCGTGTCAAGGTACGCGCCGACAGGCGCGCTCGACTGGGGCGTCTACTTGGAGCCTCTGCTCGCCGGATGGCTGTTTGCGGGTCTGGGGATCGAATCTACTGCGGCGCAGTACGACCACTTCCTGCAAGTGGTGGTGTCGATCATCGACGCGATCTTGAAAAGCTCCCTGAGCCTGAACTACCGCGGCGCGGAGCTTAAACCTCACGAGCGACGCATGATCGGCCTCCAGGACCCCACCTTGGGCGCCAATGTCCTGAGCAGAATGGGCTACGACCAGGTTGTCCACCAGACACTGGAGGGTCGCCGCTCGGAAGAGTTGCGGTCTCTTCTCAACCATTGACATTAAACAGTCTTGGCCTCAGATTGACCGAACTCAAGCTGCAGGAAGCTGAGTTGCAGATTTTGCAGGCCATCATGGATTCCACTCGCGTTGATTCGTTCGCTTGAGCTGGTTTTGTGGCCACCGCGGGCAGCGTGTGGCCTCAACGCGGTTCCAGGTATACGAAGGGAAGATCCACCCTCGCGATAGATGGCCGGCCAAGAGGGAAACTCTGTCTGAGCCTGCTGTGGTGCCAGCCACTTGGTCGACGCGGGGGGAAGGCAGCATTGCCCCTCGCCGACTTGGTTGCGCGACTATACCGATGCACCGCGCTAGTCGTGATCACGTGTGGTACGCACGGCTGGGAGACGACGGAAGGTGGCGATTTTTAATCTTGTTCATTGGTGGAAATTTGAGATGCGACTGAATCCAGCACTGAATAGACGAACATGGCATCAACCTTATCGGGATGAAACCCGTTTACCTGCAGCGAAATGCGCAGGACAGCGCAAAGGGCCGCCAGCGCATAGCGCGATGCATGAATTGGCGTGCCATCGATGTAAAGCATTTGCTTCTTATGAGGGCCGGGAACTCCATGAACAACTCGGGAGCGATATGAATAAAGGTCCTTCATTGCAGTCATTATCTCGACACTGCGCCCCCATCCGGATTGGGACAGCATCGCGGCCGCACGGAGAGAAATTTTATGGATAATCTCGCCTGATTGCGATCCGCCACCGAGCAACGCTTCTAGCCCGATACACAGGTCGACTATGCGATCCTCGTCGTTGGATCGGGCTCGTGCAGTCGAAAGGCGGCGTGCGGCCACTCGGAGGCTAGGATGACTGTGGCTCAATCTCTCGAAGTAGAAATTCGTGCTTGAAAGCTCGTTCGGGCCTATCTCAGCCTTATGCAATGTCAGTGCATCGAGGCGCGTTGCGTAGTCTCGAAGAAGATGGACGGATTCTGTATTTCCATCACCGTCCATATCCCCGAACCATCCGACTGGCTCAAATAGCATCTGGGCGTATCCAATAGCACCTGGAGAATCTATACAGGCCGCCTCAAAGAACTGATTCACGAGGTCAAGCGTGGCTTCGTACGGTCCGACGGCGAAGTAGAGGCCGCAGCCTCCTGCGTAGGCTGGAACGTCCTCGAAATTCAAGGCATGTGTCACGGCTCCCAATTCCTGCGCATCATGAGGTGATACGAAGGAAACTTTGGCTAGCAATGCGCGCTGTTTCTTGCTCAGTTCGACGATGGAGTATTTGTCGAAAACCTCTGATTCTGACGCAATGACGACTCCAAGGATGGGAACGTAAACGTTCATTCTCAGATCATCGCCGACTAGATAGGACTCCTGTCCAAGATATAGTCGATGCAAGTCGTCTTCGTTGATAGACTCTTCATTAGGGTGTTCCCTTATGTATCTACTCGCCAGGAGTACGGGAATCATAGCCACTTCATGGAGCAATACTTTATCGAAATCTGGGTCGTCTTCTTCGCGATCGTCCGGAAGCATGAATTTGAGTGCTATCGGCGGCAAAGATTTGACTCTTTCGTAAAGAACATTGAGGCCACCTAGTTCTTCGCCCCTATAGATGCTCGCGCTGTTTGGAGATCTGCCAAATAGCGCTTTGTAGTCGCTCTGTGTGGTGCCTTCGGTGTCCGGCGCAGGCTCAGTTCGATCCCGCCTGTACTCGTAGATCTTGGCGATTGCATCAATTGTGGGGGTGCGAACGTCTTGCCACATTTGTGTTCCGAGGGGCAACTCTGGCGGTATCATGGGCTCATGGTAGACCGATGAATTTGAGGGTGCGAGGCTTTTGCAAATCTGGACAGGGCAGAATTGAGTGCTGAGGTCCCTCCCAGCGCCCCGCTGCCTGCCATGATGACCCCGCGCGCCATCGCCAGGCGTACGTTCTGAGGTGTAGACGTGGGCGGAGTCTAACTACGTTCTACGGGCTCTTGCGTTTGACCGTGGCCAGCCGGGGCGTGCCGCGCCTACGCGGTGCCTTGAAGACGTAGAGAAAGTTTGAGCCAGGGGCTCCGTGGGTCAGAGAGGGTAGGCGAGTTCGAGGTCGTCGCCGGGGAGTTGGAACTCCTCCAGAGCGAGGGGCTTGTCGTGCTCGTTGAGGGTGACGCGGAGGATGGTCAGGATCGGGACGCCGTCGGGGAGGCGGAGTGCCTGGGCCTGGTCGGGGAGTGGCATGCGGGGGCGTAGGTACTCCGTGAAGTGGAGTTCGTGGCCCAGATCGGCCAGTGCCGCGTAGAGCTGCGGGGCCGGCGGTGGCGCTTCCTCTTCGAACTTCGTGCCCACCAGGATGGAGAACGGCACGTACGTGCGGTGGAGTTGGCGGAGCCCCGGCTCGGCGGTCTGCAACGCGTCGTAGGTGTAGAGCGGTTCGCCGGGCGGGACGCGGAGGAGGTCGGCCAGGGCGAGCGGGGCGTCGGTGCGGACGGCGATCGGCTCCTCGACCTCGGCCCACTTGATGCCGTCGGCCTCGGCGAAACTGCCGTTTTTGCCTCGTCGGACGCCCCGGGGGCGCGTCACATTGGGGCGGCTATGCGGCGAGCGGGCGAACGTACCGCGGCCCATGATGGCCTCGACCAGGCCGGAGGCGCGCAGCTCTGTTAGTCCTTGGCGGACGGTGGGGCGCGTCACGCCGAACTGCTTCGCCAACGCTTCTTCGGACGGGAGGGGCTGGCCGGCCGGGAACGTGCCGTCCATGATGCCGCGCCGCAGGTAGTCGGCGATCTGCCGGTACTTGGGCTGTGTGTTCTCGGCTGGCATGCGGGCTCCGCAGGTCGGTGGACGGTTCGTGCTTGCTTGCACGCAAGCAATTAGCGTCCCTCATCCCAAGGCGCTTGACAATCCGTACTACGGGTTGTAAATCAGGCTGGAGGATCGCCTCCGGCCCGTCACCCCAGAGGAGTTCAGAATTGTGGCAAGCCTCCCGATCGGCACCACCAAGTACACGGCGATCATCTGCGCGGTTCCCCCCGCCCGCGCGTCGCCAACCGTGAGACCGGTCAGCTCCGCGTGGACCGCGACACCGGCCAGACTGCTTCCAGGTCGGCCTGTGCCTCATGTCCATGGGATCGGCCGATGTGGTGAACGTGAGCGTGCCTGGGGAGCCGAGCGGCGTGCAGCTCGGGATGCCGGTGCAGGTGCGGGACCTTGTGGCCACCCCGTGGGAGAACGACGGGCGGCATGGCGTGGCCTTCCGGGCCTCCGAGATCCGGCCGCTCTCCGCCCCGCCCTCGTCCGCCGCCGCGAACAAAGGGGCCGGCCAGTGAATCGCTTAGCTGATGCCTCCGCCGGACACGTCTACCTCGATCACCGCTGGTCGGAGGCGTCGGCCAAACATCGCGACAGCATGACCGATGCGCTGGCGGGGGTCGTGCCGGTACTGGTCAAGTCAAGGCGGGCGGCCCGCGCCCGAGGTGTTGCGGCGGGCGCTCCGCTCGTATCTACTGCCTCCGCCGCGCCGGGAACGGGAGCGGCCGGCGGAGATCACGGCGGCAGTTGCGTAGATCGAGAAGGCGTCGCTGCCGGTCGCGAAGCTGCTGGAGATCGCCCGGATGCATGAACTGATCGACGCGCTGGGGCGGATGCTCGACAGGAAGCCGGCGGCTACGCAGACGTATCGGCGGCGCCGGGCGGTCGTGTTCAACGTGCTTGTGTACGCGATGGAGTTGGAGGCGCTGCCGTCGAATCCGCTCAGCAGGGTGCGGCGGAAGCGCAGGAAGCGGGCCGTACAGGAGGTCGACCGGCGGGTAGTGGTCAATCCTGGTCAGGCTCGGGAATTGCTGATCGCCCTGACGTACGTGGGGTCCTATGACCGGGGCGAGCGGCCGACGGCTGCGGGCGTTCTTCGGCTGCCTGTACTACGCGGCGGTTCGGCCCGGCGAGGCTTTGGGCCTGCGGCGGTCGGACTGCACTTTGCCAGCGACGGGTTGGGGCCGTATCGAACTGGCGGAGACTCGGCCCAGCGCGGGCAAGGCGTGGACGGACAACGGCGAGGCGCACGAACGGCGCGGCCTCAAGCAACGGGCTGCCGGTGAGGTCCGGATCGTGCCGATCCCACCGCCGCTCGTCCGGCTGCTGCGGGAGCACATCGAGGTGTTCGGCATGGCGAAGGACGGCCGGTTGTTCCAGAGCGAGTACGGCAACGTGGTGGCCTCGTCGTCGTACTCGCGGACGTGGAAGCAGGCCCGGGAGATTGCTCTCCTGCCCGGCCAGGTCTCCTCGGTGTTGGCGGCCCGGCCTTACGACCTGCGGCACGCGGGCGTCTCCCAATGGCTGAACTCGGGCGTCCCCGCACCGGAGGTTGCCGCCCGCGCCGGCCACTCGGTGGACGTGCTGCTCAAGATCTACGCGAAGTGCATCGACGGCCAGGGAGCCGAGATGAACGACCGGATCATGCAGGGGCTTGGCGAGGGACCGGCGTAAGCCGGAAGTACGGGCATGCATGCAATGGGACCTTCGGAGACATCCGGGGCTCCCATTCCGTGTGTCTGCCGGAAGGCATGCCTGCAGGTCACTGATTGACTCCATCCCCCGTGTCGCAAAAGGACGACTGCAGGTGTCAGAATCCTTCCAGCACAGATCAGGGGGGTAGATGCAAGACCAGCGTGATGAAATTCTGGCCGCGATCGACGCTGATCACGGGGTTACGGCCGTTTCCATGGGATGGCTACGAGAGCTCTATGACTCCGAGTGGGGACGCCTTAGCACTGGGCGTGCTGCGGAGATCAGTCGTTGGCTCGCGAAACACGAAGTGGCACATCTTCCGTCGCCACTCCCGTCGAGGGAAGCGGACGAAGTGGTGCTCTACCGTCCCGCTTCTCCGGTCGGTGTGTACATCAGCGCGGCCCGTTTGGAGGGGCCGTTCGAGCACCGACCAGGAGCTGCCGCCTACTTCTTGCAGGTCGTGGCGAAAAGCCTGAACGGCACCGAACGGGCTGAGACGGATCGGGACTGACGGCCGTGGCTGTGGCCCTCCGGGCACGTGGTTCCAGCTTCAGGCGTCGTTCGCGGAGTTCTGCTCGGTCCAAGGGCGGTCGACAGAGTCACGTTCACTGCGGTGGCGTGCCTGTGAGCACCTTTGAGGCTGGCCAAGATCATTACGTCGTCATTACGTGATCACCGGCAAACGGCTGCCGCCGGCCGCATCCGGCGGCACACGTACAAAGACCCCGCGCTCAGCGTTGTGGCTGATGGCGGGGTCTTTTGGCACCCAGTACAGGGTGCCCCCGGCAGGATTCGAACCTGCGCACACGGCTCCGGAGGCCGGAGCTCTTTCCGTAATTTCCGCAGGTCAGGGCATTTTCTGATGCTTCTTCAGCCGCTCTGCGTCACAAATACGTCACCCACTCCGAGCGGAAATCTGAGGCGCAGTCAGGTTGCCTAGGTTAAGTCGGTCACCCGGTATCGGTACCCCTCCCGGTGTGCTGGCATCCGTGGCCGTGACCGGCGTTGGGGGGCGTGAAGGAGTGCGATCGGGAACACATGTTTTTCGGTTGCGCTGGGTGACCTTCGTTTCCGCTGGCGGAATGGGGACAGCGGCGGGTGTGGGTTGGGCCGTTCGGGGGGTGGTGCGGATGGCGGTTGGGAGTGGTGGGCAGTTCTGCCTCCTCGACGTGAGGGGAGTGGGCATGGTGCAGCAGTTGGTGCAGGGCGGGCTGGCCGGGGTGGGTGGCGGTTTAATGATCGGCCGCCAGCGGCAGC